>CADCVW010000012.1 GCA_902806235.1 uncultured Sphingomonadaceae bacterium | reverse complement strand
AGCAGGTCGGCCACAGCGCGGAGCCGCGCGGCCGCCGCGCGGTGCTCCGCCTCCCAGCGGCCGTGCTCCTCCCACCACACCTGATGCTCGGCGCGGAGTTCGACTTCGGGCTGGGCGCGGGCGGGCGCTGCGCGGCGGCCGGCTGCGCGGCGAGCGCGGCGACGGCCGCGAACGGGACCAGGACTAAATTCCGCATGCTTCTTCTCCCTTGCTGGTGGAGGATGGCGGCTCGGGCGGAGCGGTCGCGCAACGCGTGCAGGTGCCGATCACCTCCAGCACCAGCCCGGCGGGCCGGAAGGCGACGCGCGCGCACAGGCGGCGCAGGCCGGGCGCGAGATCGTGGAGACGAAGGCGATCCGGGGGCAGCGCACGCAGGCCAGCAGCAGCGCCGGACCCGTTCCGACCTCCTCGGGCGGGCGCACCCAGCCCTTGGCGTGCTCCACCCGCCACGCGGCGCCGCCGTCCTCGAGCTCGGCAAGCATCCGGTATACGCTGTTGGCGGCGACCGGCGGCCCGAGCCTCGCCGTGAGCCACTTCGCGAGCGCGTAGGCACCGATCGCGCGGTCCGCGGCCGCCAGTTCCTCCGGCAGCAACGCGCGGCTCAGGCGCGACCCCGCGCGCGCCTTGGGCGCCCGTTCCCCCGTTCGCGCGGGCGGCTCCGATCCGGGGCAGCGTCGAAGCGTGCGCCATGCCGCGCTAATGTTGGAGTGCGCCGACGCGCACAACTATATATCATCACTATGTTGGATGCTTCGGCGCTGGTCGTTCCCGGCCCGTCGCTTCCGCCCGGTCCAGGCGACGTCAGACGCCGGAGCGCAGCCGCGGCCGGATCGAGCTTGGCTCGGCCGGAATTACCCAATGCCGGCTGAAGCAGCTCGCCGGCTACTCTTAGTCGAACAGACTACCGTGGTGAGCTGCGCGAATAGCAGCGCCGTGGGCGCGTGCTGGACGTTCACGGCTGCCGACGTCGCGCCATGACCCAGGCGCGACATGGTCGCCGGAAGGAATGCATCCATGCTCGCGCCCTGAGGCAGGGCGGATAAACTCTGCGCAGTCGAACCAAGCGAGTAGGCCGAGGCGCGTCCGCTCTCGACGGTTCTCACCGCCACTCTCACCTTATCTTCAGTCCGCCGAGAAGCGTCGCCCCGCCAGCTGGTCGCGCCGGTTCCTGCCCTGGAAGTCGAGCATCCAGCCCGGGTATTCCGGGGGCAGGCGGCTCGCGGCGTCGAGCGCGGCGAGATCCTCGGGGGCGAGCTCCACGGCCGTCGCGGCGATGTTGTCGCGGAGCTGGTCCGGGCGCTTGGCGCCGACGATCACGCTGCTCACCGCGCGTTGGTGGAGGAGCCAGGCGATAGCGACCTGCGCTATCGACGCGCCGCGCGCGTCCGCGATCGGACGCATCGCGGCGAGCACGGCGCGGCCGCGCGCCTCGTCCACCGGCGGGAAGTCGAAAGCGGCGCGGCGGCCGTCGCCGGCCTCGCCTTCCGCATATTTGCCCGACAGGAAACCGCCGGCGAGCGGGCTCCAGACCATCAGCCCGACGCGCTCGGACCGGAGCATGGGGACAATCTCGCGCTCCAGGTCGCGGCCGACCAGCGTGTAGTAAGCCTGGAGCGAGACGGGGCGGTGCAAGTTCAGCCGCTCGGCGATCCCCAGCGCCTTGGCGACCTGCCACGCCGCCCAGTTCGACAGGCCGACGTAACGGACGTGGCCGTGCTGCACGAGCACGTCGAGCGCACGCAGCGTTTCCTCCATGGGCGTCGCGAGGTCGAAGCCGTGGATCTGGTAGAGGTCGAGGTGGTCGGTGCCGAGCCGGCGCAGGCTCGCCTTGCACGCGTCCAGCAGGTGGACGCGCGAGGCGCCGCGCTGGTTGGGGCCGTCGCCGGTCGTCCCGAACGCCTTGGAGGCCACGACGTAGCGGTCGCGCGGCAGTCCCAGCGCGCGCAGCGCCCGGCCGGTGATCTCCTCCGACGCGCCGTCGGCGTAGACGTCGGCGGTGTCGAAGAAGTTGATCCCCGCGTCTGCGGCGTCGTGTACCAGTTCGTCGGCCGCCGCTTGATCGAGCGCGCCGATCTGCTTCCACATTCCCTCCGAGCCGCCAAAAGTCATGGTGCCGAGGCAGAGTTCGGAGACGAACAGGCCGGTGTCGCCGAGCTTGTTGTAGCGCATGGGGACGGGTTCCTTCGATAGGAGCGGCGGCGCAACGCGCGACGGGGCGGGCCGGGGCCGCGCGGAGCGGTGGAACGATGCCCCGCGATCGCCGGTTAGCCCCCGTCGCGATCGTTCTGGTCGCGTTGCAAGGAGTATCGTTCATGCAAGGCAACATCGTTTCCGCCGTGTTCGACAATCAATCCGAAGCGCAGGCCGCGGTCGACGAGCTGCGCCGCTCGGGCGTGTCGGACGCCGCCATTTCCGTGATCGCCCAGCACGGCGGCAAGACCAGCGAAACGCACGGCGACGGCAGCCGCGGCGACGGCAACGAGCCGGCGAGCTTCCTGTCCAAGGCCGCCGCGGGCTCGGGCGTCGGCGCGCTGCTCGGCATCGCCGCGCTCGCCATTCCGGGCGTCGGTCCGCTCGCCGCGGCGGGCGCGATCGCCGAGACGGCGATCGGCGGCGCGGCGCTCACCGGCACCGCGCTCGGCGCGGCGGCGGGGGGCCTGAGCGACCTTCTCACCAAGCACGGCGTGAGCGACGAGGACGCACGCTATTATTCCGACCGGATCAACGGCGGCGGCGTGTTCGTCTCCGTGGATGCGAGCCGCGCGGGGCTGTCGAGTGAGGCGGCGTCCGAGATCCTGTACCGCGCGGGCGGGCACAGCTCGAGCCGGGCGCGCATGGGGGCGTCCACCGGCGGTTCGACCATGTCGTCGAACACGTACTGACTTGCGGAGGGTGGGGGGCCACGGCTCCCCGCCCGTTCCGTCCATCCGCCCAGCCGGGTGCGCGCCGGCGCGCGATCCGGCATAGGACGGCCATGAACAGCAGCGCCCCCGCGACCACCCCTGAAGCTCCCGACGGCCGCGCACTGCCGGTCGAGCTCCACCTGGCGGGCACGTACCGGCGCCTCGTGCGCGCGTCCCCCGCGCGCGTTTGGGAGAACGTGTTCGACTGGGAGCACTTGGCACACCTGCACGATGGGAGCTTCGGCGCGTGCGAGCTGCTGGCGCGCGGGGCGTGGGGCTGGCGCGTCCGGCTGACGCTGGCCGGGCGCGAGGAGCCCCAGGTGATCGAGCTCCGCGCCGACCGGGCGGCAGGGCACTACGCCTCCACCACGCTCGAAGGCACGGGCGCAGGGACGGAGATCCGCGTCGTGCTGGCCCAGCGCGCGGCGCACGAGACGGCCGTGGTGGTGAAGTTCTGGGTGCCCGAAGCGCGGCCGGAGCGGCTTGGGCCGATCGGCGCGGCCTACGCCCAAGCCTACGCCCGGCTGTGGGACGAGGACGAGGCAATGATGCGGGCGCGCGAGCGGATGCTCGGCGAGTGCCGCCCGCGCGGGCCGCTGGAGGGAAGCGTCGACTTCGGGCCAGCGGAGGACGTGCGTGCCGCGCTGCCGCTGCCGTTCGAGCTTAGCGGGCGAGCGTTCAGGCTGGTTGAGGTGAACGGCGCGCTACTGGCGCATTCCACCGTCTGCCCGCACTGGCTCGGCCCGCTCGACGACGCGCCGGTAGCGGACGGCGCGGTGCGCTGCCCGTGGCACGGGTGGCGTTTCGACGTGGCGACGGGCGCGTGCCTGGGGCGCGAGGGGCCTTCGCTGGCGGAGGCGCCCGAGGTCGTCGTGATTGACGGCCGCGTGCTGGCCCGCGGCCCTCAGCGCACGTCGGGATAGGCCTCGCCCAGCCGGCGGTGCGCGCCGACCGCCCAGCGCAGGCCCACGGTGAAGTAGATCCAGTTCGCCCGCGCCTCGCCCCACGCCGCGACGCGGCGGTCGGAGGTGAGAATCACGCGGTTGACCAGCCGCACGCGGCCGAAGCGCGCCATCTTGATGCACAGGTCGGCCTCTTCCATCACCGGCAGGCCGGGGTCGCAGCCGCCCGCGGCCAAGAACTGGTCGCGGCGGAAGAACATCGCGTGGTCGCCGAAGAGGAGGCGGACGCCCCGGACGAACAGGTGCGGGCGCAGCAGCAGCGGCGCGTACCAGGTCTTGATCCAGTTGTGGAAAGAGGTGAGCCAGCGCACCTTCTCCGAGCCGCTGAGGAGCGGCGTGAAGCCGCCCAGCGCGATACTCCGCACGGCGAGCGTGCGGCGGACCACCGCGACGAGATCGTCGGGCGGGAGCGTGTCGGCGTGGAGCACGCAGACGAGCGGGGCGCGGGCTTCGGCAACGCCGAGGTTGATCTGCTTCGCGCGCCCGCGCTCGCCGGTGATCACGCGCAGGCCCAAGGCGGCGGCGAGGTCGGCTGTGCCGTCCGCGCTGCCGCCGTCGACGACGAGGACGTCGGCGGGGGGAGGGTCGAGCAACTGGAGGTGGCGGGCGAGGCGCGGCAGGGTAGTCGCCTCGTCGAGCGTGGGGACGACGATCGCGACGCCGGGCGCGTCGCTCACGCCGCGAGCCCCGGCCAGCGGGCGAGGTCCTCCGGCCGGTCGCAGTCGGCGAGGCAGGCGAGGAGCGCGGGCTCGTCGCCGGCCGCGCGAAGGCGGGTCATAGTTTGATCGAACACGGCGTCCGTGCCCCAGGCGATCCCGTCGAAGATGCCCCGCACCGCCCCGGCAAGACCGAGCAGCCAGTAGCCGCCGTCCTCGGCGGGACCGACGACGGCAGGCGCCCCGCGCAACGCGTCGGCCGCCGCACGGAGGTGATTGGCGGAGAGGTCGGGGACGTCCGCGCCGATGAAGAGAACGGGGTAGGGCGGCGCGGCGCGCGCCAACCGCTCGCCCAGGTCGCCGTCGCCCTGGGGCACGGCGTCCATCGGGCCGAGCCAGGCGCGGAAGGCGGCCGGCTCCGCCCCGGTAACGCGCAGCTCGTAGGGCAGGCCGGAGGCGCGGACGGCGGCCAGCGTGCGCTCGGCGAGGCGGCGGTGGAGCGCCGCCGCGCCGACCTCTCCCAATGCAGGAATCAGCCGCGTCTTGGCGCGGCCGGGCTCGGGGTACCGGGTGAACAGGACGACGCGTGGCTCGGGCATGGGAGGAGCCGTAGCCGATCGCGGCGCGCCCGCAACCGGAGGGGCGCGCCGTGGGTTGCGACTGAACGATGGCGCGTCCGTCCCCCCTCTCCCTGGCCGGCGGCGCGCTGCTCGGGCTCGGCGCCGCGGCGATCCTCGTCGGCGAGCGGCGGCGACCGCTGCGGCGGCGGACGCGGCCGGAGCGCGAGCGGCTGCCGGTCAACCTGCTGCTCGGCGCGGCGACGATGGCGACGGTCGCGCTGCTCGAACGGCCGCTCACCGCGCCGCTCGCTGCCCAAGCGGAGAAGCGGCGGCGCGGGCTCGTCCAGCGGCTGCCGCTGCCCGTCGTGGCACGGGACGCAGCGGCGGTGCTGCTAATGGACTACACCACCTACCTTTGGCACGTCCTCACCCACCGCGTGGCTGCGCTGTGGCGCTTTCACCTCGTCCACCACGTCGATCTCGACCTGGACGCGAGCACGGCGCTGCGCTTCCACTTCGTCGACATGGCGATCTCCGCGCCGTACCGCGCGGCACAGGTCGCGCTGATCGGCGCGTCGCCGCGGGCGTTCGCCGTCTGGCAGGGCTGGTTCTTCCTCGCCGTGCTGTTCCACCACAGCAATTTAGCGCTGCCCGAGCGCTTCGAACGCCGGCTGGCGCGCGTCGTCACCACGCCGCGGATGCACGGCATCCACCACAGCGCGGCGCGCGACGAGACCGATTCGAACTGGTCGAGCGGCTTCTCGCTGTGGGACCACCTGCACGGTACCTTCCGACTCGACGTGCCGCAGGCCCGCGTCGCCGCCGGCGTGCCGAACTACCGCGACCCGGCCGAGCTGGGCTTGGGCCGCGCGCTGCGCCTGCCCTTCGTCCGCCAGCGCGACGCCTGGGCCGCGCCTAGCGTTCGCGCTTCGTGAGCGGCAGGAAGCCCGCGGCGATGCCGTAGCCGATCAGCCGGGCGAGGAAGGCGGCGTCCGTCGGCGGGCAGGCGGGGCCGCCGAGCGCGGGTAGCGCCGCCACGACGAAGCGCGGATCGCGCTGGAAGTAGCTTGCGTAGAGCCCGGTGATCCGCCCGTGGAGGCGGCGCTCGAGCGGGGACAGGCGGGCGGGGTCGAACGCGGCAGGCGCGACCAGTTCGGGGACATGGAAGTGCGGCACGGCGGCGATCGCGTCGCGGAACGTGGCCACCGGCACCGGCGCGCCGGAGGCGAGGTGGACGGTGCGGCCGGCCGCCCCGTCCATGTTCTCGGCCATGACGACCAGCCCCGCAACGACATGGTCGATCGGCACGAAGTCGAGCGTGGCGCGAGGGGACGCCGGCATAGCGCGCACGCGGCCCTCGGCGATGAGGCGGAACGCGGCGTAGATGGTGTCGAAGCTGCGGATGCGCCCGGACGCCCATTCGCCGACGACGATGCTCGGTCGGGCGATCGCGGCGGGGACGCCTGAGCCGCGCACGACCTCCTCGGCCGCCGCCTTGCTCTCCTCGTAGCCGTTGGCGAAGGGCGCGGGGTCGCGCGGGGCTTCGGGGATCGGGCCGTTGCGCGTCCCGCAAACGTAGGCGGTGCTGACGTGGAGCAGCCGCATCCCGCCCGCCGCGGCGAGCGCCGCCGCGCGGCGGGTGCCCTCGACGTTCACCGCGCGGTGGACCTCCGGGGCAGCGTCGAACTGCGTCACGGCCGCGCAGTGGATCAGCAGGTCGTGCGCAGCGGCTAGGGCGTTGTGCGTTCCCCCGTCCCACCCGAAGCCGTCGCGCACCAGGTCGCCGCCGAGCAGCAGCAGCTCGCCCGCGCGCGGGGCGGCGCCGGTCCAGTCGGCGGAGCGAAGCATCGCTCCGTCGTTGCCCCGCACGTCCTTGTTCCGGTTGATCAGCGCGGTGACGCCGTGGCCGCGCGCGAGCAGCCGCGCCGCGAGCTCGCCGCCGAGCAGCCCGGCCGCGCCGGTAAAGAGGATGGAAGCCACGAGCGCGCCCTTGCACGCCGGGGTTGAAATCGGAAGCCGACGCGCGACGTAGCTTGGCGAGATGCCGTCCCACACCCACGACCTCTTGGTGATCGGCGCGGGGGCCGCCGGGCTCACCGCGGCGGGCGGCTGCGCGATGTGGGGGCTGCGCGTCGCGCTGATCGAGGGCGCGGTGATGGGCGGTGAGTGCCTCAACAACGGCTGCGTGCCGTCCAAGGCGCTGCTCGCCAGCGCGGCGCGGGCCGCCGCCGCGCGCCGGGGGGAAGCGCTGGGCGTAGCGCTGCGCCTGCCGGAGGTCGACTTCCGCGCAGTCCACCGCCACGTCCACGAGACGATCGCCGCCATCGCGCCGGAGGACTCGGCCGAGCGGTTCGAAACGATGGGGGTGGAGGTGCTGCGGTCCCGCGCCCGCTTCCTCGACGCGCGCACGCTCCTCGTCGGCAACCGCCGGCTGAGCGCCCCGCGCTTGGTGATCGCGACGGGCTCGCGGCCGGTCGTGCCCGACGTCCCCGGCCTCGCCGACGCGCCCTACCTCACCAACGAGACGCTATGGGAATTAACGGAGCTGCCGCGCCACTTGGCGATCCTCGGCGCGGGGCCAATCGGGGTGGAGATGGCGCAAGCGTTCCGCCGGTTGGGCTCGGACGTCACCCTGCTCGCGCGCGGCCGGGTGCTCGGGCGCGACGATCCGGACGCCGCGGCCGTGGTGGTCGAGCAGCTGGAGGCGGAGGGCGTCGCTATCCGCCGCGCGGGGCTGCGCGAAGTCGCCCGCGCGGGCGACGGCGTGTCGCTGCTCCTCGACGACGACGCGCGGCTCGACGCGAGCCACCTGCTGATCGCCGCGGGGCGGACGCCCAACATCGGCGAGCTTGAACTCGACGCGATCGGCGTGGCGCACGGCCCCGACGGCATCGTCGTCGACGAGCGGCGGCGCACCAGCCTGCGCCACGTTTTCGCGGTGGGGGACTGCCGCGCCGGGCCGCGTTTCACCCACGCCGCCGGGCACGACGGTTCGGTCGCCGCACTCAACATCGCGCTGGGCTACCCCGCCCGCGTCGACTGGCGCGCGCTGCCCTGGGTCACCTACGCCGACCCGGAGCTCGCCCAGGTCGGGCTGACGGAAGCCGCCGCGCGCGAGCGCTGGAGCGACGTGGAGGTGGTCCGCGAAGAATTCGCCCACAACAACCGTGCGATCTGCGAGGGCGACGCGCGCGGCTTCCTCAAGCTCGTGCGGCGCCGCGGGCGGACGGTCGGCGCGACGATCGTCGGCGCCCGCGCGGGCGAGCTGCTGCTGCCGCTGGCGCAGCAGATCACGGGCAAGGCCTCGGCCTTCGCGCTCGGCAGCGCCGTCGTCGCCTACCCGACCCGCGCGGAGATCGCCAAGACCGCCGCCTTTTCGCTCTACGAACGCCAAGTCTTTGAAAAATGGCCGCGACGCTGGGCGCGCCTGCTGGCAAGGAGCCGCCGATGACCCGCACGATGCCTCGCACCCGCAATGCGTCCGCTGGCCCGTCCCCGTTCGCGGTGGCCGCGCAGCCGCTCGTCAGCCGCAAGTTCCGCGACCCGCTCGTCACCGCCAAGGGCGAGGAGCGCGCCCGCGCGCCCTTCGTCGCGCTCGACACCCTGTGGTTCAACACGGGGACGCTGTGCAACCTCGCCTGCGCCAACTGCTACATCGACAGCTCGCCGGTGAACGACGCGCTCGTCTACCTGACGGAAGCGGAGGTGGCGCGGTTCCTCCACGAGATCGCCGCGTCGGGCCGCCCCGTGCGCGAGATCGGCTTCACCGGCGGCGAACCGTTCATGAATCGCGAGTTCGTGCCCATGCTCGAGCGTACGCTGGCGGCGGGGTTCGAGGCGCTGGTGCTCACCAACGCCATGAAGCCGATGCGCCGCTACGAAGCCGCGCTGCTTACCTTGCGCGAGCGGTTCGGCGCGAAGCTCACCCTTCGGGTTAGCCTCGACCATCATTCACGGGAGGTCCACGAAGGCGAGCGCGGGCCGGGCAGCTGGGAGGCCGCGATCGACGGCCTGCGCTGGCTGTCGGCCAACGGCTTCTCGCTCGCCATCGCCGGACGGCGGCTGGCGGGCGAGCGTGAGGCGGCGGCGCGCGTCGGCTACGCCCGACTGTTCGCGGCGGAAGGCATTGGCGTGGACGCTGCCGACCCGGCCCGCGCGGTGCTCTTCCCCGAGATGGACGAGGCGGCGGACGTGCCGGAGATCAGCACGGGCTGCTGGGACATCCTGGGCAAGCGCCCGGACGGCGTGATGTGCGCGACGAGCCGGATGGTGGTGCGGCGGAAAGGTGAGGCGAGCGCGCGGGTGGTCGCCTGCACGCTCCTGCCTTACGCGCCGGGGTTCGACTTGGGGGAGACGCTGGCGGAGGCGGCGCGGCCCGTGCCGCTCAACCATCCGCACTGCGCGCGCTTCTGCGTGCTGGGCGGGGCGAGCTGTTCGGGGTGACACCCCTTTCCCCTTGAGGGAGAGGCCCGCGTTGCAGAGCAACGTGGGAGAGTGAGGGGGCGATGCTCCGCATCACGCGCACTCTTTGCGCGAGCGAGTACCCCTCATCCAACTGAGACTAAGCAGCAAGCTGCTAAGTCTCCGGATCCTTCTCCCTCAAGGGGGAGAAGGAGATGCATCGTCAGCTCCCCATCACCCGCCCCAGCACCGCGTCCAGCTTCCCCACCAGCGCCGGATCGCGCGCGTCCGCCCCCGTGATGATCGCGTGGTCGAGCACCGTGTCGAGCGGCGACGCTGTCCGCTCCGCCGGCAGCGCGCGGGCGAACTCGGCCACCAGCCGCCGCGCGACCTCGCCGTTGGCGTTCATCTGGCCGATCACCTCCGATACCTCGACGAACGCCGCTTCCTCGCGCCAGCAATCGTAGTCGGTGACCATGCCGACCAGCGCGTAGGGGAGCTCCGCTTCCCGCGCGAGCTTGGCTTCGGGCATCGCGGTCATGCCGATCACGTCGGCGCCCCAGGCGCGGTACATCAGGCTCTCCGCCCGGGTGGAGAACTGCGGCCCTTCCATCGCCAGATAGGTCGCGTTCTCCGCCACCTCGCCGCCCGCCGCGACCACCGCCGCAGCGGCGAAGGCGGACAGGCGGGGGCAGGTCGGCTCCGCCATGGAGACGTGGGCGACGAGTCCCGTCCCGAAGAAGGAGGACGGCCGCGCCATCGTGCGGTCGATGAACTGATCGACCACGACGAAGCGGCCGGGCGCGAGCCCCTCGCGGAGCGAGCCAACCGAGCTGATGGCGAGCAGGTCCGTGCAGCCCGCGCGCTTGAGCGCGTCGACGTTCGCCCGGGCGTTGACCTCGCTCGGCGGGATGCGGTGCCCGCGCCCGTGGCGGGGAAGGAACACCAGCTCCATGTCGCCCAAGCGGCCGAACAGCAGCTCGTCGGAGGGCAGTCCCCAAGGCGTATCCACCTTGCGCCACCGCGCGTCCGTGAGCATTTCGATGGCGTATAGGCCGGAACCGCCGATGATGCCGATGCGCCAGTTCAAGAGGAGCCCCTGTTCGATGCGTGTTTCCCGCCTGCTCTACCCGCTGTTCCTGCTCGCCGCACCCGCCTTCGCCGCGCAGCCGATCGACGGCACCTGGATCACCCAGGACGGCCGCGCCCAGGTCACCATCGGGCCTTGCGCCGGGGCGGCGGCGGCGGCGCGGTGCGGGCGGATCAGCCGCATCCTCGCCCCCACGCCCGACGGCCCGCCGCGCGACTCGCGCAACCCGAACAAGGCGCTGCGCGACCGGCCGATCCAGGGGCTGAGGGTGCTGTCGGGTTTCACCGACCGCGGCAGCGACTGGCGCGGCCGCATCTACAGCCCGGAGGAGGGCAAGACCTACCGTTCGATCCTCAAGCTCCGGCCCGACGGGCGATTGGGCGTGAAGGGTTGCGTGGCGATTTTCTGCCAAAGCCAGACGTGGCGGCGAGCGCGCTGACGCCTTCTTAACCTGCGTCGCCCTAGCACTCTCCCCGGTACGGCGGCGCTCGCGGCGCGGCTCGGGGGGGGGAGGCCGGCGCGCCGTGAGTAGCTTGTTCGCATCGCTCAGGCTTCGGCAGGGTCGCGACGCCCCGCCGGTGGTCGAGGACGCGCCCGACGATACCTCGCGCTTCGCGTCCGCCTTCGAGGACAGCGGCAAGGGCTGATTCTGGGAAGTCGATACCGATGGACGGCTGACCTACCTGTCGGGCGCGATCCTCGCCTAGGCCGGGCTCGACGCTTCCTCCTATGCCGGCGTGCGGCTCGCCGACCTCGCGCTCGATTGCCTGAACGACGTCGATGGTCCGGGCGGCGAGCGCGCTTCCCTTCTACCTCACCCGCCAGCTCCCCTTCACCGACCTGACGGTCAAGGCCGCGCACGATCCGAGCAAGCTGTGGTCGATGACCGGCCGGCCGATCACGGACGCGGACGGCGCGGTGACGGGGTTCCGCGGCATCGGCTGCGACCTGTCGGAGCGCGCGGGCGGGGGCGGAGAAGCGCCGCGCCGCGCGCTACGACTCGCTCACCGGGCTGCCCAACCGCGCGATGATCCTGAGGGCGCTGGAGGACACGCTGCGCCGCCGCGGCGCGCGCTACGTGCTGATCCTCGTCGACCTCGACCGGTTCAAGGAGATCAACGACACCTAGGGCCACAAGGTTGGCGACGAGTTCGAGGTGTTCATCTCCGTGCCGCGCGAGGAGGCGGAGCTAGAGACGCTGGCGCAGCGCTGCATCACCTACGTTTCCATGCCCTACACGGTAGACGACCGCACTCTGTTGATCGGCATCGCCGCGGCGGAAGCGAACGACACGTCCGAAACGCTGTTCCGCAAGGCGGACCTCGCCCTCTACTCTGCCAAGACCAAGCGCGGCACCGCCCGCCTTCTCGCGCCGGAGATGCGGCTCGCCGCCGCGAGCCGCCAGCTGCTTGAGCACGACCTGCACCGCCTGCTCAGCAACAGCGTGCTGCGAAACGAAGCGGCTTAAGGCTCGAGCCGGAACACGCCGCCGCCGACTTCGCGCACGTAGTCCACCCGCGCGCCGTTCCAATGGTAGCGGAGGTGGCGGCCCTGCACGGGGTTCGCCGCGAGGTCGGGGAAGAACAGTGCGACGCACTCGCCGCCGGCCGACCGGCGGCTCGGGTAGACGATCCCCTCCGCGCCGCCTGCGCGGAGCGCGGCGCCGAGCCGCTGGCTTTCGCGGTAGTCGTCGGGGCGCAGCGCCGCGGCGAAGCGGGCTTCGTCGCGCAGGTCACGGGCGGGCAGCGCCACGTCCAGCGCGATCTCGCGGAATTGCGAGGTCCAGCCGAGCGGCTCGGCGGTGGCGGCCAAGAAGCGGCCGTGGTGGTGGACGGTCTCGGCGAGCGCGGTAGTGAAGTCCCGGGCGACGTAGAGTACGCCGTAGGCTCCTGCGGAAAAGCGGCTCGGCCGGTCGGGGCTGACGTGGGTAAAGGGCGCCATCAGCCAGCTCGCGCCCGGGCCGCCAACGCGCCGCGCCGGCGGCACGAGGTCGAGCGCGCCCAGCGTCTCCATCAGCCGCGGGTTGGTCTTGCCCTCTACCGAGATTAGGAGCGGCCAATCGGCGGGGTCAGCGAGGTCCTCGAAAAGGTCGATCGGCGGGAAGATGCTGCGGATGATGCGCCGGGCGCCCCGCCAATCGACGGGGGCCGTCGGCACCGCCGCCGGATCGATCACCAGCCGCCGCGCTCCGCGTCCAAGTAGCGGCGTACGCGCATGAGGTCGGTGAGCTCGCCGCCGAGCATCACGTCCAGCGCCGAGCGTCCGCCGTAGGCGTCATTCGGGGCCTTCACCCAACGGTAGCCGCGCGCGGGATCGGCGAAGATCAGGCGCAGCGCCTTGTGGACGCCTAGCAGGTTGGAGAGCCGCGCCTTGCCGTCGCGGTCGATGCGGCCGATCTCCCCCGCCTTCCAGCGGCGGTAGCTGCGCAGCGGCAGGTCGAGCAGGGTAGCCGCCTGCTCGTCAGTGACGCCCCACAGCCCGAATAGGCGCACAACAGCGCGGAAGGCGGCCTGCGCCTCCTCGTCGCTGATCGGCTCGGGGACGAAAGGGCGCGGCGCGGCGTCAACGAGGGCGACGGAAGACATGAGCGACTCCTGCTGATTGGCAACAGATAAGCCGCACACTGCCAAATGGCAAGCACGCAGCTAGTCAGCTGGCGCTCGTGCCCACCTGCGTTTCCGCCAAGAACTCGTTGATGCGCCGTTCGGCGTCGGCGAGCGCCGCGTCGATCGGCTTCTGCCCGATCACGGCGGCGGAAACCTCCTCGCCGACGATGCCCTCCACCGCCGACTGGCGCTGGAGCACGCTCGGTAGCGGGCGGCCCTTGGCGGCGAGGGGCGCGATGTCCGCCCGGTGCGGGAGCGCGCGGAATTTCGACCCCTCGATTACGTCGCGGAAGGCGGGCAGGTGGCCCGTGCGCGCCCAGTCGCCGTTGTGGTCGGCCATGAAGCGGAACAGGCGAGCCAGCGCCGCGCGCTCGGCGGGCGACCGCTCGCGCTTGGGCACGACCCAGGCGTGGCCTGAGACGAAGGCCACGTCGCGCCCGAACAGCCGCGGGAAGGGGTAAACGGCGTAACTGTCGTGCAACGGCCGGCCCGGCGTCCGCTCGTCCGTCTCGAACTGGCCGATCATCCAAGTGCCGGTGGGATAGATGCCGCCCTCGCCGTTGGTGAAGGAGGCGATCGCCGCCGGCGTGTCCTGGTTGAGCGTGCCCAGCCGCTCCTCGTTGATGCGCCGGTAGAAGGCCACGATCCGGCGCGCTTCGGGCGTCTGCAGCCGGATCTGGCCGGGTGCGGGGACGAAGTCGGCGTTCTGGGCGAGCAGATAGGTGTACAGGTTGCGCGCCTGCCCCGCGGGATCGCCGACTAGGCTCTGGATCAGGTACGGCTTGCCGGTGCGCGCCTTGAACTGGCGGGCGTGGCGCAGGAACTCTTCCGCCGAGGACGGCAGCACGGGGCGGCCGTCCTTCATCAGCCCGGCCTGGGCGAAGAGCTTGGTGTTGACGTGGTACAGCCCGCCGTGCGTGTCCCACGGCAGGCCGTACAGCCGCCCGCCGACGGCCACCGCGCGCCGGCTCGCCTCGGTAAAGGCAGCGGGGTCGATGCCTGCTTCGCGCAAGTAGGGCTCGACCGGCTCGAGCAGCCCTTTGGCCGCATAGTCGGCGATCACGCCCGAATGCATGGTGACGACGTCAGGCGGGTCCTTGGCCGCCATCTGCGCGGTGAGCGACGGGTAACCCGGCCAGGCAACCACGTTGTCGCTGACGCGAACGTCGGGGTTCTCCGCGTTGAACTTGTTGAGCATGGCGGTGATGATGCCGCACTCGCCCTCGGCCGCCGCGACGTTCGTCTCCCGGCCGTACACCGCCGTGCACTCGCCGAAGAAGCGCTGGAGGTAGACGCCCGTGCGCTGCTCGCCGCCCGCGCAGCCGAGGAGGAGCAGCGGCAGGAGCAGCGCGGCCCGCTTCATCGCACCGCCGTCCCGGCCATCGCGCGGACGATCTGCTTTTGAAACACGATGTACACCATGAAGATCGGGATGGAGGCGAACACCGCCTGCGCCATCAGGTAGCCGAGCCCGCTTGTCTGCGCGTAGTTCATCTGCGCGGACGCGAGCCCCACCGTCAGCGTGTACATGTCGCTTCGTGTCGCGGAGATCAGCGGCCACCAATAAGCGTTCCACGAGCCGAGGAAGGTGAACACGCCGAGCGTCGCCTGCGCGGGCACGGTGAGCGGCAGGAGCACCCGCCAGAAGATGGTGAACCGCGACGCGCCGTCGAGCAACGCGGCCTCGTCCAGGTCGCGCGGGATGCCCTTGAAGTACTGGGTCATGAAAAACACGCCGAAGGAGCCGACCAGTCCGGGTAGCACCAGCCCCGGGTAGCTGTTGTGGAGCCGCAGCTCGGCGAACAACTGGTGCTGCGGCAGGATCACCGCCTGTTCGGGGATGGCGAGGCCGAGCAGCACGAAGACGAACAAGGTGCGGCGGAACGGGAATTCGAGTCGGGCGAAGGCGTAGCCGGCGAGCGAGCACAGGAGCAGCACGCCCGTCGTGGTGAGGAGCGAGACGAGCAAGCTGTTCAGGAGCCAGCGGAAGGTGGACGCGCTCTGCAGGATCGCCCTGTAATTCTCGAGCGTGTAGGGCGGGCCAAAGGCCGCCCCGCTGTCGCGCGCGAGGTCGGCGTTGCTTTTCAGCGAAAGCAGCAAGGTCCAGGCGAGCGGCAGGAGCATCAGCGCCACGCCGACCAGCACGGCGGCGAGCGCGAGCGGCGACAGGCGGGCGCGGGGCGCGGCGTCGGCCATCAGCGCAGCACCTCCTTCTCCATCGTCGCGCGGTACTGGACCACCACCACCAGCAGCACGAGCAGGAACAGCATCTCGGCCATGGCGGTGGCGTAGCCGAGTTCCCAGCGGCCGAAGGAGGCCTCAAAGATGTAGAGCACGACGGTGCGCGACGCCCCACTCGGGCCGCCGCCGGTCAGGAGCTGCGCTTGGCCGAACAGCTGCAGCTGGGCGGCGACCTGGGTCATCAGCACCAGCACCAGCGTGCGGCGGAGCGAGGGCAGCGTGATCCGCCGGAAGCGCGTCCACGGCCCCGCCCCGTCCAGGGCTGCCGCTTCGTACATGTCCTCCGGGATCTGCTGGAGGCCCGCGAGGAACAGCATCATCGGGAAGCCGAGCGACCACCAGATGGTGGTCAGCGCGAGCGCGGGCAGCGCGAGCCCCGGGTCCGACAGGAAGGGGATCGGCTCGCGCCCCAGCGCCTGCGCCGCCTCCGCCACCAGCCCCGCGTCGGGGGTGAGGATAAAGCGCCAGATCAAGGTGACGATAGTCACCGACAGCACGGCGGGGGCGAAGAACACGCCGCGGAACAGCGCGGACGCCCGGGTGCGCTTGTTCAGCGCGAGCGCCAGCCCGAGCGCGATGGCGGTGAGCGGGGGCACGACGATCAGCACCAGGAGGAAGGTGTTGACCACCGACTGCCAGAAGATCGGGTCGGCGAACAGGCGGACGTAGTTGTCGAGCCCGACGAAGGTCCGCGCCCCGAACAGGTCCGCGCGGTGGAAGCTGAGCGAAATGCCGCGCAGCAGCGGCCAGATCAGGATGACCGAATAGAGCAGGAGAAAGGGCAGGACGAACCACAGCCCGGCGAGGTCAACGCGGCGGGCGTTGGCGGTCACGCGCTTCGTTCGGCCGCGTGGTGGCCCGCGCCGGACGCGTCGAACAGGTGCGCCGCGCCGCCGTCAATCGCGAGGTTCACCCGATCGCCGACGCGGATGCGGCTCAGCCCCTCGTCCTCCCCGGTGATGGCGGAGCCGTCGGCGAGGTGCGCGTAGACCAGCGTCCGGTCGCCCAGCCGCTCGACCAGCTCGACCTCCGCCGCCGCGCCGCTCGCGCCCGCCGCCACCCGCACGCCCTCCGGCCGCAGCCCGAGGTGGACGGAGCCGCCGGCGAAGCCGTTCAGCGGCACCCGCGTGTCGACGGTGGTCCCGTCGCCCAGCCGCACGCGAGCGAAGCCGTCGCCGCCCGTCGTGGCTCCGCCGAGCAGCTCGGCGGGCAGCATGTTCATCGCCGGCGAGCCGACGAAACGCGCGACGAAGCTGTTCGCGGGCCGGCTGTACACCTCCATCGGCGGGCCAACCTGCTGGATGCGCCGGTCGTGCATCACCACGATCCGGTCGGCGAGCGTCATCGCCTCCGCTTGGTCGTGGGTCACCATGATCACCGCCGCGTCCACCCGCTGGTGGAGCTGGGCGAGCTCGATGCGGGTGCGCATCCGCAGCGCCGCGTCCAAGTTACTCAGCGGTTCGTCGAGCAGGAACAGCTTGGGGTGCTTGACGATGGCGCGGCCGATGGCAACGCGCTGCCGCTGCCCGCCCGACATCTGCCCGGGCTTCTTGTCCAAGTGCGGCTCGATCTCCAGCACCCGCGCGGCCTCCGCCACGCGGGCGGCGATCTCGTCCATCGGGACCTTCGCGATGCGCAGGCCGAAGGCCATGTTCTCGCGCACGGTCATGTGCGGGTAGAGCGCGTAATGTTGGAACACCATGGCAACGCCGCGGTCGCCGGGCGGCAGCTGGTCGATCCGGCGGCCCTCCAGCCGCACCTCGCCCTCGTCGGCGAACTCCAATCCGGCGATGATGCGCAGCAGCGTCGACTTGCCGCAGCCCGAGGGGCCGAGGAAAGCAATGAACTCTGCGGCGTCCATGTCGAGCGACACCCCGTCGAGCACGGGCGTGCCGCCGAAGGATTTGCGGATGTCCGTCAACTGGAGGCTGCTCAACCCCGTCCCGCTCCTCGCGCTTTGTTCTCCTGCGCACCGTGATGAACTTAGGCCGCCTTGGCAAGGGGGCGGGCGACCGTAGGTCAGGTCGTGCGCGCTGCGATCTCTCCATTCGCATCGCGATCCACGACCAACCCGGCGAAGGCCTCGATCGACGCGGGCCGGCCGATCGCGTAGCCCTGAACTTGGGCGCAGCTCGGCGCGCAGCACGTCGAGCTGCGCCGCCGTTTCGACGTCTTCGGCCACCACCGGCATCCCTAAGCCTCGGCCCAGCCCGACCACCGCCTGCACCACGGCGAGCGCCTGGCTTTTGGCAGCCATGTCGCGGACGAAACTTTGGTCGATTTTGACCTTGTCGAACGGGAACTGGCGGAAATAGCTGAGCGACGAATAGCCTGTGCCGAAGTCGGCCATCGAGATCCTGACCCTATCGTCTTCAGGTCGCGAAGGATGGCCAGGGCGCTGTCCGCGTCGCGGATCAGCACGCCTCCGGTGATCTCCAGTTCCAGCCGTCGGCTCTCTTCGCCGCCACCCCAGCGCGCTACCGTTAACGATTTATTGGCAAGCGGCGTCCGCCCACGCCAATTATCCCCGTTCCAACGCGGCGAAACGTTCCTCGGCGATCCCCTCCAGCCGCTCGCGCAGCCGTTCCGCGCCGCCGAACTGGAAGCCGAGCTGGGAACGATAGGCGAGGCACCCGTCGAGCTTCGCCGCTTTCGCAGCCGCGTCGAGCGGGACGGCGAGCGTCGCGGGGCCGCGCGGCGCGCGGTCGGCGTAGGGCCAGTCCTCCCACAGTTGGAGCGGGGCGGGGAGCGCCATGGCGTCGAGCAGGTCGCGCACGACGTGGTGGTCGACATGGTCGCCGATCGCCTGCGGGCCCCAGATCAGCTCGGGCAACAGCTCGGCGAGCAGCCGCTCGAGCGCCGGCCGCAGCGCCCGGTCGACGCGGTCGTCGGCGAGCCGCGGTCCGAACAGCGCGGGGGCGCTCGCGTACCCGCGGTGCGGCGCTTCGGGCAGCGGCAGGTGCCGCGCCTCGGCCCCCACCGCGGCGCAGGCCGCAATGTCCTCCGCGCGGCGCAGCGCCATGTAGTCCACCTCCGGCCTCAATCCCTTGTCGAGCTGGCAGGCGAGCGCGAAACCCCGCGGGTCGGGCATGGTCGCCGTGAAGCAGGTCGCCACCACCACGCGCCACCCTTCACGCGCCCGCCGGCTGAGCGCGCCGCCGGCGGAGAACACGGCGTCGTCGAGGTGGGGGGAGACGGCGAGGAGGGTGGGCATCAGAGCAGGTGCGGCGTTTCGCGGAATCGGCAGGGCGCGATCGGTAGCTCGGGGTCGAAGCGGAGGTCCGGCGTCGTCCCGCGCAGCCGCTCGTATTCGGCCATGATCAGCTTCCCTACGACATCCCACCCGTACACCCGCCGGCACTCTTCCAAGCCCGCGCGCGCCAGCCGCTCGCGCAAGCCCCCGTCGTCGATCAGCCGGGCGAGCCCCGCCGCCTGGGCCGGGACGTCGCCCGGTTCGGTGAGGAGGCCGTTCTCCCCGTCGCGTAGGCAGTCCACCACGCCCACCGCGCGGCAGGACAGCACGGCCAGCCCGCTCGCCATCGCTTCCAGGATCGTGTTGGAGAACCCCTCGGCGTAGGTCGGCGAGACGAACAGGTCGTGCTGGCGGTAGAGCTGCGGCGCCACCTCGTACTCCGCGTAGCCGGAGAAGCGGACGCGGCCGCCGAGCTCCAACTCGGCGGCGAGCGCCCGCGCCGGCTCGAGATCGGGGCCGATGCCGGACACCGTCGCGGTCCAGGGGCGCGCCGTGCGCAAGGTCGCCAGCGCCGCCAGGAAATCGAGCACGCCTTTCCGCCGGTCGACCCGGCCGTGGTAGAGCAGCCGCACGGGCGCGCCCGCCGCCGCCGGCTCGCCGGGCGCGAACCGCGCGGTGTCCACCGCCCCCGGCACGACCGTGAACCGCTCCAACGGCGTCCCCAGCCGGTCGCGCACCTCTTCTGCGAAGCTCCGCCCGCCGATCAGCAGCGCCCCCGCGTGGTCGAGCACGCGCGTCATCGCCAGCCGGTGCGTTTCGCAGCAGCTCCCCACCCAATGCCCGTCGCCGCCCTGTATGGAGACGAGGTTGGACACGCCGAGCAGCCGCGAGGCGAGCAGCACGGCCCAGCCGTTCGGGTAGCCGTATTGCGCGTGGAGCACGTCGAAAGGTGCGACAGCGTGTTCGGCGACGATCGCCGCGACCATCGCCGCCACGTCCCGCTCGAAGTCGCCGCCCTGCTGCTCGCCGAGCGCCTCCAGCCCGATCACCTTCACCCCCGGCACGGGCGGGGGAGGACCCCCGCCGTACACGCCGCGGCCGAACGCGTCGCCGCGGTACTGGGAGATCATCGTCACGTCGTGCCCGGCCGCGACCAAGCGGCGCAGCAGATTGACAGCGTAGATCGACATGCCGGAGATAGCAGGGAAGAAGCGGCGGGACAGAAAGAGGACGCGCATCAGCGTGGCTTCCGCCACAAGCGCCCAAATCTACCCACTCCCGTCAGCCCTGAGCCTGCCGAAGGGCGGGATCTGCGCACCGACCGCGGTGGGCGTGGCCCGCCCTTCGGCAGGCTCAGGGCTGACGGGCAAGGGGCGGGTGCGCTCACGAGCTCAGCTTCCCCTCCGCCGCCCGCAGATACGCGATCGCCTCCGGCACCGCCTGGTGCGCTCGCGGGCTTTCCCGCGACAGCTCCACGCACACCAGCCCGCCGAAGCCGATATCCTTGAGCGCGCTCAGCACGCCGCCCACGTCCATGTCCCCCTGCCCGAACGGCAGGTGCGTGTGGTCGCCCCGGCGCATGTCCTCGATCGCCACCGTGCCGAGGCGCGCCGCGTACGCGCGCACCGCGTCCGCCGGGTCGATGTCCTCCGTCACCAGGCAATGCCCCGTGTCGAGCGCGAGCCTGAGCGTCGGGTGCTCGGTGCGGAGCCTCGCGTAGTCCGCGACCGTCTCCACCAGCATCCCGGGCTCAGGCTCCAGGCTGGCGGGTACGCCGATCCGCTCGGCCGCGTCGCACACCCGCGCCAGTCCGTCGCGCAGCCAGCCGAACGCCTCCTCGCGCCTGACCCCCGGCTTGGGAACGCCCGCCCAGAAGCTCATCGTCTCCGCGCCGAGCATCGCTCCCATCTCCAGCGCGCGGGTCAGGAACGCGACCCGCCGCGCCCTGCCGTCTGCGTCGCGCGTCACCAGTGTCGGCTCGTGCTTGTCGCGCGGGTCGAGCAGGTAGCGCGCGCCCGTCTCGATCACGCAGCCGAGGCGCAGACTCGCGAGTAGCCCAGCCACCCGCTCCGCCTCCCCCGCCCAGCCGTCCGCGGACGGGTCGAGGTGGTGGTGATCGAGCGTCAGCGCGACGCCGTCGTACCCCGCGTCCGCGATTAGCCGCAGCGCGTCGTCGAGCCGGTGGTTCGCCGCGCCGTTGGTGTTGTAGGCGTAGCGCAGCGTCATAGCTCGCCCCTGTGCACCAGCATCTCGTGGGCGCCAGGCTCGCGGTAGAGCGGATAAAGCCCGCCGACCCGCCGGTCGACCTCGTCGAGGTCGAGCAACGGAACGCCGCCGAGCCGATCGTAGGCTTCCGGCGCGAGGCGCACGGGGGCGCGCCGCCCGCCGGCTGCTTCGCCCCAGCGCAGCAGCGGGCTGTCCGCGTCGCGCAGCTTCGCCGCGCCCCGCTCGCCGATGCGGTAGTAGCTCATCGTCTCCACCTCGAGCCCCGGCACGATCACGCGGACCGAGTGCATCCCGGCGTCTGGCCCTGTGAACGGCAGGATCAGGGGGTCGAACCCCGCGTCGTGCAGCCGCCGCGCCGCCTCCTCGCCCTTCGCCTCGGGCGAAGCGGTCTCGCTCGTCGCCAGGCCCTCGAACGGTCGCGCGCAGCGCACCGCGTACACCGGGTCGGCTAGCAGCCGGCGCAGCTCGCTCCCGGACAGGCCCAGCCAGTAGCGGAACGCCTCCACCTGCCGCGGCTCCGCCGTCCGCGCCGAGGCGCGCACCAGCGGCGCCGTCCGCTCCCAATAGCCGGGCGGCATGATGCGCCGGATCGCCTCCAGCGGCCCGAAGGTGAATGCCTTGCGCGCCCGCGCGTGGCCGTATTCGAGCACCGCCTTGCGCAGCGCCACTTGCCTGTCGAGGTCGCATGCCTCGCCGCCGCCGGTCATCGCGACTGGGACGGGCAGAGCGTCCGGATCGCGGTCCGCGCCCACGACGTACAGGTTGACGAAGCCGAACTCGTCCGTGGCGAACTTCGGCATCAGCTCGATGCCCGCCGCGGTCATCCGCGCCATGGCCTCGGCCGTCGCGGGGGCGAGCGGCTCGTCGAAAGTCAGCCCCACGCCCGGATCGAGCGCGCGGAAGAACAGCCCGTTGCCGTCGCGCTGGAGGCATTCGAACAACCCGTGCGCCGCCGCCCAGGCGCGTGTCGGCCCCGCGCCCAGCCCGTTGGTGATCAGGGTGGTAAAAGGGCGGTAGCCGGCCGGCAGCCCGCCCGCGTCGAGCGCGGCCAAGTCCACCGGCACCAGCACCGGATCGCCGCCGAACCAGCGCTCCGCCTCCACCCAGGAGAGCTTTGTGTCGCGGTCGACGGAGGAGCCGGCGGGCAGGCACAGCGCCAGCGGGTCGGCGACGCCGCGCTTGCCCCGTTCGCGGACCAGCTCGCGGTAGCTGCCCGTCCACTGCCGCATCGCCCGGAAGCCCAGCCGCGCGTGGACCTCCTCCATGCACTCGGCGACCGCCGCGATCATCGCCTGTGCCGCGGTCTCGCCGTAGCCCGTGCCCTGCTGCGTCGCGCAGCCCGCGGCCGCGGCGTCATCGGGAAACAGCGCTGCCTTCCACGCCGGCACGCCCGCCCGGTCGAGCGGGCTCATGTCGAACAGGTACCAGTCGCCGCGCGGCAGCGCGGCCATGTAGGCGCGGACGGGGTCGGGGAGGGGGTGGTCGGAGTGGACGGTCATGGCCGCGCACCTCCGAAATCCTCCCCGGCACGGGGAGGGAGGCCGCGATGCGGAGCATCGTGGTGGAGGGGGCCCGCTTCTCCCCCGGCTCCGTCCTCACCGAGAGCGGGGCCCCCTCCACCATGCCGTTGCACGTCATGGTTCCCCTCCCCGTGCCGGGGAGGATTAACCGTCGCCAGCGCGAACCGCCGCACCCCCGGCGGGCGCGACAGCGCGTCGTCCAGGCTCGCCAGCGCGACCTCCCGCCCCACCTCCGGCGCGTACTCGAACGGCGTCAGCACCGCGTCGAAGTCGAGCGGGGCAATGACCTCGCGGTAGCGCCGGAGCTGCCCGTGGGTGAGCGGGATGTTCTTGTGGAACGCCCAGTGCGACGACACCGCCGTTGAGCGCCCGTCCTCCTGGTCGATCTTGAACATATCCCCGCAGAACAGGCGCTTGTGCTCCGCATCGTGCAGCACCGCCTGGCCCGGATAATGCCCGCCGACGTGGTGCAACGTATAACCCGGCGCGAGCTCCAACGTCTCATCGTAGGGAGCGGTTACCGCGAAGGCCTTGGTCATGAACAGGTCGTCGAGCTGGATCGCCACCACCTCGGGGCCAAAGGTTTCCTGCAGCTGCCACAGCGCGCCGTAGCCGTGCGCGTGGCTCGCCGCGAGGAGGGATACGCCGCCCAGCCGCTCCATCTCGCGGAGCATCGCGTTCGAATAAAAGGGCGCGGCCTCGAAGGCGATGTTGCCCTCCTCGCGGACGATGAGCCAGCCGGTTCCCGCCAGCCCCAGCGCCGGCGTGGTGGTGAATGCCCACAAGCCGGGCGCGACCTCGCGGGCGGAGCCCTCGTGGGTCGCCGCCACCTCCGCCCGGGGCAGGAAGCGCCAGCCGTCGGCCGGCAGGTCGTTGCGCACGTCCGTGCACACCGGGCAGTCCGGCGGCGTCGCAAAGTGCAGCTGCCAGAAGCCGCAGTTGGCGCAGGCGTATTGGCCTAAAGGCATCTGAGCGCCTCCTCGTGCGCGCAGTGGAAAAGGCGCGTCAGCCGAATGTCGCGCTCCAGCGAATAATCGTGCGGCCCGCCCGTCACCGCCGCGCGGAAGGCGCGCGCCTGACCCTCGAAGGGCGATCGCAGGGCGTCGAAGGCGATCGGCTCTGCCCCCCCCGTCCGCCCGTCCACGCGGACCAAGGAGCCGCCCGCCGTCTGCCCCATCGTATCGGTCGCCACCAGTTGCCCCGTCTCGCCCACCACCTCCAGCCGCCGCCGCGGCAAGGCTTCCGGGCAGTTGTAGGAAACGTGGAGCGAGAGGAGAGTGCCATCGGCAGCGCGCCCCACCAGCAGCCCGCCGTCGTCCACCGGATAGTCGTGGATGCGCCGCTGGAGCATCAGGTGCAGGTCGGCGAGCGGCGCTTCGAGCAGCATTTCCGTTAGGTCCAAGCCGTGGAGCGCGAGGTCGATGGTTGCCCCGCCGCCCGCCGCGCGCGGGTCCGCGCGCCAGTTCGGCCCGCTGTCGGGAGTTGCCGACCACAAAGGGTCCACCCAGCAGGCGTAGACGATGCGCACCGCCGCCGGCCGCCCGATCGCGCCCCGCTGCAGGGCATCCCGTAGCGCGACGTGCGCCGGATGGTGCCGCTGGTCGAAAGCGGTACCGTACAGGATGCCCCCTTCGCGCACCGCGTCCGCCATTTCCTCCGCTTGGGCGAGCGTCGCCGCCATCGGCTTTTCGCACAGCACCGGCACGCCCGCCGCCGCAGCTGCGCGCACGGGCTGGAGGTGCGCGTCGTTGGGCGACGCGACGTAGAGCGCGTCGACGCCCGCGGCGAGCAGTCGTTCGATGGCCTCGTAAGCCGGGACGCCCTCCTCGCGTGCCGCCTCCCGCGCCCGCGCGCCCGGGTCGGCGATCCCCGCCAGCTCGTCGCCGACCGCCCGGATTGCCGGGGCCATGTAGTCGCGCGCCACCCAGCCGTAGCCGGCGATCCCCCAGCGCATCACCAGCGCTCCGGCAGGTCGACGAGCTCGCGCCGTGCGGCGGCGTCGGCCCATTCCGGCCCCATCGTCGCCTCGTCCGGCACCGCCCGGCAGCCGAAGGTCGCACGCGGGCCGTATTCGGCGGCGTAGCGCTCGCTCGGCCAGGCGGGAGTGCTTCCAGCATCGCCGCACAGCGGGTTGCGCCGCAGCCGCGCTCCCGCCGGCGGCCGCGACAGCGGCCCGGCCGCCGCGCGCGGCATCCGCAGCCCGGGACCGCAGGCGAGCCCGAAGGCTTCGGTCACGCCCAGCCCGTTGTTCGAGCAGGGGACCGCGCCCGCCACACCCGCTTTCGTCAGCGCCTCGTCCGCGTACATCAGCGCGTCGGGGAACAGCGCGCGCAGCTCGGGGAGGGTGACGGCCGCGCCGCTGGAGAAGTTCGGCCAGTCGCGATTGTGGACGTGGCCGATGGTGAGGACGCCCCGCTCGGACGCCGCCTCGCGCAGCCGCGCCGCCACGAACGACTTGTCGGCCAGGAAGTAGAAGGCGTCCTGGCAGAGCGCGAGGTCGAAGCGCCGCCCCACGACCGGCCACGGCCCTTCCGCGTCAAAGCAGAGGAGCTCCGCCCGCGGCGACACCCAGTGCCGCGCGACCCACAGCTTGGCGAACACGACGTCGGCCCCGCACGCGTCCACCCCCGCCCGCCCCAGCTCGCGCAGGTAATGGCCGATGCCACAGGCGAGCTCGAAGGCGGTGCGTGGTCCCACCCAATGCGCGTCGAGCAGCGAAAGCCCCGCGACGAAGGTCGGGTCCGACCAGCGGTGCGCGAAGTAGGTCCCGACGCGCCCCCAGCCGAGCAGGTTCATCGCCTCGCGCAAGCTCAGGCGCTCCCGCTCGGCGACCAAGCGACGCAGGTCGGGTTCGGGCGGCGGCGCGCCGTCCCACCAGCGGTCGTTCTCCGCGAGCAGCAGCACGAGCGCCGCGTCCCGGTCGCCCGCGTCCAGCGCGCACAGCGCCTCCGCCGCCAGCACTTCGGAGCCGCGACGGAAAAAGGCGATGCCGTCGACCACCGGCCAGCGCTCGCCCGCGCCGTCCGACAGGCTGTGAGGCGTGTCAGCGTGGAGGGGGCGGGAGGTGAGGGGGGAGAGGTAGTCGGACATCGCGCTACCGTAGCCCCTCCCCTTCAGGGGAGAGGCTGGAGTGGGGAGCGTCGGGCGGGGCTCGATGCCTCGGCCGGCGCTGCGAAACCGCGACGCGCGGATGTTCGGCGCTGCGCGCCGAGCGAGCGTCTACGACGCTCACCCTCACCCGTTCCCCGCTCCTGAAGGGGAACGGAAGTCTGGCCCCGCCTCCCTTCATCCTTCTAAAGCAGCCCCACATCGCTGAGCACGCGGTCGTGGAACCCCTTCACCGGCCCCCCGTGCACCAGCTCGTAGTCGTGCAGCACGACGTCCATTGTCGCGGTCGCCGCCTTCAGGTGCTGCTCGATCTCCAGCACGCGGTCGATCACGTCGCCGCTGTGGAAGGCGCGCGCTTCCGCCGCGTCGTCCGCCGTGATCGGGGCCAGTGCGCGCCGCACGACGCCCACCAGCGGCTCCGCCAGCTCCGCGAAGGCCATCTCGCGCGCCCGGTCGATCACCCCGCCGAGCAGGTCGCCCAGCAGCACCTCGCCGGAAAAGCCGCTGTCGGGCATGGCCGCGTTGTGGAAATGGTGCGCCATGCCGGCGGTGAACGCCGCCACCGGATCGGCCCCGAACGCCGGCGCGGCAATTGCCCCGTAGATCGCGACGAGCACCGAATGCTCCGCGTGGTTCTCCGCCGGCTGCAGCATCAACCGCGGCTTGCCCGGCGCGGTCACCCCCGCGCGCGGCTGGTCGGCGAGGAGGTGGACGAAGCGCGGCACGGGACCAGGGGGCAGCGGGCCGAGCGGCAGCGCGCCGCGCAGCGCGGCGGCGAGCTCCGGATGGAGCGTCCCGGCCACCTCGTCGAAGGCGCGCTCGAGCACGCCGACCGCGTCGGCCTCCGCCAGGCCCAGTTCCCGCAGCTTCGGCAGGTCGAGGTCGCCAAGCCGCGCGGCGGCGAGCGCGGAACCGACCGTGCGCCGCATGACCCCAGCCGGTTCGACTCCCGCCGTCAGCGCCGCCCAGCCCGCGACGAACAGCCGCGTCGCGATGCTCCCCTCGCGCCCCGCCGAGCGGACGCGCTTCAGGTCGCCGAGTTCGCGGAACAACTCGACGTGGGCGGGGGACAGCGCGGGCGGGGCGGCCCGGGCGGCCGCGGCCATCAGGCCGCTCCCAGCCACTCGTCCAGGATCAGCTGTTGCTCGTGGAAGGCGTGCACGGGGTCCGCGCCGGGCGTCCGCGTCTGCGGCGCCTTGAAGAACAGCCCAAGCTGCTCCTGCACGCCGCCCTGCCCGCGCTGCGCGGCGAGGTCGAGCACCCGCGCGATCTCGATCACCAGCGGCGCGGCGAGGACGCTGTCCTTGCACAGGAAGTTGACCTTCATCTGCATCCGCTGGCCGAGGAAGCCGCGCAGGTCGATGTTGTCCCACGCTTCCTTGTCGTCGCCGCGCGGGCGGTAATAGTGGATGTGGACGATGTGGTCCTCGACCGGGTAGCCGAGCATCTGGTCGAGCACCTTGGTCTTGGTGCCGACCTTGGACGCGAGGCTCGCCGGGTCGTCGAGCGCCTTGCCGTCCGTGTTGCCGAGGATGTTGGTGGAGAACCAGCCGTCGACGTGGAGCGCCCGCGCGCGGAAGGCGGGGGCGAGCACCGTCTTGACCAGCGTCTGCCCCGTCTTGCCGTCCTTTCCCGCCACGGGTACCCCGCGCGCCCGTGCCAGCTCCGCGAGCGGCGGCGAGTCCGCCGCCACGCTGGGGGCGAAGTTGCCATAGGGCGTGCCGCTGTCGATCGCCGCGTAGGCGTAGAGCATCGCCGGGCTGATCGCCGCGTCGTCCCGGTCCAGCCCGCGTTCGAAGGCCTGCGGCGACTGGAGGCAGTCGGCGGCCATGTCCGGCACCCGCTCGGTCGAGGCGAGGTTAATCATCACCACGCGGTCGAGGCCTTGCGCCCTCTTGAAGCGGGCAAGGTCGTCCTGAATCGCCTGCACCGCCGCGCGATGGCCGGGGGCGGCCACCTTGTGCGCGCCATCGATGTTGCGGCAGAAATCGGTGGAACCCACCGCCGGCCACGGGCGCATCCCGGCGAGGCTCGACGCGCCGTTGGTCAGCTCCTTTTCGCCAAGAACCCCGTGGCGAGTGGCGGCGGTGGCGAGGTCATCGGCGCTCAGGTCCCAGCCGCCGAAGGAAAGCGCGCGGTAGTCGACCAGGCCGGGCACGTTGCGGTCGGCGAGCGGCAGCCCGTCCAGGCTGTTCGACCCGCTCTTCAGCATTTCGATGCCCGCCACCGCGGTGGTCGCCACCGCGCCGCCGAGCCCGATCACCGCCACCCCGAGTCTCGCTTCCGCCATTTCATCCTTCCGCCGCGCCGCGCCGCGGCCGTTAACCTGGCGTCTATAAAGAGCGGGGGGCGGCTTTGCTCCCTCCATAATCCCTTGTGTCCGGTAAAGTGCGTTACACGGCTGCCGAGCCTCGAAGGCGCGCCGGGCAGCTTCCCGCCGCGCCCCGCGTTGTGGGCGCGATCCGACGGAGACCCGCGCCATGATCACCCTCTACACCTGGACCACCCCCAACGGCCGCAAGGCGTCCATCATGCTCGAGGAGGTCGGCCTGCCCTACGAGGTCCGCCCGGTGAACATCGGCGCGGACGAGCAGTTCGCCCCGGAGTTCCTGAAGGTCAGCCCCAACAACAAGATCCCGGCGATCGTCGACGATGCTCCGCAAGAGGGCAACCCCGTTTCCGTGTTCGAGAGCGGCGCGATCCTGCAGTATCTAGCGGAGAAGACGGGCCGGCTCCTCGCCCCTTCCGGCCCCGCCCGCGTCGCGGCGCTGGAATGGACCTATTGGCAGGTCGGCGGGCTCGGCCCAATGCTCGGCCAGCTCGGCTACTTCGCCCACCGCGCGCCCGACAAGCACGAGCCCTCGATCGCCCGCTTCCGCGACGAGGGCAACCGCCTGCTAGACGTCATGGAGCGCCGCTTGGGCGAGGCCGAGTACCTCGCCGGGGCCGACTATTCGATCGCCGACATCGCCTGCTACGCCTGGGCCAGCGCTTCCCAGCGGATGCTCCGCGCGACCCTGGGCGCGACGGAGCGGCCGGGCGTGGCGCGCTGGCTGGAGGCGGTCGGCGCGCGGCCGGCGGTGCAGCGGGGGATGGAGGTACCGAAGGTGTAGTAACCTTCTTCCCCAAGGGGAGAAGGGCAGGGCGGTCCTCCTATGATCCTCTCAAGACATTGGGTTCGGGTCGCGCTCCGACGGGTGCGGGGCCTCTGGCAGCGGGATCCACTCCTCCTCGTCCATCACCGGCAGCTTCATCCGCCCCGCCCGCCAATCCGCCTTGGCCTGCTCAATCCGCTCGCGCCGCGAGGAGACGAAATTCCACTCGAGGAACCGCTCGCCCAGCGGCTCGCCGCCGAGCAGCATCACCGTGGCGTCCGTCAGCGCGGTGAACACGACGGTCTCGTCCGGCGCGAAGACGAGCAACCGCCCTTCTTCCCACGTCCGCCCGTCCACCTCCACGCTGCCCCGCGTGAGATAGGCCGCGCGCTCCGGATATTCAGCGGGCAGCCCGGCCTTGGCCCCGGCCCGCAGCTCCCAATGTGCATAGAACATCGGCGAATGCACGGGCACCCCGGCGTCTGCTCCGAACGCGCGCCCCGCCACCAGCCGCGCGGCGAGCCCGCCCGACTCGAAGCTCGGCAGCGCGCCGCTCGGGTGATGGGAGAAGCCGGGGTCGATCTCCTCCGCCTCTTCCGGCAGCGCGACCCAGGCCTGGATGCCGTGCAGCCTGCCCCCTTCCATCCGCGCCCGCTCAAACCGTTCGCTGTGGGTGATCCCCTTGCCCGCCGTCATCCAGTTCACCTCGCCCGGGCGGATCGGCTGCACCGAGCCCACGCTATCGCGGTGGGTGATCTCGCCGTCGAACAGGTAGGTGACGGTGGCCAGCCCGATGTGCGGGTGCGGACGCACATCGACGGAACGGGGGAGCCCCGGCTGGAAATCCGCCGGCCCCATGTGGTCGAAGAAGACGAACGGCCCCACCGTGCGCCGCGCCACCTGCGGCAGCACGCGGCCGACCTCGAAGCCGCCGAGGTCCTTGCGGCGGGGCTCGATCACTTGGGCGATCATGGCGGAGACTCCTCTGCGGGGGCCGGCGGTCCGGCGGGGAGCGCCGAAGATGAGCGGGGGCCGCCCGTTCGGCAACCTCGCGCTGCCCGGCGGGGCGCGCCGTCTCGCGCCGAAGCCGATGCAAGGTCGCGAATTGCTAACGTTTCGGCTGTTAACGAACGGGCGAACTAGCGGACCGCGGCCGGAGCAACGAAATGGACCACAGTGCCCCCCAAGCGACGGAGACGACCTTCTCCTTTGCCCCGGCCGTCCCCGCGCCGCCCGACGCGCGCTTGGCGGAGCGCCACACCAGCTTGCTCCGCGTCGGCATGCTGCGCACCTTGCACGGAAAGGATCTCTGCCTGATCCGCAACGTGTCCGCGCTCGGCCTGCGCGCGCAAGTCTATACGGACCTGGTCGTGGGTGACCGCGTCTCCGTAGAGCTCAAGACGGCGGAGGAGGTGTCGGGCCGGGTGATCTGGGCGCGCGGGCACGACGTGGGCGTCGCCTTCGACGAGGAGATCGACATCGGAGAGCTGCTCGCCAGCCACACGCTCGACGGGCGCGGCCACCAGCCGCGCATGCCGCGCGTCGAGCTGCGCTGCTCCGTGCGGCTGCGCGCCGGCGCGCGCTCCGTCTGGTGCCGCGCGGTCGACGTCAGCCAGGGCGGGGTCAAGGTGGAAACGGAGCGCGCCTTCGCCGTGGACCAGGAGCTGGTCGTCACCATGGACGGCTATCACCCGGTCCCCGGCCGGGTGCGCTGGGCGGACGGGCGCTTCGTCGGCGTTGCCTTCCACCAGCCGCTGCCGTTCCACGAAATGGTGCTGTGGCTCAAGCAGGTGCAGCACCGCGAGGGCTGAGCCGCCGGGCGTTGCCCATCCCGCGCGCCGTCCTTAGGGCGCCTCCATGCCCCACGGACCCGACCCCGCGCTGCTGATCAAGGCTGAAACGCTCACGGAGGCGCTGCCCTACGTCCAGCGCTATGCCGGCCAGACATTCGTCGTAAAATACGGCGGTCACGCGATGGGTGACCCGGAGGCAGCCGCCTCCTTCGCCCGCGACGTCGTGCTGCTCAAGGCGGTGGGCATCAACCCGGTGGTGGTGCACGGCGGCGGGCCGCAGATCGGCGCCATGCTCGAACGGCTCGGCGTCAGGTCCGAATTCGTCGGCGGGCTGCGCGTGACGGACGCGGAAACCGCACGGGTGGCAGAAATGGTCCTCGCCGGCTCCATCAACAAGGACATCGTCCGCTGGCTGGAGGCCGCGGGCGGCAAGGCGGTAGGCCTGTCGGGCAAGGACGCCGGGCTCGTCACGGCGGAGAAGGTCGAGCGGAGCGAAGCCGACCCCAACCGCGGCATCGAGCGCAATGTCGACCTCGGCTTCGTCGGCGAGCCGGTCAAAGTCGACCGCACGATCATCGACGTGCTGGTCGCCGCCGGCATTATCCCCGTGATCGCCCCCATCGCCTCCGGCGCGGACGGGGAAACCTACAACATCAACGCCGACACCATGGCCGGCGCGCTCGCCGCCGCGCTCGGCGCGTCCCGCTTCTTCCTGCTCACGGACGTCGCCGGCGTGCTCGACAAGGACGGGGAGATCCTCACCAACCTTTTCCCCGCGCGCGTCGCCGAGCTCCGCGCGGACGGCACCGTGTCCGGCGGCATGATTCCCAAGCTCGACACCTGCGTTGCCGCGGTGGAGGCGGGGGTGGACGCCGCCGTGATTTTGGATGGGCGGGTGCCCCACATCATGCTGATCGAGTTCTTCACGCGGAGGGGCGCGGGGACACTGGTGCGGCGCGGATAGGGGCGTCGCCGCTACGAACGCCCGAAAACTATTGACCTCATCCCCGCGAAAGCGGGGATCAATAACCCTCGACGGTCGTGGGCGCGCACTCCCCGGCGTCGCGGGTTTTTGACCCCGCCTGCGTGGGGGTGACGAGATGCTTGAATAGGGGGGGCGCCCCTCGCCCCCGCCTTGCCCCCCCACACGCGCCCCTCTAAGTGCACCCCCATGCTCGCCATCTACCAGATCCTCGACCTCCTCCTCTCGGTCGCGCAGTGGATCATCATCATCCAGGCGGTGATCAGCTGGCTGGTCGCCTTCAACGTGATCAACACCTCGAACGACTTCGTCCGCCAGGCGCTCTACGCGCTCGATCGGATGACGGAGCCGCTCTACCGTCCGATACGCCGCATCCTGCCCGATTTCGGCGCGCTGGACCTGTCGCCGATGGTGGTGCTGCTCCTGATCATCATCCTGCGCGACATCCTGCTCCCCGCCATCTTCCTGGGCTGACGCGGTGGCGGCGGTGATCGACGGCCGCGCGCGTGCGGCCGAGCTCCGCGCCGCGGTCGCCGCCGCCGTGCCGGGCTTTGCGAGCGTCGCGCACCGCCCGCCCGGCCTCGCCGTGGTGCTCGTCGGTGAGGACGGGCCGAGCGCCGTCTACGTCCGGTCAAAGGAGCGCGCGACGGCCGAGGCCGGGATGAGCGGCTTCGTCCACCGCCTCCCCGCCGACGTCTCCCAGGCCGACTTGCTCGCACTCGTTGCCCGCCTCAACGCCGCCCCCGACGTGGACGGCATCCTCGTCCAGCTCCCGCTCCCGCCGCAGGTCAATCCCCACGCGGTGATCGAGGCCATCGACCCGGCCAAGGACATCGATGGCTTCCACCCCTTGAACGCCGGCCGGCTGGCGCTCGGCGAGCCCGCGCTCACCCCCTGCACCCCGCTCGGCTGCCTCATCCTGCTCCGCGAACGGCTCGGCGACCTGGCGGGCCGTCACGCCGTGGTCGTCGGCCGCTCCAACATCGTCGGCAAGCCGATGGCGCAGCTCCTCCTCGCGGAGAGCTGCACGGTGACGGTCGCCCACTCGCGTACCCGCGATCTCCCCGCGCTCACCCGCGCCGCCGACATCCTGGTCGCCGCCGTGGGCCGCCCGGAGATGATCCGCGGCGCGGACGTGAAGCCGGGCGCTTGCGTAATCGACGTCGGCATTAACCGGGTAGACGCCGGCGGGGGCAAGTCCCGCCTCGTCGGCGACGTCCACTTCGACAGCGCGGCAGCGGTCGCCGGCGCGATCACCCCCGTCCCTGGCGGCGTCGGCCCGATGACCATCGCCGTCCTTCTCCGCAACACGCTGCACGCCGCCCACGCCCGCGCGGGGCTGCCCGCGCCGGCGGTGTGAGCACCGCGCCGGGCCGGCTGACCGGGGCCTGTCCTACAACCCCCGCCTTCGGTTATGCGCGGGCCATGGAGGCAGTACGGCACCGCTGGAACGAGCGCGCGAGGGACGCCCGGCGCGCGGCGGGGAGGGGCATTGCCCTTCGATGCAGTGCCAACGTGGTCAACTTCGGCGGGGCGCTCGCCCCGCGACTCGGGAGCCGCGCCCGCCCGTGCTAGCCCTCTACACCTCCGCGCTGGTCACCTTCTTCCTGGTCATCGACCCGCCCGGCTGCGCGCCCATCTTCGCCGGTCTCACTCGTGGGACGACGCCCGCGCACCGCCGGACCATGGCAATTCGCTCCGTCCTCGTCGGCACGGGCATCCTGCTCTTCTTCGCGTTGCTCGGCGAACAACTGCTCGACGCGCTCGGCATCAGCTTGGACGCGTTTCGCATCGCCGGCGGCGCCATGCTCGCGCTGATCGCGCTGGAGATGGTGTTCGAGCGGCGCACCGCGCGCCGCGAGACCCGCGCGCAGGAAGTCGAAGCGAGCGCCCAGGAGGACATCAGCGTCTTCCCCATGGCGATTCCCATGCTCGCCGGCCCCGGCTCGATCGCCGCGGTGATGCTCGCCACCTCCGCCGCCGATGGCGTGGAGGAGACGGCGGTGGTGCTGGGGGCGCTCGCTTCCGTTATGGTGCTCGCGCTGCTCGCGCTGCTGGCGGCCGGGCCGCTGCTCAACTTCCTCGGGCACAGGGTGGAAGCCATGCTGACGCGGCTGCTCGGCGTGCTACTCGCGGCGCTCGCCGCCCAATTCTTCATCGACGGGATCAAGGGAGCCTTCAGAATATGACTACGGCGGAGCGGTTCACCGTGCTGGTGACGGGCGGCGCGGGCTATATCGGCAGCCACGCGGTGCTCGCGCTGCGGGACGCGGGCTGGCCGGTCGTCGTCGTTGACAACCTCGTCACCGGCTTCCGCTGGGCGCTGCCGGACGACGTGCCGCTGGTCGAGGGCGACGTCGGCGACACCGCGCTGGTCGGACGTGCCATCGCCGAATACGGCGTGGGCGCGATCATGCACTTCGCCGGCTCCATCGTCGTGCCGGAGTCGGTCTCCGACCCCCTCAAATATTATGGCAACAACACGGCCGCGAGCCGCAACCTCATTGAGGTGGCCGTGCGGGGCGGCGTCCGCCACTTCATCTTCTCCTCCACCGCGGCGACCTACGGCGCGCCGGAGGAGGTGCCGGTGAGGGAGGACGCGCCCACGCACCCCATCAACCCGTACGGCGCGTCCAAGCTGATGACGGAATGGATGCTCCGCGACGTGGCCGCCGCGCACCCGATGAACTACGTCGCGCTGCGTTACTTCAACGTCGCCGGCGCCGACCCGCAGGGCCGCACCGGCCAGTCCACCGCCGGCGCCACCCACCTCATCAAGATCGCGGCCGAAGCCGCAACCGGCAAGCGCGACCACGTTTCCGTCTTCGGCACCGACTACGACACCCCGGACGGCACGGGAGTGCGCGACTACATCCACGTCAGCGACTTGGCGTCCGCCCACGTCCACGCGCTCCAGAAGCTCGTCGACGATCCGGCCGCCAGCCACGTCATGAACTGCGGCTACGGACGCGGCTTCTCCGTCCAGCAGGTGCTCGACGCCGTGGACAGGGTAACCAACCTTAAGCTCGACCGCCGCGTCGGCCCCCGCCGCCCCGGCGACCCCGCCGCGCTGGTCGCCGACAACGCGCGCATCCTGGCGACCCTGCCGTGGCGGCCGGAGCGCGACGACCTGGAGCTAATCGTGACGGACGCGCTGGCGTGGGAGCGGAAGCTGGCGGAGCGGGGGTGAAGCGCGACGGCGGACGGACGCGGGGCGGGACGGCGTAGCGCCTTCTCCGTTCTGCATGATTTTTCCACGGGCCGCTCATCACCTCCGCAGTTCGCTGGTGCAACAGGACGCCGCACCCGTACGAAGGAGAAGGTCATGGCGATCACGGCGAACAACGCGCGGCGCGGCAACCCCTTGCGGCTCGCGGTCTGGGGCGGGGCGGGGCTGCTCCTGCTCCTCCCCGCCGTCGCCATGCGCTTCACCGCCGAAGTGAACTGGGACGAGACCGACTTCCTCGTCATGGGCGCGCTGCTGCTCTTCGCCTGCGGCGGCTACGAGCTCGCGGCGCGGATGCCGGGCGGGCGCTCCTACCGGGCCGGGGCCGGCGCGGCGATCGTCGCGGCCTTCCTGCTCGTCTGGGTGAACCTGGCGGTCGGCTTCCTCGGCGGGGAGGGCAACCCCGCCAACCTCCTGTTCGCCGGAGTGATCGCGGTCGCGATCGTCGGCGCGGTCGCCGCGCGGGGGCGCCCCGCCGGCATGGCCCGGGCGATGACCGCCGCGGCGGTCGCCCAGGCGTTGGTCGGCGCGGCCGCGCTGACTTTCGGGCTGGGCTCGCCGGGCGGGCAGGGGCTTTACGAGGTCGCGCTGGGCACGACCCTGTTCGGCGGACTGTGGCTGCTCTCGGCTTGGCTTTTCCGCCGCGCGTCGGCCTGAGCCGCTACCGCCTCCCGACCTTCCGGATGATCCCCGTGAAGCTCAGCACCGGCCGCCCGTCCGCCGTGGCGAGCCCGCGGACGAACACGGTGGAGCGCGCCGCCCGCGTCACTTCCCCGCGCGCCTCCAGCAGTTCGCCCACTCGCGCGCTGTCCAGGAAGTCGCCCGACAGGTTCACCGTGACCCCGAATGACCCCTCCATCGCCGGCCGGGCGATGGTGAACAAGGCCGCGTCGGCGAAGGTCAGCAGGCAGCCCCCGTGCATGAACCCGCCGCCGTTCATGTGCTCGGGGCCCGCGCGAAAGGCGGTGACGCCGCCGTTCCCGTCGAAGCGCTCGTAGAAGGGCCCGGCCCGCTGCTCGAAGGCGTCGCTCTGCCACATCGACCAGCCGGCCCACTCGCCGTCGGTGATTAATCGCAGCCGGCTGTCCCGCTCGCCCGTCTCCCCCGTGCCGATCTGCTCGCTCACCCGACGCTCCCCCTCGAAACTGCGCGCGTCCTGCCGCGCGCGGAGGGCGGAGGCAACCATCCGCGCGCTGCCGTCCGCGGAGCCGGCGGGCGCTCGTCCGGGGACGCCGGCCGCGGCGCTCCCGGCCGCGGCCGGCGTCCATTTACCTATGCTTCGCTCGGGAACCGGAGGCGCGGAGTCATGTTGACGGACATGAACGGCATATAAACAAGGGGCCGAATACCATGGACCAGCATCCCGACACTCCGCGCAACCGCGGCGACTTGGACGCGCCGCACATGACGCCCGTGACGCCGTCCGAAGACATCCGCACCATCGCCATCAACGACATCGACTGGGGTGCCGTGTTCGCCGGCGCGGTGGTCGCGCTGGTGCTCCAGCTCCTGCTCAACATGTTTGGGCTCGGGCTCGGGCTTGGCACCGTCGACCCGGGCACGGCGGACGGCAGCCCGTCGGCCGGCGCGCTCGGCCTCGGCGCGGCTATCTGGTTCGTTCTGTCGGGCATCATCGCCTCCTTCGTCGGCGGCATCGCCGCCGGCCGCCTGTCCGGCAAGCCGCGCGAGGACACGGGCGCGTGGCACGGGCTGGTCGCCTGGGCCGTCACCACGCTCGGCGTCGTCTACCTGCTGACCACCGCCGTGAGCGGCATCGTCGGAGGCACGCTCGGCGCAGTGGGCGGCATTGCCCGCGGCGCGGCGACCACCGTCGGCGGCGCGGTGCAGACCGCGGCGGTCGCGGCCCCGGCGGCGGCGGGCGAGGACGGCGTTGATGTCGCCGGCGCGGTGAACAGCGTCCAGCAGCAGGTCAACGAAGCGACCGGCGGGCAGGACCCGGGCCAGCTGCTGAACACGGTCCGCGCCTACACGTCCGGCGATCCGGCGCAGCAGGCGCAGGCGCGCGAGCAGGCGGCGGTGACCATCGCCCAGCAGCGCGGCCTCTCCATTGAGCAGGCCCGGGCGGAGGTCGCCCGGCTCGAGGCGCAGACCCGCGGCCAAGTCCAGCAGACCACGCAGAAGGTCGCCAAGACCGCCGACGCGGCAGCGGGTGCTGCATCCAAGGGCTCCATTCTGGCGGCGCTGGGGCTGGTGCTCGGCGCGCTCGCGGCTTGGTTCGGCGGCCGGCGCGGCGCGGTGCACCCGACGGTCACCGGCCTGCGTGGCACGGCCGCCGGCACCGGCGGCAACCGCGGCATCCGCGTTTCCTGACGGCGCGGGGGCGGGCCGAACAGCCCGCCCCCGCCACCCCCGCCATTGTCGGGAGCGGGCATCGACTCTAGGCTCGGCCGGCACCCGCGGAGGACCGGCCCATGACCCCCGAAGACTACGCCGCCCGCGATGCGATAGCACTCGCCGCGCTGGTCCGCGCCGGGGAGGCTACCCCCACCGAGTTGGTGGACGCGGCGCTCGCGCTGGCCGATCGGCTGAACCCCGCGCTCAACGCGATCACCCACCGCGCCGATAAGGAGGCGCGCGCCGCGGCCGCGCAGCCCCTGGCGGATCCCGCCCCCTTCGCGGGCGTGCCCATGCTCATCAAGGACTACGGCGTCGCGGTCGCCGGCTGGCCCCACACGCGTGGGAGCCGCTTCTGCCGAGACCTCGTCGACGCTGAGGACGGCGGCCTCGCCCGCCGCTACCGCGCGAGCGGCGCGATCCCGCTCGGCCGCGCCGCCTCGTCCGAGTTCGGCATCGTCGGCGACGTAGAAACCGCCTTCTTCGGCCCTGTCCGCAACCCGTGGAACCCGAACCATATCGCCGGCGGCTCCTCCGGCGGCGCGGCGGCGGCGGTCGCGGCCGGGATCGTGCCGCTCGCCCATGCGTCCGACGGCCTCGGCTCCATCCGCATTCCCGCCGCCTGCTGCGGGCTCGTCGGCCTCAAGCCCACGCGCGACCGCGTACCCAACCTGCCCGACGGCTTCGACTACGCGATGGGCTTCGTCGCCGACCACGTCGTGACGCGCAGCGTCCGCGACAGCGCGGCGATGCTTGATGCCACGGGCACTCCCGAGCCCGCCTCGCCCTACGCGTCCCCGCCCAAGGGCGGAATCTATCTCGACGAGGTCGCCCGCTCTCCCGGTTCCTTGCGCATCGCCTGGTCGAGCGAGACGCCGACCGGCAAGCCGATCGACGGGGAGGTGCAAGCCGCGCTGGAGAGCGTAGCCGGCGTCCTCGAAGCGCTCGGCCACCACGTCCGCCCCGAAGGCCTTGGCATCGACTACCGCGCGCTCTACGCCGCGCGCACCCCCGTGTCAGCCGCCAACTTCGCCGCCGGCATGCGCCGCACGATCGCGCTGGTTGGCCGCGAGCCGCAGGAGGACGAGCTCGAACCGCTCACCTGGGCGGCGTGGCAGGCATCGCGAACCGTAACGGGAGAGGCGGCGTTCTACGGCCTGCAGGAGCTCCGCATGCTCGCCCGCGGGCTGCTCGAACGGTTCGAGACCTTCGACGCCTACCTCTGCCCCGTGATGACCGCGCCGCCCCCGGCGATCGGCTTCGCCGACCCGGCAACGGTGCCGCCCGGCGAGATTATGCGCCGGCAGGCCGCGCTCTTCCCCTACACCGCCATGTTCAACTTCACCGGCCAGCCGTCCGTGTCGCTACCGCTGGCGCAGAGCGCCGCGGGCCTGCCGATCGGGCTGATGCTGACGGCGCGCTACGGCGACGAGGCGACCTTGTTCCGCTTGGCCGGGCAGCTGGAGAAGGAGCTGCCCTGGGCCGGCCGTCGTCCTCGGGTCAGCGCGTGACCGAGTGGCGCAACTGGTCGGGCAGCGTGGTGGCGCACCCCGCCGTGATCGCCCGCCCGCGCGACGAGGCGGAGCTCGCGCGCGTCGTCCGCGAAGCACCCCGCCTGCGCGTCGCGGGCGCGGGGCACAGCTTCTCGCCCTTGTGCGAGACCGACGGGGTGCTCCTGCAGCTCGCCGACATGGAAGGCGAACTGGCCGTTGCCCCCGACCGGAGAACGGTGGAGGCCCCTGCGGGCTGGAGCCTCGCCCGGCTGACGGAGGCGCTGTGGGCGGAGGGTCTGTCGCTCCCCAACCAAGGCGACGTCAACGGCCAAGCGCTCGGCGGCGCGCTCGCCACCGGCACCCACGGCACCGGGCGCGAGCTGGGGTCACTGGCGACGCTCGCCGAGGCGTTCCGGCTGGTGCTGCCGTCCGGCGAGGTCGTCGAATGCGACGCCCTGCGCGAGCCCGACCTGTTCCAAGCGGCGCGCCTGTCGCTCGGCCTCGTCGGGGTCGCCACCCGCGTCCACCTGCGCGTGCTCACCGCCCTGCACCTGGAGGAGCGGATCGAGCGCCGTCCATTGGGTGAGGTGCTGGAGAGCCTCGACGAGCTCGCCGCCCGCACCCGGCACATGGAGTTCTTCCTTTTCCCTTACGCGAACGCCGTGCTGCTCAAGACCCTTCACCCCTGCGAGCCGGGGCCGGACGAAGTCGCGGAGGAGGAGGCCGACGACGTCTTCCGCGCCTGCTGCGAGCTGATGGCCGCCGCACCGCGCTCGACGCCGATGATCCAGCGCACGCTCACCCGGCTGTGGCGCTCCTCCGCCCGCCGCGGCCCCGCGTGGAAGATCTTCCCCTCCCAGCGCGACCTGCTGTTCGAGGAGATGGAGTATGAGGTGCCCGCAGCGAACGCTGCCGCTGCACTCCGCGCCGTCGTCGCGCTTACGCGCGAGCGCCGGATGCCGCTCGCCTTTCCTTTCGAGTTCCGCTTCGTCGCCGGCGACGACCTGTGGCTGTCGCCATTCAACGACGGCCCGCGCGCGTCCATCTCCGTCCATCAATACCACCGGATGGAATGGGCCCCGCACTTCGCCGAGCTGGAGGACGTGCTGCGCGCGCACGGCGGCCGCCCGCACTGGGGCAAGCGCCACACGCTGGACGGCGACGACGTGCGCGGGCTTTACCCGCGTTCGGAGAACTTCGGCCGCGTCCGCCGCGCCGTCGACCCGGAAGGCAAGCTGATGAACGACCACGCGCGCGTCCTGTTCGGCTGGTCGCTGTGACCACCGCCAGCCACCGCCTCCACGGAGCATCGATCGGCGAGCCCGGCTCGCGCGCCGCGCTCAACACGCCCGCGCTGGTGCTCGACCTCGACGCCTTCGAGGCGAACGTCCTCGCCATGGCCGCCTGGGCGCGGGAGCGGGGCGTCGCGCTCCGCCCACACGCCAAGACGCACAAGAGCGCGCACGTCGCGCGGGCCCAGCTCGCGGCGGGCGCGGTGGGGCTGTGCTGCGCCAAGCTCGGCGAGGCGGAGGCGCTCGCGGCGGAGGGCGTGACCGGCCTCCACATCACCTCGCCGGTCGTGGCCGCCCCCGCCGTCGCCCGCCTCGCCGCACTTCACGCCCGCGCGCCGGACCTCAGCGTGGTCGCGGATCACCCGACCAACATCGCAGCGCTCGCCGCCGCGCTCCCGGTCGGAGGTCCCCCGCTTCGCGTCCTTGTCGACGTCGACCCCGGCATCCACCGCACAGGCGTCGCTTCGGCCGAGGCCGCGCTCGCGCTCGCGCGGTTAATCTCCAAACGCCCGTCGCTGTCCTACGCCGGCGTCCAATTCTACTGCGGCGTCCAGCAGCATATCGCGTCCTACGCCGAGCGCCGCGCCGCGATCGAGGACCGCACCGCCTTTCTCTCAACGGTGCTCCGCGCGCTCGCCGACGCCGGGCTGCCCGCGCCGCTGGTTACCGGCGGCGGCACCGGCACGCACCGGATCGACGCCGACCTGGGCGTGCTGACGGAGCTGCAGGTCGGTTCCTATGTCTTCATGGACCGCGAGTACGGCGACTGCGACTTGGACGGCAGTGGGCCCGGCGGCGCGCCGTTCCGCACCGCGCTCGCCATCGACGCGACGGTGGTCAGCGCCAACACCCCCGGCCTGGCGACGCTCGACGCCGGGCTCAAGGCCTTCGCCGCTGACGCCGGCCCGCCGCCGATCCTGGCCGGCGCCGCGCCCGGCAGCCGCTACCGCTTCATGGGCGACGAGCACGGGCTGGTGATGGCGCCCCCGGGCGGGTCCGCGCCGCCGCTCGGCGCGCGCGTGTCGCTCGCCGCGCCGCACTGCGACCCGACGGTGAACCTGTACGATGCCCTGCACGTGGTCCGCGGCGACGCGCTGGTCGACATCTGGCCGGTGACGGCGCGCGGGCGCTCGGCCTAGAACAGCTTGCGCCACGCCAACTCCGCAAACTCGCAGAGCAGCGGCCGCGTGTCGCGCGGGTCGATGATGTCCTCGATGCCGAATCGCTCGGCGGTGCGGAACGGCGAGCGGACGCGGTTCAGCCGCTCGCGGATCGCCTGGAGGTGCGCCGCCGGGTCCTCCGCCGCCTCCAGCTCCGCGCGGTAGGCGACCTCGATCCCGCCCTCGATCGGGAGACTGCCCCAGTCGCCTGACGGCCAGGCGAAGCGGTAGGGGAAGCGCTCGGCGTTGCTCATCGCGCTGCCCGCGATGCCGTAGGCGCGGCGCACCACCACGCAGGCCAAGGGCACGGTCGCCCGGTACACCGCATTCATCGCCCGGACCCCGTAGCGGATCGTCCCCGCCGCCTCCGCCGCGCGGCCGATCATGAAGCCGGGGTTGTCGACCAGGTGGACGATCGGCAGCCGGAACCGATCGGCCAGCCCCACGAAGCGCTCCACCTTCTCGCTCGTCTTGGCGTCCCACGACCCGCCGAGGAAACTCGGGTCGGAGGCGAGCACTGCCACCGGCCGCCCGTCGAGCCGGCCAAAGGCGGTGATCGCCGCGCGGCCCCAGCGCAGCCCCATCTCGAACAGGCTGCCCTCGTCCATCACCGCGCGCAGGATGTGGCGCATGGAGTAGACCTGGCGCGGGTCGCGCGGCACCGCGTCGATCAGCGTCGGCTCGCGGCGGTCGACCGGGTCGATGCTCCGCGCGCGCGGCGCGGGCTCGCCGACGCGGCCGGGTAGAAAGGACAGGAAGGCGCGGGCGCGTGAAAAGGCATCCGCCTCGCTTTCCGCCTCGTCGTCCACCGTGCCATTGCGCGCGTGGACCTCCGCGCCGCCCAGCGCCTCGCGGTCGATCTCCTCGCCGATCGCCGCCACCACTGCCGGCCCGGCGGCGAAGATCTGGCTCACGCCCCGCACCATCACCGAATAATGGCTCGCCACCACCCGCGCCGCACCAAGTCCCGCCGTTGGCCCGAGCGCCAAGGCGACCACTGGCACGCTGTCCAGGTTCCTGACCACGTCCTCCCACCCCGGCACGGCGGGCACATAGGTGGCGCCCGTCGTCTCCAGCGTCTTGACGGAGCCGCCCCCGCCCGTCCCGTCCACCATGCGGACGAGCGGCAGCCCCAGCTCGTGCGCCATCCGTTCGCACATCACGAACTTGCGGTGGATCGCCGCGTCCGCCGCCCCGCCGCGCACGGTAAAGTCGTCGGCGGACACCACCGCCGGCCGCCCGCCGACGTCCGCGCGGCCGAAGATGAAGTTGGACGGCTGAAAACCCGCTAGCGCCCCGTCCGCGCCGTACTGTCCGCGCCCCGCGATCTTGCCGATCTCACGGAAGCTGTCGGGTTCGACCAGCGCGGCGATCCGCGCCCGCGCGTCCAGCTTGCCGCGCGCGCGCTGGCGGGCGACCTTGTCTGGCCCGCCCATCTCCTCCGCCAGCGCCTCGCGCCGCCGCAGCTCCTCGACCTCGTCTTCCCAGCCCACCTGCCGCTCCCGTTGCCCGCGCCGACCATAGCCGGCGGCGCGGGCTTGGCGAGGCGGGTTCGACCGGGCGGGCCGGCAATGCTAAGCGCGGCGCGGGCCGCGCGGGAGAAGAGCCATGCCGAAGGACGCCGAACTCGACCTGGTGGTGCACGGCGCCACCGGCTTCACTGGGCGGTTGGTCGCCGAGCATCTGGTCCGCCGCCACCCCGACCTCCGCTGGGCGATGAGCGGGCGGAGCGCCGCCAAGCTCGCCGCCGTGCGCGACGAGGTCGGCGCGCCCGCCGACCTGCCGTTAATTGTCGCCGACGCGGCCGACAAGGCTTCGCTGACCGCCTTGGTCGCGCGGACGAAGGCGGTGATCACCACCGTTGGCCCCTACCAGCTCTACGGCGCACCGCTGGTCGCGGCCTGCGCGGCGGCGGGCACCGACTACCTCGACCTGTGCGGCGAGCCCGCCTGGATGCGCGCGATGATCGACGCCCACAATGATACCGCCAAGGCCAGCGGCGCGCGCATCCTCTTCTCCTGCGGCTTCGATTCCATCCCGTTCGAGCTCGGCGTGCTGTTCCTGCAGCGCGAAGCCGCCCGGGCGTTCGGCCGCCCGTTCCCCCGCATCAAGGGCCGCGTACGCGCCTTCCGCGGGAGCTTCTCCGGCGGCACGCTCGCCAGCCTGGGCGCGACGCTCGCCGCCGCCGTGCGTGACCGGGAGGTCGTGCGACTGCTCAAGGACCCGTTCTCGCTCACCCCCGGCTTCGCCGGCCCGCCGCAGCCCGAGGAGCAGGGTGTGCTGCTCGACGAGGAGCTCGGCAGCTGGAGCGCCCCCTTCGTCATGGCGGCGATCAACACGCGCAACGTCCACCGCTCCAACCTGCTGCAAGGGCAGCCCTGGGGCGCCGACTTCGTGTACGACGAGCGCATGCTAACCGGCCCCGGCGAAAAGGGCAGGGCGACCGCCGAGGGCGTGGCGGGCGCGCCCTCGCCGCTCGCCGACCCATCCGCGCCCAAGCCGGGCGAGGGGCCGAGCCGCGAGGAGCGCGAGGCCGGCTTCTACGAAGTCCTCTTTGTCGGCTCCACTCCGGACGGCCGGAGCATGACCGCGCTCGTCAAGGGCGACCGTGACCCCGGCTACGGCTCCACCTCCAAGCTGATCGCGGAAACCGCGCTGTGCCTGGCGGCCGAGGGCGCGAATGTCGCCGGCGGCGTGCTCACCCCCGGCGCGGCGCTCGGCGACGCGCTGGTCCGCCGCCTGTCCGAGCGGGCGGGGCTGAGCTTCGAACTGCTCGGCTGAGCCCTAGAGCAGCGCCGCCTGGGCGGGGGCGGGTGCCGGGCCCGCTCCGGCGCGCCGCGCCAACTCGGCGGCGGCGCTGAACCGGATGTCCTCGTCGCGGTCGCGCAGCTCGCGGCGCAAGGTGTCCTTGTCGAGCTCCGACCAGCGCTTGCCCCGATCCGGCCCGCGCGGCACGCGCGGCAAGAGCCCCGGCTCGGCGTTCCAGCCGATCAGCTTGTCGACCGGGGCGACCGCCAGCATGTCGCGCAGGTGGTGCGCGGTGACGTAGGCGTCCGGCCCCGCCCGATGCGCGGGCAGCCCCCGCGCCCGGTCCAGCCCCGCCGGCCGCCGCCAGTACCGTAAGGACTGGTTGGAGAAGGACGGCGCGTCCGGCCACACGCGCAGCGCGCCCTTCCAGGTGCAGATCCACGGCAGCCCGCCGGTGAAGGCGGGGGTGCACCAGCGCTGCTCGAAATCCGCCCGGTGCGCGGCGAAGGCGACGATGCCGCGCTCGCGGCCCAATCCCAGCACCGCGGGCGCGACCTGGAACCAGCGCGGCGCTCCCGCCACGTCCTCGTCCGTCAGGTGGTGCACGGCGGAGGTGACGGCGGGCATCGGCCGCTCGGGGTCGACCAGCGTCGCCCCCGACGCGCCCATCGTCCAGCCGTCGTCGCCCAGCACCACGTCCTGCCAGCCGATCTCGCACACGCGGTGGGCGGGCAGGGTGGAGCCGGTAGTCTCCAGGTCAACGACGCGGATGGTGGGGCGGGGCGTTTCGGTCATGCCCGGATATGGTGTGCGCGCCGTCAACCCGCCACGCTCAACCGCGGCGGTAACCGAACTCGCGGTCGATCGTGGCGCCCACCGGAAACTCGTGCTCGCCCACCTTGGCGAACCCCGCCCGCTCGTAGAAGCGCTGCGCCCCTAGGTTCCCGGACCACACGCCCAGCCACACCCGCCGCGGCCCGTCGCGCTCCAGCCAAGCCATGGCTTCGTCGAACAGCGCCCCGCCGATCCCGCTCCCCCGCGCCGCGCGCAGCAGGTACAGCCGCTTCAGCTCGCCGTCGTCCAGCCGGACGTCGGGGTAGGGCAGCGAGCAGGGACCGGCGTGGGCGAAGCCGAGCGGGGCGCCACCGGAATCTTCTGCGATCCATACGGCCTGCGCCGGGTCCGCCAGCGCTCGCTCGCTCGCGGGCAGGCCGCAGGCCTCCGCCATGAATGCCGCCGCGTCCTCGGCGGAGTAGCCCATCGCGTGGTCCTCCAGCCAAGTCTCGCGAAACGTGTCGCGCGCCAGCCGCGACAACAGGGGCGCCTCGGCGGGGCGGGCGCGGCGGATGGCGGCGGGTCGGCTCATGGGCAGGGCGCGTACCGTTTCAGGACAGAATCAACAATGACGGCCGGGGCCGTCCGCGACGGGAACCTGCGCGACTGGCGTATCCTCAACGACTGATTCACCACCCCTCGCGGAGCGAGGACGCGTGATGGTGCGCGTCGAGCCTGAGGGGCGAAACGGCGCATGGCCGGTCAAAAGTTCATGGGTACGAACGCTGACGTGGAGATTGTCGGCACGGACGGGTCGGACGATATCGACGGCGGCGCGGGCGCGGACGTGCTGCTCGGCAGCGGCAGCGGCGGCGGCGACGAGCCCGACGGCGACGAGGCGTACGACGTCGTCTCGGGCGGCGCGGGCGACGACCTCATCATTAGCGAGAACCCCGACGCGGTGGATGGCGGGGAGGCATCGACCGGGCGAAGATCGACCGAACGGGCAGCGCGATCGGCGTAGACGCCGACTTCTCCGATCCGGCTGCCAAGCAGTCCTGGAGTGACAGCACCACCATGCACGGCGTCGAGCAGATCGAGTTCAACGTCGGCGAGGGCGCCCATACCGTGCGCGGCGACGTCCGCCGATGAAATCGTCGGCAACGACGGCGCGGACCGGCTGGCCGGCAACGCTGAAGCCGACACGCTCGTCGGCGGCCACGGTGACGACCAGCTGGAAGACGGCGACGGCGATGATGAGCTGATCGACGGGGTCTTTTTCCGCGGCGGCGGTTCGGGCGACGATCGGCTCAATGGCAGCACCGGGAACGGCTTCCTGGAGCTGGGCGACGGCGTGGACTACGCCCGCGGCGGCGGCGACGAGTATTCCGATGGCGGTGCTGGCGCCGACATGATGCTGGGCGGCGCGGGCGACGACTTCCTCGTGCAAGACGCCGATTAGATCGACGGCGGAACGGGTTACGATATCGCCTTCCTGTTCTTGACGAAAGAAACGGTCGGGATCGTTCTTGACTTCACCAAGGGCGATCGAATGCTCGCTGACGGCGTGCGCCTGATGAGCATCGAGGACGGCGACGCGTTCACCGGCTCCGGCGCGGACCGGGTGACGGGTGCGGGTGGCGAGAACAATTTCTACCTCGGCGCCGGCCATGACTTGGCGTTCGGTAACGGCGGCACCGATTACCTGTACGGCGAGGCAGGCAACGGCAGTCTGGACGGCGGCGCCGACCTAGACAAGCTGTACGGCGGCGATGGCGACGACGAGCTCGACGGCGGCGGCGAGGGCCCGTTTGGCGGCACCGGCACCGGCACCGGCACCGGCGCGGACGCGCTGGGCTGCGGAGCGGGCGACGATTTCCCGACCGGCGGCGCGGGAGACGATCTCTTGATCGGCGGTGCAGGCGACGACCTACTCGGCCGCAGCGAGGGCGCGGACGTGTTCCGCTTCGGCTCCGGCTGGGCCAACGACTCAATCGCCGACTTCTCAACCAGCGACGACCACCTCGACCTGCGCGCCTTCAACCTCACCGAAGCGCAGCTCGAGGCGTCCATCACGAACAACGGATGGTCCTCCAAGGTCGACCTCGCCTCGCTCGGCATCCAGGGCGGGGGCGTCATCACCGTCAACTTCGATTTCTTCGGCTCGCCCATGCGAGAACTGGACCCGAGCCACCTTCTCATCTGACGCTCGACATCATCAACGGCGCGATAAAGCCGCGGCTCCAGAAGGGCCGCGGCTTCTTTCGTTGCGGGCGCGGCGCGGGCCGCTTATCCGTCGGGAAAACAAGCCCGAGGGGATCCATGAAGCACCGCACCGTCGCCGCCGCCTCCCTGCTCGCGCTCGCCGCGCACAATGCTGCAGCGCAGACGCCCACCCCGCCGCAGCCAGTGGAGGAGACGCAGGCCCCCGAGGACGAGGTGCTGCGCCCGGACGACACCCCCGATCCGCTCCCCGCGCCGTCGCCGGCACCCGCCGCGGCGGCCCAGCCTGCCGCGCCGACCCCCGCCCCGACCCCGCCCAAGTGGGATGTCAACGCGCCCACCGGCGCGCGCGTCCGCCAGGTGCCGATCCGCACGTCCGAGGGCTCGTGGATGGACCTGGACGTGTCCCGCGACGGGCGCACCATCGCCTTCAGCCTCCTCGGCGACGTCTACACCATGCCGATCGAGGGCGGCACGCCGCGCCGCATCGCCGAAGGGCTCGCTTGGGAGGTGCAGCCGCGCTTCTCGCCGGACGGGCGGCGCATCGCCTTCACCTCCGACCGGGGCGGCGGCGACAACATCTGGGTGATGAACCGCGACGGCTCCGACAAGCGCCAGGTGACGACCGAGGAGTTCCGCCTGCTCAACCAGCCGAGCTGGAGCCCGGACGGCCGCTTCATCGTCGCCAAGAAGCATTTCACCACCGGGCGGAGCCTCGGCACCGGCGAGGTGTGGATGTACCACGTCTCCGGCGGCGCGGGCGTGCTGCTCGTCAAGCGGCCGAGCGAGGTGCACCAGAAGGAACTGGGCGAGCCGATCTTCGCCGCCGACGGCAAGAGCGTGTTCTTCACCCGCAACATTACCCCTGGCCCGATCTTCGAATACGCGCAGGACTCCAACACCGAGCTGTTCAACATCGAGCGCTACGAGCTCGAGACCGGCGAGACCACGCCCGCGGTGACGGGGGAGGGCGGCGCGGTGCGCCCCACGCCGTCGCCCGACGGCCGCCGGATCGCCTTCGTCCGCCGCGAGGGCACGCGGTCCAAGCTCTACGTCAAGGACCTTGCCGATGGCACCGAGCGCAAGATCTACGACGCGCTCGACCAGGACGTGCAGGAAACTTGGGCGGTCACCGGCGTCTACCCCAACATGGCGTGGACGCCCGACGCGCGGAGCATCCTGTTCTGGGCCGGCGGCAAGCTCCGCCGCGTCGACGCCGACGGTTCCAACGCGCGCGAGATCCCGTTCCGGATCGACGATACGCGCGGCGTGATCGACGCCCCCCACCCGCAGATCGCGGTCGCCCCCGACCGCTTCACCGCGCGCATGACGCGCTTCCCCGCCGTGTCGCCCGATGGCCGACAGGTGGTCTACGAGTCCCTCGGCAAGCTGTGGCTCAAGCCGGTCGGCGGCGGCGCGCCTCGGCGGCTCACGCGGAGCACCCAGGCCGAAGGTTTCGAGCTGTTCCCCACCTGGTCGCGCGACGGCCGCACGGTCGCCTTCGTCCAGTGGACCGACGAGGGGCTCGGCCGCATCCGCAGCGTCGGCGCGAACGGCGGCGCCGCCCGCGACGTGACCAGCGTCCCCGGCCACTACGCCCGCCCGCGCTTCTCGCCGGACGGCACGACGATCGTCTTCGAGCGCGGCCGGGGCGGCGGGCTGACCTCGTCGCGCTATTCCGACGACCCCGGCGTGTACCGGGTAGCGGCGCGCGGCGGCGCGCCCGTTCGCGTCGCGCGTGGGCTGGCCGCCCCGCACTTCGGCGCATCCAGCGACCGCCTGTTCATGGTCGAGGACGCCTCCGAAGGCGGCAAGAGCAAGCGCCAGCTCGTCAGCACCGACCTGTCCGGCGCGGACAAGCGCGTCCACGCGTCCGGCGAGCTCGCCACCGACTTCTTCGTCTCGCCGGACGGCCGCCACGTGGCCTTCCGCCAGAACTACGAGGCGTTCGTCGTTCCCCTCATGCCCGGCACCCAGGCGGTCGAGCTCGACCCAGCGGGCAAGGCGCTCCCCGTCGTCCGCGTCAGCACGGGCGGTGCGGATTACATCCACTGGTCGAACGCCGGCGCGCGGCTGCACTGGGCTGTCGGCTCCACCCTCAACACCGCGCAGACCGCCGCGCTCTTCCCCGACGCCCCCCGGCCCAAGGGAGCGACCGCGCCGCCCGTTCGCCCAACGACCACCTCGCTCGCCTATGAGCAGGCGGCCGCCAAGCCCCGCGGCGTCGTCGCGCTGGTCGGCGCGCGGCTCGTCACCATGGCAGGCGACGACGCGGCCGGCGGCGTGATCGAAGACGGTGTGGTGATCATCCGGGGCGACCGCATCGCCGCGGTCGGGCCGCGCGGCTCCACGCCGGCCGCCGCCGGCGCGACCGTGATCGACGTGGCCGGCAAGACGATCATTCCCGGCCTGATCGACGCCCACGCCCACGGCCCGGCTGGCGCCGACGAGCTGATCCCGCAGGCCAACTGGTCGATGATCCAGAACCTGGCCATGGGCACCACCACTGTCCACGATCCCTCCAACCGCGCGTCCGAGATCTTCGCCGCGGCCGAAATGCAGCGCGCGGGCCTGATCCTCGCGCCGCGCATCTTCTCCACCGGCGAGATCGTCTACGGCGCCAAGGCCGCCGACGTGTACGCGGAGATCAACGGACTCGACGACGCGCTCGCCCACGTCCGCCGGCTGCGCGCGCAGGGCGCGCATTCCGTCAAGAACTACAACCAGCCCCGCCGCGAGCAGCGGCAGCAGGTGGTGGAAGCCGCGCGGCGCGAAGGCATGCAGGTGGTGGCCGAGGGCGGCAGCCTGTTCGGCATGGACATGAACCTGATCGCCGACGGCAATTCGACGCTCGAGCACAACGTGCCGCTCAACGTGTTCTACGACGACGTGCTCCAGTTTTGGTCGCAGTCGAGCACCTACTACACGCCGACGCTGGTGGTGACCTACGGCGGGCTCGCCGGCGATCCCTATTGGCGGCAGGCGGTGGACTGGTTCGACCACCCGCTGCTTCGCGCCCACACCCCGCCCGCGCGTCTGCTCGCCGACACCGCGCGCCGGGTGAAGGCCCCGGAGTCGAACTTCGTCGACGACGACTCCGCCCGCGAGGCGCGCAAGCTCGCCCAGCGCGGCGTCCCCGTGTCGATCGGCGCGCACGGCCAGCAGGCGGGGGCCGCCGCCCATTGGGAGCTGTGGTCCTTCGTCCGTGGCGGCATGACGCCGGTGGAGGCGCTGCGCACCGGCACGGTAACCGCCGCCCGCTCGCTCGGCATGGCGCGCGACATCGGCTCGATCGAGCAAGGCAAGCTTGCCGATCTGGTCGTCCTCGACGCCGATCCGACGCAGGACATCCGCAACACGGACGACGTGAGCCGCGTGATGCTCGGCGGCCGCCTGTACGACGCGCGGACGATGAACGAGGTGGCGACGGGCACCGCGCGGCGGCCGGCCTACTGGTGGGAGGGACGGTAGGGGGCGAGGGTGCGGGGCGGCTAGCGCCGAAACCGCTTGCCGCCGCGCCCGGCCGCCGCCACGCCGGGCGGATGAAGCGGTTCATCCTGGGCATCGTCCTCGTCGCGGTTGTCGCGGCGGCAGCGCTCGGCGCCTTTACCCAGCTCGTCGCCCCGCCCCGGCAGCTCGACCTCGTCGACCGGCTCTGGGGCGACGGCGGCGTCCGGCGGGTCGCGCACGACGTCTCCTTTGGTGCCGAGTCGCGCCGCCGGCTCGACGTCTACGACGACCCGAAGGCCGGCACGCGCCCTAAGCCCGTGCTGGTCTTCTTCTACGGCGGCGGCTGGCACGGCGGCGACAAGGACCATTACGGCTTCGCGGCGCGCGCCTACGCGGCCCGAGGCTTCCTCGTCGTGTTGCCCGACTACCGGCTGGTGCCCGACGTGCACTTCCCCGCCTTCCTCCAGGACAGCGCCGCCGCCATCGCCTGGACGTGGCGCAACGCCGCGCGCTTCGGCGGCGACCCGCACCGGATCGTGACCGCCGGCCACTCGGCGGGGGCCTACAACGCGATCATGCCCGCGCTCGACCGCCGCTGGCTGGCTGCCGAAGGGCTGCCGGACGGCGTGGTCAAGGCCGCCGCCGGGCTCGCCGGCCCTTACGACTTCTACCCGTTCGACAAGCCGAACTCGATCAACGCGATGGGCCGCTACCCCCGCCCGCTCGAGACCCAGCCGATCCGCTACGTCCGCGCGGGCGCGCCGCCGCTCTGGCTCGGCCACGGCACCGCCGACCGGAGCGTCAATGTCCGCAACAGCCGCAGCATGGCCGCGGAGATGAAGGTGGCGGGCGCCCCCGTCGCGCTCCGCATCTACCCGGAGGCGAGCCACAACGACCTGATCATGGCCGTCTCCCGCCCGTTCCGCACGCGCCTGCCCGTGCTGGACGAGTCCAGCGCCTTCCTACTCGAACGGTCGCGGCGCTAAGCCGCCGGCTCAGCCGGCCGCGCCTGCGCCGCCCCGCTCCGCCGCGGGCACCAGCTGCTCGGCGACCAGCGCGTGCAGCGCTTGGACGTGCCCGCCCACGCTGCGCTGGTCGGCATCGGAGGTCATCACGGCCGTGAGCCGAAGGCTCGGCACGATGTACACCATCTGCCCGCCGTAGCCCCAGGCGTAGTAGATCGGATGGCCGCGCGCCTCGCCGATCCACCAGCCGAGCCCGTAGCTCCCGCCGCTCCACGGCGAGCGGGCGCGCGGCGTCCAGCTTTCCCGCACCCACCCCGCGGGAAGCACGCGGCGGCCGTCGCTGGTGACGCCGTCGTTCCGGTACAGCTCGCCGAAGGCGAGCAGCGCGCGCGGCGACAGCCGCATCTCGTTGCCGCCGAAGTAGATGCCCTGGCCGTCGGCGGGCCAGGACGGCACCGTGACGCCTAGCGGCGCGCCCAGCCAGTCGCGGGCGAGCTGGAGCGTGCTCCGCCCCGTCGCGCGGGTCAGCGCGGCCGACAGCAGGTGGGAGGTGCCCGTCGAGTAGATCATGCGCCCGCCCGGCCGGTCGACGAACGGGCGCGACAAGGCGAAGCCGACCCAGTCGGGACTCGAAACCCAGCGGCCGTAGCTCGGGCCGGAGGTCGACTCCAGGCCCGCGCGCATCGACAGTAAGTGCTCCACGGTGATCTGCCCCACGCGGGGGTCAACGCCCGCCGGCACACGGTCGCCCAGCAGCGGGGCGATCCGCTGGTCGAGGCCGGCGAACTCACCGCGCGCGACGGCGATCCCGGCCAGCGCCGCCAGCACCGACTTGGACGCGCTCTTAATGTTTACGGGCGCGTCCAGCCCAGGGCCGTCAACGACGCGTTCGGCGAGCACCCGGCCGTCGCGCGCGACGATGAAGGCGTTAAGCTGCGGCAGCGCGGCGGCGTCGCGCAGCGCGGCGTCGAGCAGCGCGCGGTCGAGGCCGGTGGTGCGGACGGGCGGGGCGACGACCGCCGGCGCCTGCGCCCCGCTCGGCGCGGGCGAGCAGGCCGCGCACGCGGCCGCGAGGGCGAAGACGGGAAGGAGCAAGCGGGCCATGACCAGGATGTGGTCGGGCCGCCGCGCCGCGCCAAGGTGCGTTCAGCCGCCCGCGCCCGTCCGCTTGCCTCGCCCCCGCCCCATCCCACATCGGCCCCTCCACCACGGAGTTCGCCCATGCCCGCCTACGAAAAGTCGGCCGACGCCATCGCCAAGCTCACCCCTGAGCAGTTCAACGTCACCCAGCGCAACGGCACGGAGCGCGCCGGTACGGGCGCGCTGCTCGGCAACAAGGCGCCCGGCATCTACGTCGACATCGTCTCCGGTGAGCCCTTGTTCGCCTCGGCCGACAAGTACGAGTCCGGCTGCGGCTGGCCGAGCTTCACCAAGCCGATCGAGCCCGCCAACGTCGCCGAGTTGACCGACACGGCCTACGGCATGGTTCGCACGGAGGTCCGTTCGCGCCACGGCGACAGCCACCTCGGCCACGTCTTCGACGATGGTCCGCGCGACCGCGGGGGCCTGCGCTACTGCATCAACTCCGCCTCGCTCCGCTTTGTCCACCGCGACGACATGGAGCGCGAAGGCTATGGCGCGTATCTTCCCCAAGTGGAGGAGGTCGGCTGAACCGCCGATCGTGAAGGGGCGGCGCGTTGTTCTCACGCTCGCCGCCGGGCTGATCCTCGCCTTGGCCTCGACCGCCGTTCCCGGCCGGACGCGCGCGCATTATCCCGACATCATGGGTTGCGAGGCCGGTTGCGTGGTCGCCGCTGCCGGCTGGCCCGCGCCCTATGCTGTCGACTACCTCGGCATCTCGCCCGTCGGCTCGGCCGATCTGGTCGGCGCGCTGTTCGGCCTGGACCGCTTCCGCCCCGCCGCCTTCGGGCTGACGTGGCTGTTCTGGACGGCGGTGACGGCGGCGCTGGTCCTGCTGAGAAGAGCGTGGTCCGGGGTGGACGGTTGAGCACTCTCGAAATGCATCTTCGTTGCTGATAGCGAACGTGGCGGAATGTCTGCTCTCGACCCGAAGCGGACCCTAGCTGCCGGCTAGTGCAGTCACGGCTATCAGCGCGATGAACCCTACGGCGGCGATGATCCAGCGTGCCGCAAATGCATCTGCCGACCGAGCCTAAGACCGCGACTGCGATAACGGCGGGCTTTCCGGGACGATATCGTCTGGGCTCACGCTCGTTCGAGCGTGCAACGCGACGGCGAACCGGTTCCGCAAATCCGGCTCCGCCCGCTGCTCGTGCGGCCGCATCTTCTTTGGAAAGGCAAACAGGTGCCGTCGCGGATTTCGACCCGCTGTACCTCCACGCGGCCGCGTGAGCGATGGCGGTCGATTTCGCGCCGGTGGTCCTGCCTTTCGAGATCGGCGACCGCGAAGGGATACTGTTGATCCGCGACGAAGTGCTATTCGCCGTGCTCTGCCGCCTTCGGCGCGCACGGCGAACTCGCCGGCTGCTGGCATATCGAGGCGTCGTTTCTCGACGGCGTGCTGCCGGTCGGGGGGCTCTTCGCCGCGCTAGAGCAGGTGGAGGCGGCGCTGCGCGCCGACCGAGCCTCTACCATCTCCGCCGCCCTCCGCTTGCCGCGCCCGCCGCGCCGCCCTAGCCCGCGGCCATGCGCCAGGCCGTTCATCGCCTCATCGTCCCCACCGCCGGCAAGGGCCTTTACGAGATTACAGATGCGGCAGTCGCCTGGGTGCGCGAACAGGGCGTCGGGCAGGGCCTCCTCACCCTCTACTGCCGCCACACCTCCGCCTCGCTCCTGATTAACGAGAGCGCCGCGCCGGAGGTGCGGGGCGACATAGCCGCCTACTTCGAGCGGATTGCGCCGGAGGACGGCCCCTACCGCCACCGCAACGAGGGGCCGGACGACATGCCCGCGCACCTCCGCGCCGCGCTTACCGCGACCAGCCTCGGCGTTCCCGTGCTCGACGGCGTTCCCGCCCTTGGCCGCTGGCAGGGTCTGTTCCTGTTCGAGCACCGTCGCGACCCCCACCGCCGCGAGGTCGTGCTCCACCTCCTGGGCGAGTGATGGCGCAGGTCATCGACGTCGCCGATCCCGCCGACCCGCGCCTCGCCGACTACCGCGATGTGCGCGAGCGCGACCTGCGCGGGCGGCGCGGCCTGTTCGTGGCGGAGGGCAGGGTGGTCGTAGAAAAGCTCGTCGCCTCCACGACGCACGCACCCGCCTCCCTGCTGATCGCCGCCCACCGCTTGCCGTCGCTCGAGGCGCTGCTCGCCGCGCTGCCCGCCGACACCCTCGTCTACGCCGCCGCGCAGGGCGTGATGGACGCGGTCGCGGGCTTCGCCGTCCACCGCGGCATCCTCGCCATAGGCCGGCGGACGGCGGCACCGGAGGCGGCCGCGCTGCTCGCCGCGCTGCCGGCGCGCGCGGACGTGCTCGTTCTCTGCGGCATCGCCAACCACGACAACATGGGTGGCCTGTTCCGCAACGCCGCCGCGTTTGGCGCAGCGGCCGTGCTCCTCGACGCCGACTGCTGCGACCCGTTGTACCGCAAGAGCATCCGCGTCTCCGTCGGCGCGGCGCTGCTCGTCCCCTGGGCGCGGCTGCCGCGCGGCGCGGACCTACCGAGGACGCTCCGCGCGGCCGGCTTCGCCCCGCTCGCGCTCAGCCCGGCGGGCGAAGTGGAGCTCGCGGGTTACCACCCGGCCCGGCGCAATGCCGCGCTGCTCGGGGCCGAGGGACCGGGGCTCCCGCCCGAACTGTTGTCGCGGGCAGCGACCGTCCGGATCGCGATGGCGGACGGCTTCGACTCGCTCAACGTCGCCACCGCCGGCGGCATCGTCCTGCACCACTTGAGGACCGCCCCGCGCGGTTGACCGCGCCGCGCCCGCCCGGGCAAGCCCCGCGCCATGGCCAAGCTCTATTTCTACTACGCGTCCATGAACGCGGGCAAATCGACCATGCTGCTCCAGGCCGCCTTCAATTACCGCGAGCGCGGCATGGAGGTGATGCTATTCACCGCCGCCGTGGACGACCGCGCCGCGCCCGGCGCCATCGCCTCGCGCATCGGGCTGAAGGCATCGGCCACCCCGTTCGACGCGGCCACCGACCTCCGCGCGCTGGCCGAGGCGCGGCACGCCGCTACGCCGCTCTCCTGCGTGCTGGTGGACGAGGCCCAGTTCCTGACGCGGGCCCAGGTGCTCGGGCTGGCCGCGTTGTGCGACGAGGCGCGCGTCCCCGTCCTCGCTTACGGCCTGCGCACCGATTTCCAGGGCCGGCTTTTCGAGGGCAGCGGCGCGCTGCTCGGGCTGGCGGACGCCTTGACCGAAGTGAAGGCGATCTGCGGCTGCGGGCGCAAGGCGACGATGAATCTCCGCATCGATGGGGCTGGAAGCCCCGTGCGGGAGGGCGCGCAGACAGAGATCGGCGGCAACGATCGCTACATGGCCGTGTGCCGCCGCCATTTCCACGCGCCCGGCGCGCTCGTCCGCCGAGGAACCTGAGCCCCTCCGCGGCGGTTCGATGGCGAAAGGGAGATCAGCATGGCCGATACCAGCGTGAACAAAGTCAGCTCCGAAGCCTCGCCCACCGGCAAGCAGGGCCAAGTCTACCTCGCTTCCGGCAAGAAGCTGGCGATGCGCCTGTGGCGCGACGAGCCGCCGACCGAGGGCGAGCCGCAGCGCTCGCGCCGCGCCTTCGAGACGGTCGGCTACGTCATCGCCGGCCGCGCCGAGCTGGAGATCGAAGGGCAGATGGTGAAGCTCGAGCCCGGCGACAGCTGGACCGTGGCCGAGGGCGCCGAGCACGGCTATCGCATCCTCGAAGCCTTCACCGCCGTGGAGGCCACCGCCCCGCCCGCGCAGGTCCACGGGCGGGACGAGTAGGACGCTCCGCCCGGCCTAGTGCTCGAGCTGCGCCGTCGACCGCTCGCGGCGGCGGCGCTCCACTTCCGCCATCAGCACCGCTTCCAGGATCTCGCTCGGCACGCTCGCCGCGGGCCGGGTGTTGATCTCGCGGAGCACCGCCGGATCGAACTTCGGCCGCCGCTCGACGTCGAGCAGCCCATTGGTCTCCTGTTCCGTGTCGGTGAGCTGGGTGTAGCAGAAGCCGGCGAGCACCGTGGAGTCGAGCAGCGCGTCCGTGAGCTCGCGGTAGCGCGCCAGCAGCTCGTCGGCGCCCGCGTATTTGCCGTAGCCGAACCAGTTCTCGCCCTCGCCGGGGGCGAAGGCCAGCCCGCCGAACTCGCTTAGCACCACCGCCTCGTCGCCGACCTCGTGCCCGCCGGACAGCAGCGGGTAGTGGAACGGCCGCACGTCGCGGAAGGTGCGCTCCAGCGCCTCGCGGCTGCCGTAGCGCTGGCGCAGCGTCTCTCCGTCCGGCGCATAGTCATGGACGCCGAAGATGTCGCCGATTGCGTGCTGCCAGCCGTCGTTGCCGATCACCGGCCGCGTCCCGTCCACCGCCTTGGTCAGGTGGTAGAGCGCCTTGACGAAGTTGCGCTGCTCCGCGCTGCGGTCGAGGTTGGCCACGCCCCAGCTCTCGTTCATCGGCACCCAGACGACCACGGACGGATGGTTGTAGTCGCGCCGCACCGCTTCCAGCCATTCGCGGGTCAGCCGCTCGGCCGCACGGTCGTCATAGGCGTAGGTAGCGGCGGCCTCGCCCCACACCATCATGCCGAGCTTGTCGCACCAGTAAAGGAAGCGCGGGTCCTCGACCTTCTGGTGGATGCGCACCCCGTTGAAGCCGAGCGACTTGGCGAGCTCCACCTCCCGCCGCAACGCCTCGGCCGACGGCGCGGCGAGGTGCGACTCCGGCCAATAGTTCTGGGCGAGCACTAGCCGCAGGAAGATGGGCGCGTTGTTCAGGTGGAAGCGCCCGTCGTGGACTTGGACCGAGCGCATCCCGAAGTAGCTGTTGACCCGGTCGAGCACGGCGCCGTCCGCGTCGGCGAGCTCGATCTCCGCGTCGAACAGGTGCGGTGTGTGCGGCGTCCAGTAGAGCAGCCGGTTCGCCCCCATCTGCTTGTCGAGGTCGAGCAGCACCGTCCGCCGCAGCTCGCCACCGCTCGCCGCGTAGCTGTCGTCGGCGACGACTGCCCCGTGCGGATCGCGCAGCCGCACTCGAACCCGCGCGCCGTCGGGCGCGGGCCGATCGAGGCGTAGCAGCAGATCCACGCCGAAGCGGTCGAGGTCGGGCGTCCAGCGCAGCTCGGCCACCGCCGCGCCCGCCGGCACCGGCTCCAGCCACACCGGCTGCCAGATGCCGGTGGTGCGGTGGTACCAGATGTTGCGCAGCTCCTCCCGCCAGAACTGCTTACCACGCGGCTGGCGCAGGTCTTCGGGCTGATCCTCGGCCCGCACCACGATCACCTGCTCGCCGTCGTCGGTCAGGAGCGAGGTGACATCGGCGGAGAAGGGCGTGTGCCCGCCCTCGTGGCTCGCGGCGAGCCGGCCGTTCACCCAGACCTGTGCGCGGTAATCCACCGCGCCGAAGTGGAGCAGGAGGCGGCCAGCGCGGTCGGCGTCGGTCAGCCGCACCGCGCGCCGATACCAGACCACCGGGTGAAAGCGCGGATCATGCACGCCGCTGAGCTTCGACTCGGGCGGAAAGGGCACGACGATCTCGCGGTCGAACGGATCGCCCGCGGCGCCGCGCTCACGGTCGAACCAGCGCTCAACAACGCCCCGGTCGGCGTCGTCGTGCGCGAAGTTCCACCGGCCGCACAAGTCGGTCCAGCCCGCGCGCCGCAGCGTAGGGCGAGGGTGGAGCCCCGCCTGCTCGTCGGCGGCCGCGCGCAGCGCCGCGGCTTGATCAATGTCGGCCATGATCGTTCCTCTCGAAGCCGCCTCGGCGGCGCGCGCGCATTTACGGATGGGCAACGGCATTTCAACCGTTCATCGACCATGCTTGCGGCGACGGGTAAGCTCGTCCACATCGATCGGTCGAAGGTTGGAGGAAGGCTGAAGCGCGTTGGCCGAACGGCAAGAGGGGGAAGCGACGGTGCAGGACCCGGCGCCGGCCCGGCGCGCGCCGTGCGGGACCCCGGCGGACGAGCGCGCGCGGCTCGCGGCGCTCGCCGCCTACGGCATCCTCGACACGGCGCCCGAAGCGGCGTTCGACGACATCGCCCAGCTCGCCGCGGACCTGCTCGACGCACCGATCGCGCAGGTGAACTTCATCGACGCGCGCCGGCAATGGACCAAGGCGGACGTCGGCGCGGGCGGCACGGTGCTGCCGCTGGAGGATGCGCTGTGCGCCCGCGCCTACCGTGCGGAGGGCGTGCTGGTGGTGCCCGACCTGACGCGGGACCCGCGCTTCGCAGACAACCCGTTCGTCGTCGGCGAGCCAGGCATCCGCTTCTACGCCGCGGCCCCGCTCGTCACGCCCGACGGGCTGCCGATTGGCACCCTGTGCGTGATCGACCTCCAGCCGCGGCCGGAGGGGATCGACGAGCGGCGGCGGCGCGGGCTGCACCTGCTCGCCGCCCAGGTGATGCGCGAACTTGAGCTGCGCCGCGTGGCGACCCGCGCGCGGGCGGACGAGGCGCGCTTCCGCGCGCTGGCGACCGCGCCGGCGGAGTCGGGCGTGGTCCCCGTGCTGTTCCGCGCCACGCCGGACGGCGCGGTGACGGAAGCGCTCGGGGGCGCGGACGCCGCCGCCGCGCGCGACGCGCTGCGTGGCTTCGGCTGGCTGGACGCGGTCCACCCCGACGACCGGCGAAGCCTCGTCCACCAGTGGCAGGCCGCCATCGCCGGCGGCGCGCCCGCCCGGCTCGAGTTCCGCGCCAAGGTCGCCGGCGGCGACTGGCGCTGGCTCCAGGCGCACGCCGCCCCCGTGCGGGCGGCCGACGGCGCTGTGGCCGAATGGGTCGGCGCCGTCACCGACATCGATGCCCAGCGCCGGGCGGAGGCGGCGTTGCGGGAATCGGAGGACCACTACCGCCACGCCGTCGAGCTCGATCCGCGCACCACCTGGACGGCGAGCCCCGACGGGCAGCTCGACCACGTCAACCCGCGCTGGTCGGAGTGGACGGGGACGAGCGGGCTCGGCTCCGGCTACGTCGACGCGCTCCACCCGGACGACCGCGAGCCCACGGTGGCGTGCTGGGCGCGATCGGTGACGACGGGCGCGCCCTACGACATCGAGCACCGCGTGCGGATGCGAGACGGTGGCTACCGCGTGATGCACTCGCGCGCCTTCCCCCGCCGCGACGACACGGGCCGCACAGTCAAATGGTATGGCACCACGGAGGACGTCCACGACCGGCGCGAAGCTGAGCGCGCGGCGCAGCAGGCGGCGGCCGATTTCGAAGCGCTGGCGGAGAACGTCAGCCAGCTCGCCTGGATGGCGGAGCCGAACGGGGATATCTTCTGGTACAACAAGCGCTGGTACGACTACACTGGCGCCGACTTCGCCCAAATGCAGGGCTGGGGCTGGGCCGCGGTCCACGATCCCGCGGTGCTGCCGGAAGTGACCGCGCGCTGGACGGCCGCCATCACCGCGGGCGAGCCGTTCGAGATGACGTTCCCGTTAAAAGGTGCCGACGGCGCGTTCCGCCCCTTCCTGACGCGCGCTGAGCCGATCCGAGACGCGAACGGCGCGCTCGTGCGCTGGTTCGGCACCAACACCGACATCTCCGCCGAACGCGCGGCGGAAGCGCGGCTGCGCGAGAGCGAGGGCCGGCTCCGTGCGGTGCTCGACAGCGTGTCGGACGGTTTCTACGCGCTCGACGCCGAGTTCCGCCTGCTGGTGTGCAACCGCGCGGCGGGCGAGCACCTGGGCGTCGACCCGCACGGCGACCTCGGCCGCACGATCTTCGCAGCAGTTGGCCGCGCGGGAACGGCGGAGGAGCGCGCCTTCTACGCCGGCATGCTGGAGCGCGCGGCGCAGGCGCCGCTCGAGCTTCCTTCGGCGGTGCACGCCGACCGTCTCGTCGAGCTGCGCGCGGCGCGCTTGCCCGACGGCGGCTGGGCGGTGTCGTTCACGGACGTCACCGAGCGCCGCCGCGCCGAGGATCGCCTGCGCGACAGCGAGGCGCGGCTGCGCGCGGTGCTCGACGCCGCGCCCGTGGGCCTCGTCTTCGCCGACGCGACCGGCCAGGTCACCGGTGGCAACGCGCAGGTCGAACGCTTGCTCGGCCACGACGTAGTGAACTCGTCGCAGGTGGCCGACTACCGCGACGACTATGTCGCTTTCCACGCGGACGGACGGCAGGTCGAGAGCGATGAATATCCGCTCGCCCGCGCGCTCGCCGGCGAGGAGCGGCCGGAACTCGTGTGCCGGGTGCGCCGCGGCGACGGCTCCTTCGCCTGGATCCGCTACGTCGCTTCGGCGATCCGCGGCGCCGAAGGGTCGTTGCTGGGCGGCGTGGTCGCCTCCATCGATGTCGACCGCGAGAAACGCTTGACGGAGGATCTCGCGCGCGAGGTGGAGCAGGCGGTTGCCGAGCGCGAGGCGGCGCTCGCCCAGCTGCACGAGGCGCGCAAGCTGGAGACGATCGGCCAGCTCACCGGCGGCGTCGCGCACGACTTCAATAACCTGCTCACTCCCATAGTCGGCGCGCTGGACCTGCTGCGCCGCCGCCACGAGGAAGACGCCCGCGCGTCCCGGCTGATCAACGGCGCCCTGCAATCGGCCGAGCGCGCCAAGACGCTGGTGCAGCGCCTGCTCGCCTTTGCCCGGCGGCAGACGCTCCAGCCGCGCCCGGTCGACCCCGCCGCGCTGGTGGACGGGATGCGCGACCTGATCGACCGCTCGCTCGGGCCGTCAATCGCCGTGGAGGTCGCGGTTGCTCCCGGACTCCACGCCGCGCTGGTCGATCCCAACCAGCTCGAGCTCGCGCTGCTCAACCTCGCCGTCAATGCGCGCGACGCGATGCCGGACGGCGGCCGCTTGCTCATCGAGGTTGGCGAGGACGATGGCGCGCCCGCGTCGGGCGAAGCCCTCCCGCTGGGACGCTTCGTCCGCTTCCGCGTTTCGGACACCGGCGAGGGCATGGACGGCGCGACGCTGGCGCGCGCGATCGAACCATTCTTCTCGACCAAGGGCGTCGGCAAGGGGACGGGGCTGGGGCTGTCGATGGTGCACGGGCTCGCCGCGCAGTCGGGCGGCGCGTTCCGCCTGTCCTCCGTTCCCGGCGAGGGCACGAGCGCCTGCCTGTGGCTGCCCGTCGCCTCGCGCGCGGCGGACGCGCCGGCCGTCGAAGCGCCGCCCGCGTCGCGAGCCCCGCGCTGCGCCACCGTGCTCCTCGTCGAAGACGAGGAACTGGTGCGCACCGCCGCCGCCGAGTCGCTGCGCGAGCTCGGCTACGCGGTCGAGGAAGCGGCCGGCGCCGGCGAAGCGCTCGACCGCGTCGCCGCCGGGCTCCGCCCCGACGTGGTGGTGACGGACCACGCGATGCCCGGGCTGACGGGCGCGGACCTCGCCGAGCGGCTCGCCGGCCGGCTGCCGGGCGTCCCCGTGCTGCTGATGACGGGCTTCGCCGACCTACCCGCCGAGCGCACGCGCGACTTGGAGGTGCTCTTCAAGCCGTTCCGCCAGGCCGAACTCGCAGGGCGCGTCGCCGCGCTCTTGCAGGAAAGCGACGCGGCGCGCGCGGCGCAAGCTCCGGGCGCGCCCGCGTGACGGCCGCGCGCGCCGCGCTGATCGAGCGCGCGGGCGGGCCGGACGTAATCGAATGGCGGGACGTCGCGCTACCGCCGCCCGGCCCAGGGCAGGTCCGCGTGCGGCATGCCGCGGTGGGGCTGAACTACATCGACACCTACCACCGCGACGGTACCTACCCCGTGCCGCTGCCAGCCGGGCTCGGGCTGGAAGCGGCGGGGGTGGTCGAGGCGGTAGGCGAGGGCGTGGCCGAGCTCCGCCCCGGCGACCGCGTCGGCACCTTCGGCCCCGAGCGCGGGGCATACAGCACGGCGCGCAACGTAGCGGCGGTGAGCCTGTTCAGGCTGCCCGACGACGTTCCCGACGAAGCCGTGGCGGCGCTGCTGCTCAAGGGCTGCACCGTCGAGTTCCTGGTGGAACGCTGCGCGCGCGTCGCGCCGGGCGCGACCGTCCTCGTCCACGCCGCCGCGGGCGGGGTAGGGCTGATCCTCTGCGCCTGGCTGCGCGCGATCGGCGTCCGCGCGATCGGCACCGTCGGCTCGGCGGAGAAGGCGGCGCTCGCGCGCGGCGTGGGCTGCGACGAGGTGATCCTCTACGGCGAGGAGCCGGTGGCGCCGCGCGTCCGCGAGCTGACAGGCGGCGCGGGCGTTTCCGTCGTCTTCGACGGGGTGGGGCAGGCGACCTGGGAGGCCTCGCTCGGCAGTCTTGCACGGCGCGGGCTGCTCGTCAGCTACGGCAACGCGAGCGCCCCGGTGACGGGCGTCGCGCTCGGGCGGCTGGCGCAGGCCGGCTCCGTCTTCGTCACTCGGCCGACCCTGTTCGACTATTATGCCGATCCGGCCGAGCGCGCGGCGGGGGTGGAGCGGCTGTGGGCGATGTTCCACTCCGGCGCCGTCCGCCCGACGATCGGCCGGCGCTACCCGCTGGAGGAGGCGGCGCAGGCGCACCGCGACCTAGAGGCGCGGCGCACGACCGGTTCTACGCTGCTGATCCCCTGAGCCGCGCGCGCACGGCGGGATCGGCGCGCAGGACGGGCGTAGCTCGCGCGGCGGCGGCGGCCAGCACGGCGGTCGCATCCGCCCCGCCCTGCCCGCAGTGCGGGGAAGGGGGGCGACGCGGAGCCGCAAGACCGCGCGCGATACGCCGTCGCCCGCTCCGCCGCCAGCTCAGGCGGTGGCCTTCGCGCCCCCCGGCCGTCGCAGCGCCCGCCACGCTCCCCAGGTCGCGCCCGCGGCGACGAACAGCCCGCCGAGCGCCTTCAGCGCGTCCGTCTAGTCGTTCGCCGCGCGCTCCACCTGCCCCGGCAACGCGCCCAGCCGTTCGCCGGCCGACGCGGGCCGCACCGCCACGGCGACCGCGAAGCGCCGCGGCTTCAGCTCCAGCGTGGTCGGCGCACCGCGCGCGTCGAGCTCCAAAGTCGCCACCCGCAGCCTCAGTTCCTGCGGTCCCGCGGCGACCGCCGACACCCGCCATTCCCACATGGCGTTGTCCGCCCCGCCTAAGTCGCGGTGTTGCTCGCCCGCCGGGGAGATCGCAAGGCCAGCGGACCCCGTCAGCGTCGCGGCCATGACCGAACCGACTTTAGGGCCGTCGAGCCGCACGACCCGGGACCGGCCGACCATGTCGTCCACCACGCGCCCCGCGCGCGCCCCGCGCGCGCCACGCGGCCGACCACCAGCAGCAGGTCCACGCGATCGCCCACGAACATGGAAGGCGGCACATCCATGCCGCCGACGCCGTCCTGCAAGGCGTCCCGCTGTTCGCGCAAACGGCCGCAGTCGCCGGTCGTGACGCGCTTGCCGACCACGTCGCACCATTTGGTGGCTGCGCCGCGCGCCGCGGGCGCGCGCGCAACGGTTGGGCGGCCGGCCCGGGAAACGGCCTGGCCGGCGGTCGGCGGCGGGTCCGCTTCCGACCCTTCCACGCCGAGCAGCGCTTCGCCGTTCCCGTACTCGGCGGCGTCGACCACCACCGACTGCTCCGGCGTGGGCGGCGGCGGCGCGGGCGGCGGCAGCGCGGCGGGGAGCAGCTGGACGGGCGCGCTGGCGCTCGACAAGGCCGGCCGCCTCGCCCGATCGCTTCCGCAGCCGGGGCCGAGCAAGGCGACGAGCGCGAACCTATGGCGCATCGGCTTTCCCCCAGAAGGCACCCGCACCCGCCGCTCCGATCACCCGGAAGGCCCGGCCAGCCTACCCCCGGCGCACCCGCCGTTCAATCGCGCCGCTCAGATCGGCAGCCTCCCTGTCAAATACGGGTCGGCCGGCGGCGCTTCCGGCACTCGAAGCCGCGGCCCGGGCCGCGCGGCGGCGTTCCGCAGCCACTCCGGCCCGCCCGGCCGCTCGCGGATCGAGCGGTCCGTGCGGGTGGCGACCGTGCCGTAGATCGGCAGGTTGCGGTAGCCGGGCGCGGCCTCGCCGAAGCCCCAGCCGAGGTTGCCGTAGGTCGACGGGTCGCGCCCGTCCAAGGACAGCCGGTCGTTCAGGTAACAGGCGGTGGCCCAGCCGGTGCGCGGGTCCGGCGTCATGCGGATCAGCGCCTTGACCCAGTACATCCGCAGGTTGTTGTGCATCCAGCCGTCGATCAGGTACTGGCGCTGGCACGCGTTCCACGTCTCGTCGCGCGTCTCGCCGTGGACCAGCGCGGCCAGCGGCTCCACGTCGGGCCGCGGGTCGGCGGCGTGCGCGTCCAGCGTGCGCCGCGCCCATTCGGGCGTGCGCTCGAAGCTCTCGGGCACGCGCATCCCCCTGGCCCGGTAATGGAACCATTCGCGCCAGCTGAGCAGCTCGTCGATGAACTTGGCGCGGCTGTCGGCGGGCGCGTCCGCCGCATTCACCGCCGCGACGATCTCGCGCGGGCCGACCAGCCCGAAATGCATATAAGGGGAAAGCGCGCTGGCCCCCTCCGATCGGCTCGCGTCGTTGCGCGCCGCGGCATAGGCGGGCAGCACCTCCGCCGTGAGCCGGGCGAGGCGGCGCAGCACCTCGTCGCGGGTGGGCGGGAACATGGCGGACGGCGGCAGCGCGTGGTCAATCGCGCACTCGGCGACGACTGCATCAAGGTCCGCGTCGGTCGCCTTTCCCCAGCGGTCGGGCTCGTAGGGCAGGAGGCCGGCGTAGGGCGCGACCGTCGGCTCCTCCTCCACCCACACGTACCAGTCCTCCCGCATCCGCTCGTGGCGGCGGCGGAAGGCGGAGGTGGTCTTGACGCCCTGCTCGAGCGCGGCGGGCGGCACCACGCAGGCGGCGTTGACGGCGAACACCGCGCATTGCGCCTTGGCAGCGACCCGCTCCGCCTGCCATTGCGCGACGAAGGCCGGCTGATCCTCCAGCACCACCGCGGCCGCCTGCACGGCGAGCCGGTACACCAATCCCTTCTCCCGCTTCGCCGCCCGGTCGACGTATTGCACGCAGGCGAGCCCGCGCCGCGCGCAGCCGAGCGCGACGTCGCGCGACCCGCCGAGGATGAAGCGGTGCAACCGGTCGGAGGCGAAGGGGTAATCCTCGCGCAAGCCGTGATAGACGAGCACGGGTAAGCCCAGCGCGTTCCCCAGCCGGATCGCCGCGTCGATCACCGGGTTGTCGCGCGCGCGGAGCGCCTGCTGGAGCCAGCACAGCACGTAGTCGCCGGACGCGCGCACGGGCCGGTCGTTAAAGGCGCGTACGCGGGGCGCTTCGCGCCAGGTGGCGAGAGTGTCGGGGAGCGGAAGGTCCATGCGCCCGTGAACCGGCGAAGGCGGGTTCGGGTCCGCTGAACGAACGCTTCCCTTTATCGCAAGTTACGGCCGGACCGATTTTCATCAGCCCTGCGCCTGTCGAAGGGCTGACGAAGATGGGAGGTCAGGCGGGGGCCGCAGCGGGGGAGGCCAACCGCTCCGCCACCAGCGGCGCGATCCGCGCGCCTATGCGGTCCACCCCCGCCGCGCTCGGGTGGATGCCGTCGGGCAGCATCAGCCCCGGCTGGCCAATCACCCCTTCAAGGATGAACGGGTAAAGCGAAGCCTCGTACTCCTTCGCGAGTTCGGGGTAGATGGCGTTGAAGGCGTCGGCATAGTCCGGCCCGAGGTTCAGCGGTGCGACGATCCCGGTGAGCACCATGGGAATGCCCCGCGAGCGGAGCTCGTCGAGCATCGCTTGAAGGTTCGCCCGCGTCTCCGCCGGCGGGATCTGCCGCAGCAGGTCGTTGCCGCCCAAGCCCAGTACCACCAGGTCGGGCTTGCGCGGTTGCCCGTCGAGCACGAAGGCCAGCCGCTGCCTGCCCCCCGCCGTGGTCTCGCCGGACACGCCCGCGTTAACCACCCGCGCGTTCAGGCCGCGCGCGCGGAGCAGCCCCTGCAGCTCGTCCGGCAGGCTCTCGCCGCGCTCCAACCCGTAGCCGGCGTAGAGGCTGTCGCCGAACGCGACTACCAGCCGCTCCGGGCCGGCGACCTGCTTCGGTGCCACTGCACGCTTGCTCGGCGCGGCCGCCTGCTCCGTCCGCTCGGCGACGGGGGCCGCCGCCTCCCGCCCGCACCCGGCGAGCGCCGCGCCTTGGATAAGCAGCGCCGCCACCGCATATGCCGTCGAACCTCGGAGCAACGCCCCCTCCATGCTTCATCAACAAGTGGCCGATATGGTCATCCGCGCCCGCGGCGTCACCCTGACGCTCGGCGCGGCCGACGCGCCGACTGCGATCCTGCGCGGCATCGACCTGGACGTGCCGCGCGGGGCGTCCGTCGCCCTGCTCGGCCCCTCGGGCTCCGGCAAGTCGTCGCTGATGAGCGTGCTGTCCGGGCTCGAGCGCGCCAGCGGGGGCAGCGTCGAGGTCGCCGGGCTCGACTTCGGCAAGCTCGACGAGGACGGCCTCGCCCGCGCCCGTCGCGGGCGCATCGGGATCGTGCTGCAGGCCTTCCATCTCCTTCCCACCATGACCGCGCTGGAGAACGTCGCGGTGCCGATGGAGCTCGCGGGGCAGGCCGACGCCTTCGACCGCGCCCGCGCCGAGCTGGAGGCGGTGGGCCTCGGCCACCGCCCGCACCACTACCCCGCGCAGCTCTCCGGCGGCGAGCAGCAGCGCGTTGCCATCGCCCGCGCGCTCGGGCCCCGGCCCGCGCTGCTCTTCGCCGACGAGCCCACGGGCAACCTCGACGCGACGACCGGGACGGAGGTGATGGACCTCCTCTTCGCCCGCCGCGCGGCAGCCGGCGCCACCCTCCTCGTCATCACCCACGACTCGCGGCTCGCGGCGCGCTGCGACCGGGTGATCGAGCTGATGGACGGCCGGATCGTTGCGGACCGGCCGCGTTGACCGGCTGGCCGCTCGCCTGGGCGCTCGCGCGGCGCGAGCTGCGCGCGCGCTTTCGGGGCCTACGCCTGCTGCTCGTCTGCCTGTTCTTGGGGGTGGGCGCGCTCGCCGCAATCGGCAGCCTGACGGCGGCGATGGGCGGGGAACTGGGCGCGCGCGGCCGGGTGATCCTCGGCGGCGACGCCGAGTTCGCCGCCTCGCAGCGCTCCGCCACCCCCGCCGAGCGCGCCGCCATGGCCCGCCTCGGCCGCCTGTCGGAAACGGTGCGCGCCCAGGCGCAGGCGGTGGTCGACCGCCCGACCGGCCCGGAAGCCGCGCCCGTCGCGCTCAAGGCGGTGGACCGGGCCTATCCGCTCTACGGCGCGCTCCGCCTCGCCGACGGCCGGACGGTGCGCCCCGCCGACCCGAATCGCGTGTGGATCGGCCCCGCGCTCCGCGACCGGCTGGGCGTCCAGGTCGGCCAGCGCTTACGCTTCGGCACCGCGACCTTCACCGTCGACGGCATCGTCGCCGACGAGCCCGACCGCTTGGGCGAAGGCTTCACCCTGGGGCCGGTCGCCATCGTCACCCTAGACGGCGCGCGGCGCACCGGGCTGTTCCAGCCGGGCAGCCTATACGAGACCAAGTACCGCGTCGCCTTGCCCCTCGGCGCCGACCCGCAGGCGGCGGTGGACGGGTTCACCAACGCCTTCCCCACCGCCGGCTGGGAGGCCCGCTCGCGCGACAACGCCGCGCCCGGCGCGAGCCGCTTTATCGAGCGAATGGGCCAGTTCCTGTTGCTGGTGGGTCTGGCCGCGCTGGTCATCGCCGGGATCGGCGTCGGCAACGGCGTCAGCTCCTACCTCCAGGCGCGGCGCGGCAGCATCGCCACGCTTAAGGTGCTGGGCGCGACGAGCGCCGACATCGGCCGCGTGTACCTGCTGCAGATCGTCGCGGTGGCGGGCGTCGGCATCGCCGCCGGCCTGCTCGCCGGGCTCGCGGCCGTGCCCCTGATCGTCCGCGCGGCGGGCGAGCTGCTGCCCGTCGCGCCCGGCTTCGCCGTCCACCCGTTGCCCCTCCTGCTGGCGGCGGCCTACGGCCTGCTCATCGCGCTCGCCTTCACCGCGCCGTCGCTCGCGCAGGCCGGCGCGGTCCCCGCCGCCGCCTTGCTCCGTGGCGGCCTCGATCCGCGCCGCGCGCCCTTGCGGCGCAGCCTGCCGCTCGCGCTTGCCGCGGGGGCGCTGGTGATCGCTCTCGCGCTCCTTACCGCCGAACAGCCTCTGCTCACCGCCGGCTTCCTCGCCGCCACCGCCGCCGTGCTCCTGCTGCTCGGCGCGATCGGCTGGGTGGTGACCCGGCTCGCCGCAGCGCTCCCGCGCCCGCGCCGCCCCTTCCTCCGCCTCGCGCTCGCCGGGCTGCACCGGCCGGGCGCGGCCACCGGCCGGCTGGTAGTGGCGCTCGGCCTCGGCCTCACCCTGTTCGTCCTGCTCGCCGCCATCCGCACGAGTTTGGACGCCAACATCGCCCGCACCGTGCCCCAGCGCGCGCCCGCCTTGTTCGCGCTGGACGTGCCCAAGGACCGCGCCGACGAGTTCCGCGCGGTGGTGCGCGGCGCGTCCCCCACCGCGCAGGTCGCCGCCGTCCCCGCGCTGCGCGGCACCATCACCGCCTACGGGAACACCCAGGTCGCCGACCTCACCGAGATCCCCGAAGGCGCCTGGGCGCTGCGCGGCGAGCGCGGACTAACCTATGCCGAGGAGCTGCCCGAAGGCAGCACGCTCACCGCGGGCGGGTGGTGGCCGCGCGGGTACAATGGCCCGCCGCTCGTCTCCGTCGACGAGCGCTTGGCCGACGTGCTCCGGCTCAAGATTGGCGACCCACTGAGCGTCAGCCTCCTCGGCGTGGAGCGCACCGCGCGCGTCGCCTCCTTCCGCCGCATTGATTGGGATACGCTGGGGTTTAACTACGTCCTGGTTTTCTCGCCCAACGCGCTGCGGGACGCGCCCCACAACCTCGCCGCCACCATCGACGCCCCGGCCGCCGGCGTCGGCCGCATCCAGCGCGCGTTACTGCCGCGTTTCCCGTCCGTTTCGGTGATCGAGGTCGGCGGCGTGCTCGCGCAGGTCCGCGACGTGGTGTCCGGCGTGGCCTCCGCCGTCGCCGCCGCGGCTTCCGTCGCCATCCTCGCCGGGGTCGCCGTGCTGATCGGCGCGCTCGCCGCGGCGTCCGCCGCACGCACCTACGACGGGGTGATCCTGAAGACCTTGGGCGCGACCCGCGCGCAGGTGCTCGGTGTCCAAGCGCTGCAGTGGGCGCTGCTGGCATCGATACTCGCCGTGGTCGCCGCCGCGCTGGGCTTGGGCGCGGGCTGGTACGTCGTGACGCGGTTGTTCGAGTTCGAATGGCTGCCCGACTATGGGCTGGTGGCGCTCACCCTGCTGCTCGGCGCAGGGGCGACCGTGCTGCTCGGCGTGCTCGGCGGCCTGCCCGTGCTCAACGCCCGCCCGGCCCGCGCGCTCCGGACGGTGTAGCGCTAACCGCCTGTGATGCGCGCGCGAATCGGCCCGTTCAGCTTGCGGCAGGGTGGGGTGCGCGAGTAAGGTCGGATACATGAGAACAGGGGACGAAAGATGCGGACGGCGTTGAATTCGGCTGCGCGCGGTGCGCTCGCGGCGCTTCTGGCGGGCGCGGGTGGAGCGGCGATGGCGCAGGACGCCGCCACCGCGCCTGCCGCCGCGACCCCCGTCCAGGCCGCCCCCGCGCCGGTCCAGCCCGCGCCCGTCGCGCCCCGCGTCATGCCGCAGCTGTCGGCCGCGCAGACCGCGCAGCTGCGCGCCATGCTCGACGGCGCCGCGGCGCATGGGATGGAGGCAGCCGCGCCGAAGGACGACGCCAAGCTCGCCGAAGCCGCGCTTTCCTACGCCCGCGCGGTGCGCGCCGGCCAGCTTGCGCCGGGCGAGTATCTGGAGGTTTGGGCGATGCGCCCCGCCGCCTATGACCCGTTTCCTGCCTTCGCCAAGGCCGTCGCCGACGATCGCCTTGCGTCCTGGATCGCGAGCTTGCCGCCGCCCTATGCGGGCTACGACGGGCTGCGGAAAGGCCTCTCCCGCTACCGCGTGATTGCCGCCAACGGCGGGTGGCGCACGCTCCCCGCCGGCCCTGACATCACGCTCAGTTCGCGGGGCCCCCGCGTGGCGGCGCTTCGCCAGCGGCTCGCGGTGGAAGACAAGAACGTCACCGCTACCGGCGACGTTTTCGACCAGGCACTGCTCGACGCCGTGCGCCGCGCCCAGCGCCGCTACGGGCTCAACCCGACGGGCGTGGTCTCCACCCAGACCACCGCCGCGCTCAACGTCCCCGTGTCGCGCCGCGTCGAGCAGATCGTCGCCAACATGGAGCGCTGGCGCTGGATGCCCGCCGAGCTCGACGCGCGCCGCGTCCAGGTCAACATCGCCGCCGCCGTGCTCACGGTGTTCGAGGGCGACAAGCCGGTCGCCTCCATGCGCGGCGTCACCGGCCGTCCCGGCGGCGACGAGACGCCGATGCTTTCGTCGGAGATCCACTCGGTCGTGGTCAACCCGCCGTGGAACGTGCCCGCCTCCATCGCCAAGGAGGAGTTGTTCCCGAAGGGGTCGGCTTACCTTAAGGCGAACGGCTTCAAGGTGATCGAGACGCCGGAGGGCGGCAAGCGCTTGCAGCAGGCCGCCGGGGACCAGAGCGCGCTCGGCCGCTTGAAGTTCGACTTTCTCAATCCCTTCGCTGTGTACCTCCACGACACGCCCGCCAAGGCCAAGTTCTCGAGCTTCGACCGCCTGGCGAGCCACGGCTGCGTCCGGGTGGAGAAGCCGGTCGAGCTCGCCCGCCTGCTCTTCAAGGACGACCCCAAGTGGGGCGCCCCCGGCGCGATCGAGGAGGCAATCGCCACGAACAAGACGCAGCGCGTCCCGCTCACGCGGCCGGTGACGGTGTACCTCTTCTATTGGACGGCGTTCGCGACCGGCGAGGGGGCCGTGTCTTTCCGCGACGATCCGTATAAGTGGGACAGCGCGCTCGCCGCCAAGCTCGACGGCGGCCCCGCCCGACTCGCGGCGCGCTGAGGGGAGACCTATGAAGAAGCTACGCACTGTCCTCGCCGCGACCGCGCTCGCCGGCGCCATCGCGCTCGGCGCCTGCGACCGCGGCGGCGGCGACGCGGAGGAGCTGGCGGAGGACGACGCGCTCACCGCCACCAATGGCGCGGTCGAGGTGCCGCTGGAGGACACGGCGGTGGAGGCGATCCCCGAAACGGAAACACCGGCCCCTGCGCCCGTCCGCGAAGCCGACGAGCCCGCCAACGCCTCCGTCGTCGCTCCGCCGCCTGCCGACCCGATCGCGGAGGAGCAGCAGATCGCCGACGACGCCGAAGCGAGCGGCATGACCTCGCGCCTCCAGACGGAGGACGAACAATTCGAGAGTGCGGAAACCGCGGCGAACCAGGCGGAGTAGGATCGACCCGCGAGCAGCCGTTTCCGAGTGAATTCGTCGCCCCAGCGGAAGCTGGGGCCGCTATCGACCTGAATCGCTCCCGGCGACGGCCGTAGCGGGACCGTCCCCTTCGAGAGGGGCCCCAGCTGTCGCTCGGACGACGACTCCCGCCCGGGGACGTAGCTTCCTAACCCTCGATAACGTGCGGTACAAACCGCGACAGGTTCCTCGTGATCCGCGCCCGATCCTCGCGGATCGACAGCCCCGCGGGCTCGTCGCCCACCACCCAGCTTCCCAGCACCGGATATTTGCCGCCCATCCGCGGCAGCCGGGCGAGCCCCTGCACAATATGCCCTTCCGCGCCGTAGCCGCCGACGAACCCGCGCGTCCGCCGCCCCTTGTCTACCAGCTCGACGTCCCACCCTTCGCGCGAGAAGAAGGGCTTGCGGACGTAGCTGTTGCCGAGCTCGCCAGCTTGCGCATCGTCGGCGAAGAAGGCGGGCAGTAGGTTCGGGTGGCCGCGGTGTCGTTCCCACAGCAGCGGCAGCATCGCCTTGTTCGACAGCACCGCCTTCCACGCGGGCTCCAGGAATGTCGTCCCCGACCCGCCGAGCTTGCCCGCGTAGGGCTCGCGGAACATGTCCTCCCATGGGTAAAGCTTGAACAGCGCCCCGATCAGCAGGTTCTGCTCATCGACGAACTTGCCGTCGGCGTCGAGCCCGACCCGGTCGATCGGCACGAACGCCGTCTCCAGCCCCGCCTGCCCCGCGAGGTCCTGGAGGTAGGCCACCGTCTGTCGGTCCTCGATATGGTCGGCGACCGACGCGAAGTGGACCAGGCTCCCGGTCGTGAACAGCGCGCCGAACCGCGCGATCAGCTTCTCGTGGAGCGAGTTGAACTGATCGGTGCCCTGCCCCAGCAGCCCGTCGGCGAGCCGGCTCTCAAGCCACGCCCATTGGAAATAGCCGGTCTCGTAGATGCTCGTCGGCGTGTCCGCGTTGTACTCGAGGAGCTTCGCTGGCCCCGCGCCGTCGTAGGCGAAGTCGAACCGCCCGTAGAGACTCGGCGCGCCCGACCGCCAGCTCTCCGCCACGTAGTCGCGCACGGACTCCGGAATCGCCAGCCGCGCCATCAGCGCCTCCGACCCCGCCGCCTCCGCGACGAGCTGGAGGCACATCGCGTGCAGCTCGGCGGTGGGCTCCTCGATGCCTCGCTCGACCTCCTCGAGCGTGAAGGCGTACATGGCCCGCTCGTCCCAGTAGCGCTGCCCGCCCTCGTGGTGAAAGGTGAAGCCGGACGCCTCGGCCATGGCCTGCCAGTCGACCCGCTCGGCGATGGGGACGCGGCGCATCTAGGCAGCTCCGCCTTTGAGCCACCCGGCGGCACCGAAAACGCGGCCGTCATCCCCGCGAATGCGGGGGTCCATAATCCTCGACGCGCAGGAAGTGCGCGCTCCCATCCGGTCGAGGGTTATGGACCCCCGCCTGCGCGGGGGTGACGAGGCGTATATGCGAGCCGTCCTCACTCCCGCGGCAGCGCCAGCGGGTCCTTGCGCCCATCCGTCAGCGCGCCCGCCGACGACGGCCCGCCCAGCCGCGCGAGGATGTCGTCGGCGGAGCTCGACCCCGGCAGGAGCCCCGCCGTGCGCAGCTTCTCGTCGAGGTCGCCGCCGGTGCGCTGCAGCTCCAGCTCCTCCGCTGCCTTGAAGCGCTCGTCGCGGATCGCCTGGCGCTCCTTCAACCGCTTCAGGCTGTCGGCGGCCGAGCCGAGCTGGCCCGCAGCTCCGCCCGCGCTCGCGGCGACGCTGGCCTGTGCGCGTTGCACCGACTCGTTCGCTCGCACGATCTCGATCTCGCGGCGGAACGCCTCGATTTTGCCGTCGGTCCCGCCGATGATCTGCCGTAGCCGGTCCTCCGCGCCGCGCATCTCCTCGACCTGCGGCACCTTGGCGGTCCCTTCCGCCTCGATCTTGGCCAGCCGCTCCGCGACTTCGCGGGCGAGGCCCATGTCGCCGCGCGCCATCGCGGCGCGCGCCGACGCCTCGTACTTGTCGCGTTGCGCGGACAAAGCTTCCAGGTCCTTCTCGATCAGCCGGCGCTTGGCGGTGAGCGTGGCGAGGTCGTCGCGCGCCTTCGCCTGCGCCGTCGTCGCGTCGCGGATCTGCTGGTCGAGGATGGTGAGCGCATTGCGGTCGATCACCGCCTCGCCCGCCTCGTGGCTCTTACCGCGCAGCAGGGTGACAAGTTGCTTGAACAAGGCCATCGTTCCTTTCTTCCGTTCAGGCCGCGGCGAACGCCGCGCCGCGCAGCTCGCCCGCCGCGTCCAGCGCGTTCTGCGCGAGCACCCGCAATTCCAGCAGGATCGCGTCTAGGGACGAGTCGGTCGCGAGCTCACCGATCAGCTCGTAGAACTCGGTCCCGTCCACCTCCGTGATCGCGAAGTTGGACAAGGGCACGGTCTTCTGCGCCTTGAGCAGGAAGCGGTTGAACTCCGCCTGATCCTGCTGCTCCGCCACCGGCCAGAGCAAGGCGGATACCACGATCTGCTCGCCCGCGACCGTCAGGTAGACGGGCAGGTCGCCGAACGCCTTCATGGTCGCCATCAGCACGGGCTCCGCGCCGTCGATGCGGCGGACCTCGATCTCGCCCGCCGCGGCGGCCATCGCCTGCTCGAGGCTGTCCACCGTCCAACTGCCGTCCACTAGGCCTCTCCTTGGATGCACCGCGGGATGTAGCACCCCCGCTTGACCGGGCAAGGCCCGTCCAGCAAGCTGGCGCGCGATGGGGGAGCACCGCACTGTCGCCGATCACCGTCCTGATCCGCCGGCTGTACCACGCGATTACCGACCTGCACTGGTCGGTGCTGCTCGGCGGCGTGTTGCTCCACGGCTTCAGCTGCTGGCTGCTGATGCGGCTGGCCGGCGAGCCGGACCTGCCCGCGCCCGTGACCTTCCTCTACTGGTACGCGACCACGGCGGCGACCGTGGGCTACGGCGACGTCGCGCCCAAGACAGACCTCGGCCGGCTGTTCACCGCCTTCTGGGTCTATCCCGGCGCGATCGCCGCCTTCACGTCGCTCATAGCGAAGGGCTTCGGTGCCTTGTCCGGCCGCGCCCGCCGCGCGCGCATGGGGCAGGGGAGTTATAAAGGCGTGGAGCGTGCGGTCGTCCTCGTCGGCTACGACGCCGAGCGCACCCCGCGCATGATCGACGAGCTGTCGGCCGACGCGGAGCCGGGCCAGCAGCTCGTGCTGCTCACCAGGGCCGAGCTCGCCAACGACGACCCCCGCATCCGCTACGTCCGCGCGCGCAGCCTCACCGCCGCGGCCGACCTCGAGCGCGCGGGCGTGCCTTCGGCGTCGCGCGTGATCGTGTTCACCTCGTCCGACACCGACACGCTCGCCGCCGCGCTCGCCGTCACCGCACTCAACGAGAGCGGCCACATCGTCTGCTATTTTCAGGACGACGACGTCGCCCACCTGCTCACCGCCCACTGCCCGCGGGTGGAAGTGGTGCTTGCGCCTTCCGTCGAGCTGGTGGTCAAGGCGGTCAAGGACCCGGGCGCGAGCCACCTGCTCGCCCAGCTCGTCTCCCACACGGACACGGGCGCAACGCTCTTCTCCATGCGCTGGGAGAGCGCTGCTCCAGCATCCTTCCGCGACGTCGCCTCCCGCCTCCTCGACCGGCGCGCCGTGCTGCTCGGTTCGCGCGCGGCTGGCGCCTCCTCGTCCGACGTCCGCTTCGACACCGCCGGCACCATCGCGCCCGGCGACCGCCTGTTCTACGTCGCCGACCGGCGGCTCGGCGCGGAGGCGCTGCCGTGATCCTCGGCCGCCTGTTCGGCGGGGGCGAAGCGCCGCCGCCGCCCGAGCTCCCCGTCGTCCGCAACGTCACGATCGGCCGCACGGTGGTCGTCGACCCGCTCGCCTGGCGGCGGCTGGGCGGCGAGACCAAGTTCGCGCTCGACCGCGACACGCTGCAGATCACCGCGCAGGGCCTGATCCGCCTCGACGATGGCAGCCATGTTCACCGCTTCTACACCGACGACGAGCTGATGCTGCAGGCCGTGTCGCAATCCGCCGACGGCGCGGACGCCGACGACTTCACCTTGTTCCAGCCTTGGTCGTCCACCTACCCCAAGGACGCCTACGCCCGCCATTTCTTCACCGCGCGCCTCCGCCGCCCGAGCTGGGACGAGGCGGGGCTGCCCCCGTTCGACCGCTACTGGTACCCCGACGACCCCAACGAGCAGGAGCCGGTGGGGCTCTGGGAAGCGCTCCACTATGAGCGCGCCGGCCCACCGGTCCGCCGCATTCACCAGACCTGCATGCTTTACGCCCGCCCGATCGGCGAGGACGGCACGGAGCTGCTGCTGGCGCTGGAGATGGAGCCCGAAGGCGGCGACGTGACGCACGAGATCATGCTGGGCCTGCCGCTCGCGCCGGCGGAATTCAGCGCGTAAAGCCCTCTCCCGCTCGCGGGGGAGTGGGCTATATAGGGGGAAGTAGATGTTCGACGTTCAGGCCTTTACCAACGGCGCGTTCCAGTTCCTGCTCGCCTTCGTCGCCGCCGGGCTGCTTACGCTCGCCTTCAAATTCCTCTACCAGCTCGCCACGCCGCACGACGAGCGCGGGCTGATCCGGGCAGGCAACGACGCCGCCGCCATCACGCTCGGCGGCGCCTTGCTCGGCTTCGCCATCCCCGTCGCCGCCGCGCTGACCCAGGCCGGGAGCCTCGCCGAGTTCGCCGCCTGGGCGGTGCTCGCGGGCGTGATCCAGGTGCTCACCTTCGCCGCCGTCCGCCGGGTCGCGGTGCCCGACCTCACCGCCCGGCTCGAGCGGAACGAGACGGCGATCGCCATCTATCTCGCCGCCGTGTCCATCGCGGTGGGCCTGCTCAACGCCGCCAGCATGACCGACTGAGGTTTTCCATGACCCAACGCACCCCCAAGCGCTCGCGCGGCGTCGCGCTCACCTCCTTGCTCGCCGCGAGCACCGCGCTGGCGTCCTGCGGCGGCTCCGCCGACACCGCGGACTGGTCGGACGGCGACACCGCGGAGGCGACCCCCTTCCAGTCGGTCGCGCAGTGCGCCGCCTCCGGCGAGTTCACCCAGGCCGAATGCCAGACTGCCTACAGCCAGGCGGTCGCCGGCGACCAGAAACAAGCCCCCCGCTTCGACAGCCGCGAGCTGTGCGAGGAGCAGTACGGCGAGGGCCAGTGCGAGAGCCGCGGGAGCGGCGGCTTCTTCTCGCCGCTCCTCACCGGCTTCCTGATCGGCAACGTGCTGAGCGGCGGCGGCTACAACCGCCACTACGCCCCTTATTACCGCGACCGCCGCTCCGGTGGCTATTTCGCCGGCGGCACCTGGATGCGGCCGAGCTACGGCGGCCGCTACGAGCTGCCGTCGCGCTCGCTTACCCGGCCCGTCACCACGCCCCGCGTGCAGACGCGCAGTTCGGTGGTGTCGCGCGGCGGCTTCGGCGGGCGCACCGCGTCCGCGAGCTCGTCCTCCAGCGCGCGCGGCTGGGGCGGCTAAGGGTGGCGGCGCTCCGCACCCCCGACGACCGCTTCCGTGACCTCCCCGGCTACCCCTTCGCCCCCCGCTACGCCGAAGACCTGCCCGGCTACGGTGGCTTGCGGATGCACTACCTCGACGAGGGCGAAGGCGAGGCCACCTTCCTCTGCCTCCACGGCCAGCCGACCTGGTCCTACCTGTATCGCAAGATGATTCCCGTTTTTGCCGACGCCGGCCGGGTGATCACCCCCGACCTGTTCGGCTTCGGCCGCTCGGACAAGCCGGCGGACGACGAGGCCTACAGCTTCGACTTCCACCGCGGCGCGCTCCTCGCGCTCGTCGAGAGGCTCGATCTCCGCGACATTACTCTCGTCTGCCAGGACTGGGGCGGCTTGCTCGGCCTCACGCTTCCCATGGACATGCCCGAGCGGTTCGCCCGCCTCATTGTCATGAACACCGGCCTCAACACCGGCGAGCGCCCGCTAGGGCCGGGCTTCGAAGCTTGGCGCGCCTACAACCGCGCGCAGCCGGACCTGAATGTCGCGGCGCTGATGAAGCGCGGCACCCCCGTCCTGTCCGACGCCGAAGCCGCCGCCTACGCCGCGCCCTTCCCCGACGCTGCTTACAAGGCGGGCGTCCGCCGCTTTCCCGAACTGGTCAACGGGACCCCCAACTCTCCGGGCGCCGCCACCTCCCGCCGCGCGCGCGACTGGTGGCGGGACGAGTGGGCGGGCGAGAGCTTTATGGCGATCGGGATGCAGGACCCCGTCATCACCCCCAACGCGATGCGCGCGCTTCGCGAGAACATCCGCAATTGTCCCGAACCGATGCTGGTCGAGGAGGCCGGCCACTTCGTCCAGGAATGGGGCGAACCCGTCGCCCGCACCGCGCTGGCGGCGTTCGCGAAATAGCAAGAGAACGTCGTCCCTGCTTCCGCTAGGGCGACGCGCTTCCCTCTGCGCCCTACTGGTTCGGCCGCGTCAGGATGTACGGCCCCACCAGCAACAGCACCCCCAGCGGCACCCAGCGCCACGGGTCCTCCCGCACGAGCAGTAGCCCCATCGCCGCCGACCCGGCGAGCGCCAGAAGCGCCGCCGCCTTGGCCCCCGGCCCGATCGCCCCGTTCGCGCGCCAGCGCACGATGGGCGGGCCGAAACGCGGGTGCTCGACGATGCGGCGCTCCCATTCCGGGTTGCTCTTGGCGAAGCACCCGGCGGCGACCAGCAAGAACACCACCGTCGGCATGACAGGGAGGAAGATGCCGACGATCCCCAGCGCCAGCGCGACCAGCCCGGCGACGCGGTAGGCGAGGATCACGCCAGCGACAGTCGCGCCCGGGCCTCGTCGTCGAGCTTCCCCGCCAGCCCCGGCACCTCGTCCAGCTGCCGCAGTTCGGTGAACCCGCCCCGCTCCGCGCGGTAGCGCGCGATCTCCGGGCCGTGGCCGCGGAGCGCCGGATCGGCGTCGAGCTCGTCGGCGCTGGCGGCGTTGACGTTCAAACTCATCTCGCTTCCCGCTCCGCATCCTAGGGTGCATACAGCACGCTGGCGCCTCGCGCGCCGTCCGGCATCAATCGCCGCCGCGGTTCGGCCGTTCCCGCCCACGCTTCACCGATACAGATAGTCCGCCGCCAGCCCCAGCCGCGCGCACGCCCGCGCCGGGGGCGCGTTGCGCAGCGTCACCCGATCGGCCGCTCGGGCCGCCGCCCGCACCAGCGCGCGGCTAGTGGACCCGAGCCGCGCGGGGAGCCCCAGCCTCGCCGCCAGCCCGTCCGGCAGGACATCGACCGCCGCGCGCAGCAGCAGCGGCTGGATCGTCCGCGCCGCGCCCGGCAGCGCGGGCACCCGCGCCATGACGCCCATGAACTCGCCGATCGCCGACGACGGCTCCAGCCGCGGCTCCCATTCGCGGTATAGCGCGCGCCACGCCGCTTCGTCCGCCGGCGGGCGGTCCGCGCCGTAGAGCGCCGCGGCCGGCGCGCCTTCCGCCCACATCGCGTCCCGCTCCGCCGCGCAGAGTGGCCGGACGAAGCGGCTGTACGCCTCCATGAACCCGTAGCCCGCGGTGGCCTGCACCCAGCTGAGCAGCGCCGGGTCGTCGGCGCGATAGGGCTCGCCCGCGGGCGTCACGCCGTGCACCCGCGCGTGCTGCCGCCCGATGCCGGCGATCATCGTTTCCGCGACGGAGCGCGCCCCGTACACGGTGACCATCGCCGCCAGCCCCGTGCGCTGCAGCCGCGCCAGCGGATCGCGCCGGAAATCGCTGAACTCCCACACCCCCGCGCGCACCCGCGGCTCGGCGAGCTCGAGCAGCACGGCGGCGACCCCGCCGACGAAAAGGGTGAGCGGGTTTTTGAACACCCGCCACGACACGCCGTCCGCGGGGGCCAGCGCGGGCTCGCCCGGGGGCGCCGCGAAGTCGACCGGCGGCACGCCGGGCGAAGCGAGCATCTTGCCTGCTTCGCCCTCCACCCAGGCCCGGAGCGGGGCGGGGAGGGCGAGCGGGCGGCTCACGCCCCCGCCGTCTCGCGCGCCTCGGCCAGCGCCGCCTTCACCGTCGGCAGGATGCCGCGCACGATTACGCCCACCCCCTTGCTGCTCGGGTGCACCCGGTCCGCGAGGTGGAGCGACGGGTCGAGGAACAGCCCGGCCATGAAGAAGGGGTACAGCGGCACACGGTATTTCGCCGCCAGCTCGGGGAAGATGCTGTCGAACTCGCGCCGGTAGCTCTGCGGCAGGATCGGCATGGCGAGCATCCCCGCGAGCAACGTCGGGAACTCCAGCCGCTGAAACTCCGCCAGTATCTCGTCGAGGTTGGCTCGTGTCCGCGCCGGCGTGATCCCGCGCAGCATGTCGTTCGCGCCGAGCTCCAGGATCACTAGGTCCGGCCGTCTGGTCAGCCGCGACAGCACCCGCGGCATCCGCGCGAGCCCGTCGGCCGAGGTGTCGCCGGACACGCCCGCGTTGTGCACGGTCGCCTGGATGCCCTGTCCGCGCAGCGCGCGCTCGAGCTGCGCGGCGAAACTGTCGGCGGCGGGCAGCGCGTAGCCGGCGGTGAGGCTGTCGCCGAAGGCGAGGATGTGGGGAGCGTAGGTCGAAGGCATGGACGGGAGATCGGGAGGCGTCGCGCGGGGCGCAACCTCGCGCGTGGACGGGACGCTTGATCAGTGGGGACGTCTTCCCAGCGGGAGCTGGGACCGCTCTCGCGGATCACCACCCCTCTACCGCTGTCGCCGGGCTGCGGTCCCCGTCGACGGCGGCCCTAGCTTTCGCTGGGGCGACGACGCTAGCGTTAGGGTGACCTCCTCACGCGTCCCCCACCAGTGCCGTCACCGTTCCCGTCCCCCCGCACGCCGGGCATTCGCCGCCCTTCACCCGCCCGCTCCCGTCGCACCGCGGGCACACCGCCTCGCCCGATTGCCCCGTTCCCGGTGGGACCTCGTCGCCCGGCTTCGCCTCGTCCGAATTATTCGTCATCGCGCCCTCCGACCCGCTTGCGTTCGTTCGCCGACCCCGTAGGGGCGCGCGCCATATGTACGAGGACCGCAGCTTCGCCGCCCCCGCCACCGGCTTGCCTGGTGAAGGGACAACCGCCGCCCGCCTACCCTGGATCCGCACGGTCTCGGGCCTGCCCTATTTCGTCACGGAGGACGGCGACCCCTGGACGCCGATCGGTCAGAACGACAGCATCGAATGGGTCGAGCTCAAGGGCCTGTTCCGCCGCCGCGACCTGGCCGGCGTCGAGGACCACCTCCGCTGGCTCCGCTCGCACGGCGTCAACACGCTGCGGCTGATGCTCGAATGCGCCTACAAGAAGCACCGCTACATCGAGCGCCCGACCGGCCGCTTCGTCCCGGCGATGGTGCAGCTGTGGGACGACCTGTTCGCCATGTGCGAGCGCGTCGGCATGCGCATCCTGCTCACCCCGGTCGACACTTTTTGGACCTGGATCAAGTTTAGCCAGCATCCGTGGGCGGCGGCGAACGGCGGCCCGCTCAAGGACATGCGCGAAGCGCTGCTCTGCGCCGACACCCGGCGGGTCATCAAGGACCGGCTCGAGTTCGCCGTGCGCCGCTGGGGCGGCTCGGGCGCGCTGTTCGCCTGGGACTTGTGGAACGAGATCCACCCCGCCACCGCCGGCGACAGCGCGGAGCCGCTACCCGAGTTCATGGCGGACCTGTCCCGTTTCGTTCGGAACCTCGAGACCGAGCTCTACGGCCGCGCCCACCCGCAGACCGTGTCCATCTATGGCCCCGAGCTGCGTTGGCGGGCCCATCAAGATCTCAGGACGCCGATCTTCCGCCACCCCGACCTCGATTTCGCCTCCATCCACATCTACCGCGAAGGCTCCATCGACTACCCCCGCGACACGGTCGCCCCCGCGGTCGCGATGGGCAAGCTCGTCGCCGAATGCTTGGCCGAGATCCGGGACGACCGCCCATTCCTCGACACGGAGCACGGGCCGATCCATTATTTCAAGGACAAGCGCCGTACGCTCCCCGCCTTCTTCGACGACGAATACTTTCGTCACATGAGCTGGGCGCACCTCGCCAGCGGCGCCGTCGGCGGCGGGATGCGCTGGCCCAACCGCAAACCGCACGTGCTCACCCCCGGCATGCGGTCCGCGCAGCGCGCGATGGCCGACTTCCTGCCGCTGATCGACTGGACGACGTTCGGGCGCCGCAACGTCAGCAAAGCCCTGCACCCCCCGAAGGGCGTCCACGCCTTCGGCTGCGCGAGCAATACCCAGGCGCTCGTCTACCTCCTGCGGGGCGACTCCTTGCGCAAGATCAACACCCGCGCCCGCGCCATCCTCGACCCCGCCGCCCCGCCCCGCGAGGCGAGCGCCCGCGTACCGGGCCTCGCCCCGGGCCGCTACCGCGTCACGGGGTGGAGCACGCTGGAGGGCCGGACGGTGAGCGAGGCGGAGGTCGCGCACGAAGGCAGCGAACTGGTGCTGACCGTCCCCGACCTCGTCACTGACCGCGCTCTGGCGGTGACGCGGCTCTGAGCCAAGGAGGCGCGGTCGGCGGGTAACGCTCCTCCCATCCACCCACCCCCGTCATCCCGGGCTTGACCCGGGATCCATCTTCTTCTCGCACCCGTCGTCGAAGGTAGGTGGGTCCCGGCTCAAGGCCGGAATGAAGGAACCTCTCTACACAGCCCCGCGCGCGATCGGCGCTGTCCTACAGCCCGCGCTTCCGCTTATACCCGCCGCCGACCCCGCTCAGGAGCTTCCGCCCATGCGCTGCCTTCTCGCCACGCTCGCCGCCTTCGCGCTCGCCGCCCCCGCCGCCGACGCCGCGCTCCCGGTCGACGCCCGCGCGCCGCGGCTCGTCACCCAAGCCTCGCTCGCCGGCAAGCCGTTCCGCTTCGACCTCCAGCAGGCGCTCCGCCGCGGTCCCGTGGTACTTTATTTTTTCCCCGCCGCCTTCACCAAGGGCTGCACGATCGAGGCGCGCGAGTTCGCCGAAGCGACCGACGACTTCCGCGCGCTCGGCGCCACGGTGATCGGCGTGTCCGCCGACGACATCGCGACCTTGAACCGCTTCTCGGTTTCCGAATGCCGCAGCAAGTTCGCGGTGGCGTCGGCCACCCCCGCGACGATCAAGGCGTTCGACGTAGCATTGCCGAACAGCCCCAAGTCGAACCGCACCTCCTTCGTGATCGCCCCCGACGGCCGCGTCATTTACGCTTATTCGGCGCTGTCCCCGGTCGGCCACGTCCGCAACAGCCTGGACGCCGTCCGCCGCTACCGCGCATCCCGCGGGCGCTAGGGGAGGGGGCTTCCCCCTGACGCGGTGTAAACTTTGTCAACTTACGCAACTCAGACCGGCTCCGTGCTCTTCAGGTAATGGTGCCAGGCGAGGATCGCGACCGCGCCCCGGTGCGGCCGCCACGGCTCCGCCATGACGCGCAGCGCCTTCTCGCTCGGCCGCTCCAGCAACCCGAACAGCCGCCCCAGTTCGGCCTGCACCGCCAAGTCGCCCGCCGGCCAGGCGTCGGCGCGGCCCTCGGCGAATAGCAGGTAGATCTCCGCCGACCAGCGCCCGATCCCCTTCACCCGGGTGAGCAGGGCCACGGCCTCCTCGTCGTCCGCCGGCAGCGCGTCGAGGTCGAGCCGCCCCGAAAGCACCTCCTCCGCCAGGCTCCGCGCGTAGCCCGCCTTCTGCCGGCTCAAGCCCGCCGCCCGCAGCTCCTCGTCGCTCGCCCGCAGGAGCTTCGCCGGGTCCGGCACCTCGCCGAGCAGCGCCTGGAGCTTCGCCCACATGGACGCCGCCGCCGCCACACTCACCTGCTGGCCGACGATGGTGCGCAGCAGGGTCGCGTAGCCCCGCTCGCGGTGCCGCGCCGATGGGTAGCCCGCCCGCGCCACGGCTTGCGCGAACACCGGCTCCCGCTCGCCCAGCGCGTCCAGCGCCCGCCTGATCGCCGCTTCCTCCACCCGCCGGACCTTTCCTTGCTTCGCGCGTTCAGCCCCCTCATAGCGACGCGCCACCCGGAGGAAACCACGCCCATGCCCACGCTGATCGTCGTCACCCGCGAGGGACAAGAGCACGTGCTGGTCGGCGAGAACGGTCTGAGCGTGATGGAGACGATCCGCGACAACGGCATCGACGAGCTGCTCGCGCTGTGCGGCGGCTGCTGCTCCTGCGCGACCTGCCACGTCTACGTCGACGAGGACCATGTCGGCGAGCTCCAGCCGATGAACGCGGACGAGGACGCGCTGCTCGACACCTCCGACCATCGCGCGGAGAACAGCCGCCTCGGCTGTCAGCTCGTCCTCGGCGACGCCCACGACGGCATGCGCGTAACGATCGCGCCGGACGACTGAGGCGAGAGGAAGAGCCCACCTCTAACCCTTCCCGGACAACCGGGAGTGAATCGCGCAGTTCACCCGCTTCAGGCTCCCTCCCCGGTTTTCCGGGCAGGGTTGGGGTTGGGTACTTCTACTTCGTGGTCCTTCCCACCGCGTACAGCGCCACCGCTGCCGCGTTCGACACGTTCAGGCTCTCCACCTTGCCGCTTATCGGCAGCCGCGCCAGCTGGTCGCAGTGCGCCGCCGTGTTCTGCCGCATCCCTTCCCCTTCCGCGCCGAGTACTAGTGCCACGCGCGGCGAGCCGAGCGCCCCGTCCAGCGTCGTGCCCGCTTCGCCCGCCAGCCCGATCCGCCAGAACTCGGCCTCCGCTACCTCGTCCAGCGCGCGCGCCAAGTTCACCACCCGCACCCAGGGCACCACCTCCAGCGCCCCGCTCGCCGCGCGGGCCAGCGCCCCGCCTTCCGGCGGCGCGTGGCGGTCCTGCGTGACGATGCCCAGTGCGTCGAACGCCGCGGCCGAGCGCAGGATCGCGCCCACGTTGTGCGGGTCCGTCACCTGGTCGAGGACGAGCAAGGCACGCCCAGACTCCGCCCGGTCGAGCAGGTCGCCAAGCCACACGTCGTCCAGCGGCTCCACCTCCGCCACGATCCCCTGGTGCGGCGCGTCCGCCGGCACCAGCCGCCCGAGGTCCGCCACGTCCGAGAAGGTCACCGGCACGCCGCCGGGGAGCGTGAGCGCGGCGGCCGCCTCGCGCGTCGCCCAGATCTGGCGCACGCTGCGCCCGGGGTTGGCGAGGGCGGCGAGCACCGCGTGCCGCCCCCAGAAGCGGGGGCGGGCGGGGCCGCGCGGGGCCTGGTGGGATCGCTTGCGCATCCCCGTCCGCTAGGCCGGGCGGGGGCTGGGGAGCAAGCGTTGACAGCCGCGCGTGCCTTCGCCAAAGCCGCTCCGCCCGCGCGGGTGCTGGGCAGGTGGCCGAGTGGTTAAAGGCAGCAGACTGTAAATCTGCCGGCGCAAGCCTACGATGGTTCGAATCCGTCCCTGCCCACCAGCCCGCCGCAGCGGTGCTGCGCCACGCCTAGCGGCGGACCGGCGGGCGCAGCGCGCGGGGGTTGGTTGGCCGGCGCGTCCGCGTGCGCGGCACTCGCTCAGGCTTCGACCTGCTGGATGTGGACGCCATCGCGCCCGCTGGCGAACCGTACCCCGTCCCGTGGTGGCGGCGGACGCTCGACGCCGGGTGACGCGCGACCCCAGCTTCCCGCGTCCGCAGATTGCCGCGGTGGTCAGCTTCGTCGCTCTTGCGCTCGCTTCCCTGCTCAGCGTCTTTGCCCTGTCGTGAGTAAGGTCCCGGTGTCCCGCCGAGTGCGGTCGACGGCGGCGCAATGTTCAGCGCAGCTCGAGTGCGGGCAGAAGCTATGGACAGCCGCGCGCGGTTCCAGACTGAGCACGGCAGCGACAAGCGCCGCGCCGACGGCTTGTTGGTGCCTTGCCAAGACATCCCCGGCGAAAAGGACCGCACCCCCGATGTATGCCGCACCAAGTAGGATGGCCCAACGCTGACGCTCCGTCGACCTCGCCCGATTGGGCTAGGCGGGGCCGGCCCTGAAAGATCGGTGATGGATGATGCTGGCCACGGCATGAAACACGCTGGCCGTCGCACGCCAGTCCCGCCAGTGGTGGTCCCAGCGCAGCACGTAGCCGCTCCGCACCATCGCCCGGCTCAGGCCGCCGTGCGCCCTCAGACCGCCAGCTGCCCCGTGACGAACGCGCCTTTGGCGAGGCACTCGCGCCATTCCTCCTCGGCCCGGCTGTCCGCCACCACGCCCGAGCCGAGGCCGAGGCGGGCCGTCGCGCCGCCGTCGGGCAGGGTCAGGGTACGGATTGCGACGTTGAAGCGTGCCGCGCCGCGCGGGCCGAGCGCGCCGATCGCGCCCGTGTAGGGGCCGCGCGGGGTGGGCTCGAGCTCGGCGATGGCCTCCATGGCGCGCAGCTTGGGCGCTCCCGTCACGGAGCCGCAGGGGAAGATCGCCCGCAGCAGGTCGACCGGCCCCGTCCCGGAACGGAGGCGGCCCTCGACGGTGGAGGTCAGCTGGTGGACGGTGGGATAGCTTTCCACCTCGAACAAGCGCGGCACGCGGATGCTACCCGGGATCGTCGAGCGCGCCAGGTCATTCCGGAGCAGGTCGACGATCATCAGGTTCTCCGCGCGCTGCTTGGGATCGGCGGCGAGGGCGCGGGCGGCGGCGATGTCGGCCGCCGGGTCAGCAGAACGAGCGGCGGTGCCCTTCATCGGGCGGGTCCGGACACGGCCGCCGGCGATTTCGAAGAAAAGCTCGGGGGAAAAGCTCAGCAGCCAATGGTCGCCGGTCGCAACGAGGGCGGAGAAAGGCGCGCGGGCGCGGGCGCGGATCGCGCGAAACGCCGCAGCGGGCGGGCCGGCCAGGGGCACCTCGGTCGGGAAGGCGAGGTTCACCTGATAGATTTCGCCCGCCGCGATCAGCGCCGCCGCGCGCGAGAAGGCGGCGGTGTAGGCGTCGAAACCGATGAGCGGGCGCGGGGCGGCCGCGCGCGCCGGAGCGTCGCCGAGCAGGCGGGGCACCTCGGCCGGCGCGACCAGCCGCGGCGCGCGGAACAGGCCGAACCAAAGGAGCGGCGGTTCGTGCTCGGCGGTGTCACGAGCGAGGGGGCCGAGCTTGGGGTCGAGCGCGTGGCCGGCCTCGTAGGAGAGGAAGCCCGCGGCGTGGAGGCCGGCGTCCCCCGCGGCGCGGAGACGGTCAAGGCCGGGGAGCACGTCGGCGGAGCAGCGCGCTTCGATGACGGCGACCGGATCAGCGAAAAGCCGCGCCGGACTGGAAGCGCCTTCGCTCGCGTCGTCGAGCAGGACGAAAGGAGGCGAGGGCAGGGCCACGGTCGGGCGCGGTGCACCGGGCCGGCGAACGGCGCAAGCGGCGGCCTTGTCCGGCGGGCGAGACGCGGGTAGACGGAAGCTCGCGCGGGTGTAGCTCAATGGTAGAGCAGAAGCCTTCCAAGCTTACGACGAGGGTTCGATTCCCTTCACCCGCTCCAGCCCGCCGCGGCGCGGCGCAACAGAGTTGCGGCTGCCCCCAGCGGCGGGCCGGCCGGCGCGGCTCCAGCCGCGACCGACAGGCGAGGCTTAGCCTAGTCCGGCCTTCTTCCTCCCGACCACGATGCGCGTCGCCCGCCCTTCGACGAGCTCAGGGCTGCCAAGGTCGGAAGCAGTCCTCCCAAACGCTGCGGCCCCAGCCTCCGCTGGGGCAACGTATCAGGAGCGCCCCGGCCTCCGCCGGCCGGACGGTTCGCGCGTCAGCGCGCTGCGCCTAGAAACTCTCCTCCCCGTACACCCCGTCCACGCGCCCGCCCCAAGCGCCGCGATAGTGCGCCAGCAATTCCTCCGCCGGCGTGGTCCCCCGCGCGGCGATCTCCCGCAAGGGATCGATGAACCCCGACTCGCTATCACCCGCGCCGTTCAGCCGGTCGCGCGCGGCGAGCCCCGCGCCGGCGATGTCCACCACGCGGCGGGCGAGGTCGCCCAGCGTACCGCCCGGGATTGGCGCGGCGAGGCCGAGCTTCGGCACGATGTCGCGCAGCGTCTGGCGCTCCTCCAGCGTCCAGTTCTTCACCTCGTCCCACGCGGCGTCGAGCGCGCCGCCGTCGTAGAGCAGCCCGACCCACAGGGCGGGGAGCGCGCAAATGCGGTCCCACGGCCCCCCGTCCGCGCCGCGCATTTCCAGAAAGCTCTTGAGGCGCACTTCGGGGAAGGCCGTGGACAGATGGTCGACCCAATCGGCGACCGTGGGCTTTTCGCCCGAGAGCGCGGGCAGCCGCCCGTCCAGGAAATCGCGGAAGCTCTGGCCGGCGCAGTCGACGTAGGCCCCGTCGCGGACGACGAAGTACATCGGCACGTCCAGCGCGTAGTCGAGATAGCGTTCGTAGCCGAACCCGTCCTCGAAGACGAAGGGCAGCATGCCGGTGCGGGCGGGGTCCGTGTCGGACCAGATGTGCGAGCGGAAGGACAGGAACCCATTCGGCCGCCCTTCGGTGAAGGGCGAGTTGGCGAACAGCGCGGTGGCGAGCGGCTGGAGGGCGAGGCCGACGCGGAACTTCTTGGCCATGTCCGTTTCGGACGCGTAGTCGAGGTTCACTTGGATCGTGCAGGTGCGTAGCATCATGTCGAGGCCGAGCGAGCCCACGCGCGGCATGTGGCGCAGCATGATCGCGTAGCGGCCCTTGGGCATGACCGGGAGTTCAGCGCGCGCCTTGTCCGGCCACATGCCGAGGCCGAGGAAGCCTAAGCCGAGGCGATCGCCCACCGCCTTCACCTGGCGGAGGTGGCGGCCCGTTTCTGCGCAGGTCTCGTGGAGGTTCTCGAGCGGCGCGCCCGACAGCTCAAGCTGGCCCGCGGGCTCCAGGCTTACCGTGCCGTCCGGGCCAGCGAGCGCGATGACTTGGCCGCCCTCCTCGACCGGCCGCCAGCCGAACTCGGTAAGGCCGTGGAGCAGGTCGCGGATGCCGCCGGGCTCGCCGTAGGACGGGGCGCGCCGGTCGGCACGGCGGTAGACGAGCTTCTCGTGCTCGGTGCCGATGCGCCACCGCTCCGGCGCCTTCTCCCCGTCCTCGAACACGGCCAGCAGGTCCGCGCGGCTCTCGATCAGCGGGCTGTCCGCGGCGGGGTCGGTGCGGGTAGTCATCGCCGGCCGCGCTTAGCGGGGGCGGAACGGGCGCGCCAGTGGGGCGGGGTAACGGAACGGTAACCACCCGCGCGCCATGCGAGCGGCATGGGGCGGTGGCGACCAATCGGCTTTGCGGCGGCGGCGGCGTGGGCGACGCCCGCTTGGGCGGACTGCCCGACGGCGAACCGCTTCGCGTTCGACTGGAACAGCCAGCCGGTCAGCACGCTCGCCTACAACGCGAGCTACAGCTATCAGGCGAGCAACGCTGCGGTTGGCGGGCGAAGCTTCACCGCGGCTCTCGCCCAGAACGGGCTCACCGGCATGGCGGTGAGCGGCACCACCACGCCGACCATTCGGACCGTCAACACGGCGACCACGGGCGCGACCGAGCACACGCTGTCGATCGGCGGCGTGTTCGGCGAGCGCACGACGAGCTTGGCCGGCACCGCGCGGGTCGCGTCGGTCACCTTCACCTTCGCCGCGCCCGTCCGCGACTTGTCTTTCCGCGTCCACGACATTGACTTCGCGGCGAACAGCTTTCGTGACTGGGTGAGCATCGTGGGCCGGCTGGGCACGAATACTTACTTCCCGACCATCACCAGACCCGCGGCGAGCGGCGTGCGCGTCGGGCCCTCGGCGACTGCCCCGACCTTGGCGGCGGGCGAGCTACTCGGCACCGTCACCAGCGCGCAAACGGAGGACGGCGGCACGGTCGCGGTCGCCTTCGCGCAGCCGGTCACCAGCGTGGCGATCCGCTACGGCAACTACCCCCTACAGTTGGGCGAGACCGCGACGGGCGAGCAGTGGATCTCCATCCACGACATGACCTTCTGCCCGATGCCCGTCCTCAGCGTCGCCAAGAGCTCCGCGCCCCTAGCGACGACCGGCGCGAACAGGTTCAACGCGCCCGGCGAGGACGTGGTGTACTCGCTCGTCGTCGCCAACGCGGGCGGCAGCCCAGTGGACCTGAACGGCACGACGTTGACGGACGCGCTGCCGCCGGGGGTGAGCTTCTTCAACGGCGATTTCGACGGGGCGGGGCCGGGGACCACGCCCTTCGAACTGGTGGCGGGCACCAGCGGCCTGACGCTCGCGGCGGCCAACGCGAGCTATTCTAACAACGGCGGAACCAGCTTCGCCTACGTGCCCGCGGCAGGCTACGATCCGGCGGTGAATACGCTGCGGCTCGCGCCGGGCGGGAGCATGGCGGCCAACTCGTCCTTCACCATCCGCTTCCGGGCCCGGATCAAGTAGCCCAGTCGCCCCGCGCCGCCATCCAGGCGGCGACCGCGGCCAGCGCCGCCGTGTCGGCGCGCAGGATGCGGGGACCGAGCGTGATCGCGCGGGCGGCGGGGACGGCGAGGATCGTCGCGCGCTCCGCGTCGGTGAAACCGCCTTCGGGACCGATCAGGACCGCGGCGGGCGCGGGCGCGGGGGCCTCGCGCGGGTGGACGCCGCCGCGCTCGTCGGCGAAGAGCAGCGCGCGGTCGGCGGGCCAGTCGTCCAGCGCGCGCCGGAGGGGCAGGGGTTCGGCGAGGACGGGGAGCGCCGTGCGCTCGCACTGCTCCGCGGCCTCCACGACGTGCGCGCGCAGGCGGTCCAGGTTGAGGCTGCGGACCTCCGTACGCTCGGTGATCACGGGCTGGAGGCGGGCGACGCCCAGCTCCGTCGCTTTTTCCACCAGCCAGTCGACGCGGCCGCGCTTGATGGGGGCGAAGCAGAGCACGAGATCCGGCACGACTTCGCGCGGGCGGACGCGAGCACCGACCGTCAGGACCACGCGCTTGCGCCCGGCTTCGGCGATGGTGGCGAGCCATTCACCCGTGCGGTCATCAAACAGCTTCACCGCCGAGCCCGCGCCGAGCCGCAGCACGTTGCCGAGATAGTTGGCGGCCGCGCCGTCGAGGACTAACCTTTCGCTTTCGGCGAGCGGCCGGTCGACAAACAAGCGCGGCAGGCTCGCGGGCGGCCAGGCGGGGGTGGCGGGCATGGGCGAGGTTCTTAGCCGTCGCGCGGGCGCCGCGCGAGCCTCGACACCGTGCGGCGCCGCGTTCAGGGAGCTCGCCGTGACCAGTGACACCGTTCCCGATAGCGAGCGCAGCGGGTTGTTTGGCGCGCTGCCAGCTGGCCTGCGCCCCTACGCGGCCCTTATGCGGCTCGACCGGCCGATCGGGATCTGGCTGCTGTTCTGGCCATGCGCCTGGGGGTTGGCGCTCGCCGGCGGGGCGGGGGCGCGGTGGCCTTTGTTCGGCTGGTTCCTGCTCGGGGCGGTGGCCATGCGCGGAGCGGGGTGCGCGTGGAACGACTGGGTGGACCGCGAGATCGACCGCAGCGTGGCACGCACCCGGTCGCGGCCGATGGCTAGCGGGCGCGTGGGCGCACGGGGCGCGTTCGGGCTGATCGGGGCGCTGTGCCTCGTCGGGCTGGCGGTGCTCCTCCAGCTGCGCCCGTTCGCGGCGGCCGCGGCGATTGCCAGCCTCCTGCCGGTCGCGGCATACCCGTATATGAAGCGGATCACCTGGTGGCCACAGGCGTGGCTGGGGCTGGTGTTCTCCTGGGGGGCGCTGGTGGGGTGGGCGGCGCATATGGGCGAGCTGCCGCGCGCCGCGTGGCTGCTCTACGCCGGATCGGTGGCTTGGGTCGTCGGCTACGACACGATCTACGCCTGCCAGGACGTGGAGGACGACGCGCTGGTGGGCGTGCGCTCCTCGGCGCGGCGGCTCGGGCCTTATGCACGGGCGGGGGTGGCGTGGTTCTACCTTCTGGCGCTCGCGCTATGGGCCGCCGCGCTCTGGACGGTGCGGCCGAGCCGGCTGGCGCTGCTCGCGCTGCTGCCGGTCGCGGCGCATCTGGCGTGGCAGGTCCTCACCCTGCGGCCGAAGGAGGGGGCGAATGCGCTGGAGCGGTTCCGGTCTAACCGGGACGCGGGCGCGCTGCTGTTCCTGGGGTGCCTGGCGGTGGGGAGCGCGGGGTAGGCGACGGCCTCTCCCGCTGAGCCGAGAACGGACTGGGCGAGGTTGATCCGCTCGCGACGGAAGGTTCGGTCGAGAGGGCGTACCCTCACCCTCTCCCGCGAGCGGGAGAGGGAGCTTTCCATCGCGCGCTCCGCACCCTAACTCCCCGCCCATGCTGACAACAGAACAAGCCGAAGCCCGCGCCGCCGGGCTGGTGGAGGCGGCGCGCCGCGCGGGCGCGGACGAGGCGGACGCGCTCTACGCGGGAGAAGGATCGACCCAGGTGCAGGTGCGCGGGGGCAAGCTGGAGGACGTCGGGCGTTCGGAAGGCGAGGAGATCGGCTTGCGTGTGTTCGTCGGCTTGCGCTCGGCCTCCGTGAGCTCGTCGGACCTGTCGGGCGAGGCCATGGCGGCGCTGGTGGAGCGCGCGGTGGCAATGGCGCGCGAAGCGCCGGAGGACCCCTACGCCGGGCTGGCCCCGGCCGAGCTGCTGCTACGCGAGGGCGGGCCGGAGATCGACGGCGACGACGGCGGCGACCCGTCGCCGGCCGACCTACTGGAGGCGGCACGGGCGTGCGAGGAAGCGGCCTTGGGCGTGCCGGGCGTGACCAAGAGCGACGGCGGTTCGGCCACCGCCGGGCGGAGCGTGGTGGCGCTCGCCACAAGCGCGGGGTTCGCGCGCGGCTATAGCACCACCGGCTACGGGCGCTCCGCGACGGTGATCGCGGCGGGCGCGGACGGGGCCATGCAGCGCGACTATGCCTTCCACAGCGCGCGGCACCTGGCCGACTTGGAGGACGCGGCGGCGATAGGGCGGCGCGCGGGCGAGCGCGCGGCGGCGCGGGCCGACCCGGCCCGGGTCGACAGCGGCGCGATGCCGGTGATGTTCGATGCCCGGGTGTCGACCAGCCTGCTCGGCCACCTGCTCGGCGCGATCACGGGCTCGGCGATCGCGCGCAAGACGAGCTTTCTCCTGGGCAAGGAAGGCGAGCGGATCTTCGCGCCCGGCGTGGCCGTCCGCGACGACCCCCATCGCCGGCGGGGCCTGCGCTCCAAGGCGTTCGACGGCGAAGGGCTGCCGACCGCGCCGCGCGACGTCGTGGCGGACGGGGCGCTCACCGGCTGGCTCCTCGACAGCGCGTCCGCCCGCCAGCTCGGGCGCGCGCCCACCGGCCACGCGGTGCGCGGCGTCGGCGGCGCGCCGGGCGCGGCGGCGACCAACCTGTACATGGCGGCTGGGACCCCGAGCGTCGCCGAGCTGATTGGCGACATCGAGCGGGGCATCCTCGTCACCGAGCTGATCGGTCAGGGCGTGAACGGCGTCACCGGCGACTATAGCCGGGGCGCGTCCGGCTTCCTGATCGAGCGGGGCGAGGTGACGCGGCCGGTTGCGGAGATCACGGTGGCGGGCAACCTGCTCGACATGTTTGCGCGCCTTCAGCCCGCGAACGACCTCCAATTCCGCCGCGCGTTCGACGCGCCTACTGTGCGGATCGACGGCATGACGGTGGCAGGTGCTTGACGCGATCGCTGCCGTGACGCGGGAAGCGGGCGAGCACGCGCTGCGCCGTTCGCGCGAAGGGTTCCGCCGCTGGGACAAGGCGCCCGGCCACCCGGTGAGCGAGGTCGACCTGGAGGTCGACCGGCTGCTGCGCGAGCGGCTGGGCGGGCTCGACCCCGACGCCGGCTGGCTGTCGGAGGAGACAGTAGACGATCCGGCGCGGTTGGCGCGCAAGCGGGTGTGGGTGGTCGACCCGATCGACGGCACGCGCGACTTCATCCGCGGGCGGAGCGGCTGGTGCGTGAGCGTCGCGCTGGTTGAAGACGGCTCCGCCACCGTCGGCGTGCTCCACGCGCCGGCGCGGGACGAGTTGTGGACCGCCGAGCGCGGGCGGGGCGCGCGGCTGAACGGCGCGCCCGTGCGCGCGTCCGACCGGACGGAGCTGGCCGGCGCGCGCTTCCCCATCGACGAGCTGCCGCGCGGCGAACGGCTGTTCCGGGCGGTGGCCAAGCCCAACTCCATCGCGCTGCGCATGGCTATGGTGGCGGCGGGCGAGGCCGACTTGCTGGCTACCGCCCGCTGGGGGAGCGAGTGGGACCTAGCGGCGGCCGGGCTGCTGGTGGAGGAGGCGGGCGGCGTCGCGACGGACGCGCTGGGGCGGGCGTTGCGATTCAACGGGCCGGGCGCGCGGGTATTCGGCGTGCTGGCGGCGGCGGCGGGCATCCATGCGGCGGCGGTGGCGAACCATGGCGAGCGGGCGCGGGCGGGGGCGGGGGCGGGTTAGCTCCCGCTCGCGGAAGAGGAGTGGGGTGAGGGTAGGCCCTCCCGACAGGTGAACCGCTCGCGGGCGGCGTGCCCTCACCCTCCCACGTTGCTGCGCGACGCGGGCCCGTCCCTCTCCCGCAAGTGGGAGGGGGTCAGGCTGGTCCTTTCACCCCTAGCCGCGCCATCTCGATCTTGGGGCAGCGGTCCATCACCACTTTCAGCCCGGCCGCTTCCGCGCGGGCGGCGGCGGCTTCGTCGAACACGCCGATTTGCAGCCACACCGATTTCGCGCCGGCCGCGATCGCCTGGTCCACCGCTTCGCCCGCGCGGTCGGAGCGGCGGAACACGTCCACCATATCGATCGGCTCGCCGATCTGGCTCAGCTCGCGCCAGACGTACTCGCCGTGGACGTGCTCGCCGGTGATCTGCGGGTTGACGGGGAGCACGCGGTAGCCGGCGGCCTGCATGAAGCGCATCACGTCGAAGCTGGGACGGCCGGGGCGGTCGGAAGCGCCAATCATCGCGACGGTGCGAGTGGTGCGGAGGAGGTCGGCGATCTCGGCGTCGGTGGTGAGCGGCATGGGCGGGGCTCCTGGCGGGAAACGAGGTGCTTGCGAGAACAATCGTCACCCCCCGCCAAGACTTCCAGCAAGATATCACTTCGCTGGAAGCCTTAGCGCGGGGGTGACGGCCGGTCTTCAATCGTTTCTAACCTTCAGGAGCTTGGCTGGTTCAACCGCTCCAGCACCCGCGCGGCGATCGCGCGGAACGGCTCGGCCGCGGGGCCGTCGCCCGCGGCCGGGGGCGTCCCGGCGTCGGATGCGGCGCGGATCGCGCGGTCCAAGGGAATGCGGCCGAGGAAGGGGATGCCGCGCCCCGCGGCCTCCGCCTCGGCGCCGCCCCGCCCGAAGGGGTCGGACGGCTCGCCGCAGTGGGGGCAGAGATAGCCCGCCATGTTCTCGACCAGCCCCAAGATCGGCACGCCCATCTGGCCGAACAGGTCCATCGCGCGCGCCGCGTCGATCAGCGCGAGGTCCTGCGGCGTGGAGACGATCACGGCGGCGTCCGGCTTCCAGCGCTGCATCAGCGATAACTGGACGTCGCCGGTGCCGGGCGGCAGGTCGACCACCAGCAGCTCCGCGTCGCCCCAGTCGGCGTCGAGCAGCTGTGCCAACGCCTTGGTCGCCATTGATCCGCGCCAAGCAAGCGCGCGGCCCGTCTCCACCAGCTGGCCGATCGACAGGGCGCGGATGCCCTGCGCGGCGGGGGCGACGATGCGCTGCCCTTCCGCTTCCGGCCGCGCCGTCAGCCCGAGCAGGCGCGGCTGGGACGGGCCGTAGATGTCGGCGTCGACCAACCCAATGCGGAGGCCCGCCCGCCCGAGCGCGATCGCGAGATTGGCGGACAGGGTGGATTTGCCCACGCCGCCCTTGCCCGAGCCGACGGCGATCGTGCGGCGCCGCGGGCGGTCGGCGGTCATGGCGAGCCGCACGCTCGCCAGCCCGACCTCCGCCGCGGCGGCCTGGGCGACCGCCGCCAATCCTTCGCGCTCGCGCGGCTCCAGCCCGAGCACATCGAGCACGAGCCGCGCGACGCCGTCCCCCACCGCCGCGCTCGCCACGCGGGGCACGGGCAGGCCGGCGGCTTCGGCGCGGCGGTGGAGGGCTCGGCGGAACGGTTCGGCGGGGTCTGACATGCGCTGCGCGCCGTAGAGTAAACTGGATTGGGAGGGCACTGTAAAAGGCGCGGGGGCTTCCCTATTAATAGTTCCATGAGAAAATGGCTGGGCGGGCCGATCCCGGGCGGGATCAGCAACAACGAGGATCGCGGCGGGCCGTGGGGCGGCTCGGGCGGAGGCTCATCCGGCGGCGGAGGCGGCGGGAGCGGCGGCGGGCCGCGCAACCCGTGGAGCCAGCCGCCGCGGCGCAAGCCGCCCGGCGGCGTTGGCAACGTCACCTCGCTCGACGATTTCCTGCAGAAGTCGCGGCGGCGCTTCAACGGCGGCGGCGGCTTTCCCGGCGGGCAATCGCCCAAGGTTTGGCTGTGGGGAGCGCTGGGCTTCCTCGCCTTGTGGCTGCTGTTCACCTCCTTCCACCGCATCGGCTCGCAGGAGCGCGGGGTGGTGACGCTGCTCGGCTCCTACGGGCAGACCCTGCGCCCGGGCGTCGGCGTGACGCTGCCCGCGCCCTTGTCGCGCGTGCAGAAGGTCGACGTGGAGGAGATCCGCACGCTGGACGTCGCCAGCAGCGAGGCGGAGAACCTGATGCTGACGGGCGACCAGAACGTCATCGACATTGCCTACCAGGTGCGCTGGAACATCGCGGATCCGGAGCGCTACCTGTTCCAGATCGCGGACCCGGAAGGGACCATCCGCGAGGTGGCGGAAAGCGCCATGCGCGCGGTGGTCGGCACCGTGACCTTGAACGAGGCGATTGGCGAAGGCCGCGCGGAGATCGAGCAGCGGGTGGCGACCGCCATGCAGGTGGTACTCGACGATTATCGTTCCGGCATCCGGGTGCAGGGCGTCGCTATCCGCCAGGCGGACCCGCCCCGCGCGGTGAACGACGCCTTCAAGGAGGTGTCGGCCGCCCAGCAGCAGGCGCAGAGCTACATCAATGACGCGCGCGCCTACGCGCTCCAGCTCACCGCCAAGGCGCAGGGCGAGGCCGCGGCGTTCGACAAGGTCTACGCCGAATACAAGCTCGCGCCCGAAGTGACGCGCCGACGGATGTATTACGAAACCATGGAAGACGTGCTGGCCAAGGTGGACAAAACGATCGTGGAAACCCCGGGCGGCGTGACGCCCTACCTGCCGCTGCCCGAAGTGCAGCGGAACCGCGGCGCGGCGGCGGCGACGCCCGCGCCGAGCGCCGGCGCGACCGCCGCGACGGGAGCGGCGCGATGAATCTAGCGCTGCTCCGCAATCCTATCGCGCTCATCTTCGGGCTGCTCGCCCTGCTGATCCTGCTCGGCTCCACCTTCGCGGTGGTGCCCGAAACGCAGCAGGCGGTGATCGAACGGCTCGGCAAGCCGGTGCGCATCGCCAACGCCTACTCGCCCGGCGAGGAGTTCGGCCGGACGGGCGCGGGGATCATCGCCCGGATCCCGTTCATCGAGCGCATCGTGCCGATCGACAAGCGCATTCGCGCGGTCGACATGGAGCCGCAGCAGGTGCTGTCCACCGATCAGCTGCGGCTGGAGGTTGACGCCTACGCCCGTTACCGGATCACTGATCCGCTGCGCATGTACATCACTGCGCGCGACGAGGAGAACGTGTCGCGCCAGCTCGCCACCGTGCTGGGCTCCTCGCTTCGCAACGAGCTCGGCCGGCAGCCCTTCTCGGCGCTGCTCAGCCCCGAGCGCGGGCAGATCATGGACAACGTCCAGCGCAGCCTCGATCGCGTCGCGCGGCAATACGGCGCGCAGATCGTCGACGTGCGGATCAAGCGTGCGGACCTGCCCGACGGCACCCCGCTTGAGAGCGCCTACCAGCGTATGATGAGCGCGCGCCGCCAGGAAGCGCGCTCCATCCAAGCGCAGGGCGCGCGGGAGGCGACGGAGATCCGCGCCGAAGCGGACGCGCAGGCCTCGCGCACCTACGCCGCCGCGTTCGGCAAGGACCCGCAGTTCTACGACTTCTACCGCGCCATGCAGTCTTATCGCGCCAGCATGGGCGGCGAGGGGCAGGGCGACGGCCGGTCGTCGGTGATCCTGTCGCCGAACAACGAATATCTCCGGCAGTTCAGGGGCAACGGGCAATAAGACCCGACGTTCAAGGGCCGTTCAGCGGTTCGGCATAGCTTGCCGCCCACCATATTCCGCCGGCCGCGGCCGGCGACACGGGAGAGACCATCGGTGCGTTATGTTTACGGCATCACTTCGGGGCTGCTGCTCGCGGGCGCGGCGGCATCACTGACTGGCGCGGTCAACGCGCAGGTCGCGCAGAACGAGCCGGGCGCCATCCAGGCGGCCGCGCCGCGCGCGGGCGCGCCCATGAGCTTCGCCGACCTCGCCGCGCGGCTGCAGCCGGCGGTGGTCAACATCTCCACCACGCAGACGGTGGAAACGGCGCGGCCGGCCGTGCCGCCGGGGTTCGAGGACTTCTTCCGCCGCTTCGGCGGCGAGGCGCCCGGCGGCGGCGCCCCCGCGCGGCGCCAGGCGAGCTCGCTCGGCTCCGGCTTCATCATCTCCGCCGACGGCTATGTTGTCACTAACAACCACGTCATCGCGCCCGGCGCGCGCGGCGCGACCGTGGACGAGATCACGGTGACGCTCGCTAATCGGCGCGAGTACAAGGCGCGCGTGGTGGGCCGCGACACGGCGTCCGACCTCGCCGTGCTGAAGATTGAGGCGAGCGGGCTCCCGTTTGTGCGGCTGGGCAATTCGGACCAGGTGCGCGTGGGCGACTGGGTGGTGTCCATCGGCAACCCGTTCGGGCTGGGCGGCACCGTGACCGCCGGCATCGTGTCCGCGATCAACCGCGTGACGGGACAGGCGGGCGCCTACGACCGCTACATCCAGACGGACGCGGCAATCAACCAAGGCAACAGCGGCGGGCCGTTGTTCGACTTGCAGGGCAACGTGGTTGGCATCAATACGCTGATCTTCTCGCCCACCGGCGGCAACATCGGCTTGGGATTCTCCATCCCCGCCGAGCAGGCGCGGCCGGTGATCGACAGCTTGCGCAGCCGCGGCGCGCCGCCGGACCGCGGCTACCTGGGCGTGGTGCTGCAGCCGATCGACGAGGGCGTGGCAAGCGCGCTGGGCCTGCCGCGCGATCGCGGCGAGCTGATCCGCCGCGTTGAGCCGAACGAGGCGGCGGCGCGCGCCGGCATTCAGACGGGCGACGTGGTGGTCCGCGTCGCGGGACGCGACGTCACGCCGCAGGAGTCCTTGAGCTACATTGTCGCCCGCCAGCCGGTGGGAGCGCGCATCCCGGTGGAGCTGATCCGCGACGGCCGCCGCTTGACGGTCACCGCCGTGGTCGGCCGTCGACCGAGCGACGACCAGCTCGCGGCGCGTTCGGGCGAGGCGGAAGAAGACTTTGCCACGCAGCCCGAGCGGCCGGACGCCGCGCCGAGCGGGACGCGCGCCTCCATCGGCTTGTCGGTGCAGGCGATCACCCCGGGCATCGCGCGCTCCCTCCGCATCCCGGAGACTACGCGTGGTGTGGTGGTGGGCGCGGTAGACCCGAACAGCGACGCGGCGCAGGAGGGCATTCAGCGCGGCGACGTGATCCTGTCGGTGAACCGCCAAGCCGTGACCACGCCGGAGGCGGCGGCCGCCGCGGTGGAGGCGGCGCGCCGCGCGAACCGGGAGTCGGTGCTGCTGCTCGTGCAGCGCGGGGCGCAGCCGCCGGCCTTCTTCGGCGTGGACCTCGTTCGACGCTAGGTCGCGCCGGGCTGTGAGGCGACGCAGCCCCGTCCGGGATAGCTCCCGGGCGGGGTTGTTCGTCTTCAGCCCCGCGGAGCTGCGCCGCGGCCGCCGCGATTTCCGAGGCGGCCGGCCCGGTCCGGGCCGCGAGCGAAGGACGCGTCTTGGGTTTCCGTCTTACAGGAGCGTGCGCTTGCTGCCGGGCGTGCGGCTGAACTTCCCCAAGCGCAGCGTATCCCTGAGCCTCGGCCGGCCGAGGGCGACGGTGAACGTCGGCGAGCACGGGATGCGCGGCATGGTGGGCGTGCCGGGATCGGGGATGTCGTACAGCAAGCAGCTGGTGCGCCGCCGCCGGACGCCCCCGGGGCTGTCGCGGCCGGGCCTGCTGCGGACCTTTTTCGCGCTGCTGCGCGGGCGATGAACCGCGGGGTCGGTGATTCGTTGGGGGAGCGACGATCGATCGGAGGAGCGGACCATGGGCGGCGATGAAGCGACCAAGCTGAACGAGGCGATGGACGGCATGTCCGTCGCGCCGCCGGAGCCGGGCGACGCGGAAGCGCCCATGACCTTGCAGCGCAGCGCGGGCACCGACGGGGCGATCCGCGAGCGGCTGGAGAGCGATCCGCTGAACGCGGACGCCAAGGTCGACGAGGGATCGGACGAGTCGATGGACGCGTCCGACCCGATCGCGGCCGCGCAGCCGGGCGCTTCGAGCGAGCCCGCGCCGTCATCGGGGTTTCCCGCTAAAGGCGTGACCGCGAATGAGATGGACGGGTCGGCGTCCTAGCCTAAGCGGCTCGGCCGGTTAGGCGCGGAGATAAGCCGACCCCGACCGGCGACCGGCCGAGCTCGTCCTCGGCCGAGTCGTCCGACGACGCGGCTTCGCCGCGCCGCCCTTCGCCGTCGTGCTTAGATAAGCGAGGGCAGGTGGGTTCCGGGTCGAGCCCGGGCTGATAGCAAGGAGGAAAGAAGGAGGGGCGTCGCGGCGGAGGGGCGTCGTCGGACGACTCGCGCGAGGTGGACCCGCGCGGTCACCGGCCGGTGGGGGGGGCGCCCGCGAGCTGGCGCGGGGCGGTCACCGCTCGCGTTCTGTGCTCTGCTCGCAACAGTTATTCAATCTTCGCGTCGCCCCCTTGTAGGCGCGCGCCCGCTACGTTCCACTCGCCCCCGGGGCCGCGATCGACGCTTAAACCATCGTTAAGCACGGTGTGCGTTTATTGCGGTGGGCAAAAGGAGCTTGGGGCCATGGCGATCCAGACGCGGCCGGCGGACGGCGAGTTGATACTGGCGGAGATGAAGGAGTTCGCCTCCTTCCCCGCGCGGACGCAGCGCTACATCCGGCGCTCGCTCGAGATTGGGCACTGCGTCGACGACGCCCAGCACCGCTGGTCGCGCGACGTTGTAGAGGCGGCGAGCATCCGCGCGCAGGCGCGGGTGTACGGCCGGCTCGATCAGCTGCGCGCGACGGTGCCGGACGACAGCGGGCTCGAGTCGGTGGAGCCGTTCATGGCCCCGCTGGTCAGCATGAGCGCCTTCGACCTCGGCCAGGACCGGCTGCCGAGCTTCAACGCCTACCGTTTCCTCTACGAGCGGCTGATCGGCCCGGACGTGCGGCCGTGGCTGCCGGCCGCCTTCTGCGCAGCGTCGGCGCTGCCGCACCTCCACCCGAACCGGCGGCGCGAGTTGCTGCAGTCGATCAGCGAATCGGCGGCGACGGCGCCGGGCTGGTCGAACCGGGCGCCGGCGTTCTACCCGGAGTGGGTGGAGAAGGTCAGCGCCGCGGCCTGAGCGGCGCAGCCGCCCAGGCGCGGAAAGCGCTGTCCCGGCCGGCGGCCGCGTGAGCTCTTTTCGCGCGAGCCGTTCGACGACGCGGCTTCGCCGCGGCGCTTCCCGCGGTGGTTCAGCTACAAACGAAGGCAGGTGGGTCCCGGGTTGAGCCCGGGATGACGGAGACTCCGGTGTCCGCCGACATTTTCAGCACTGGCGCTGCACCGGCTCGCAATGCGAGCCGGACCCTTCACCGTCCGCTACGCGGCCCGTCCCCCTCCGCTGGCTGCGCCATGGGAGGATTTGGCGCTCAACGGCAGTAGCCTCCGCCCAACCTGCCGCGAGCTGCCACGTCCACATGGATGTGATCGCTATGCGCTTCGTTGTAGTCCGGCGACAGCACGGTGGAGAACAGCCGGCATGCCCCGTCGCGCACCTCGCGAAGGAAAGCCGCGCGCACCGCGGTGCCCCGCCAGTCGTCCTGCACGCTGACGCGCCGCCCGTCCGCCAACCGGAAACCGGCGACGTCGAACGCGTCGGCGGTGGCGTGCTCGCTCCAGCGGCCCGCGGCGGCGCCGTAAGTGCGGCGGCAGCTGTAGGCGCCGTAATGGTCGATGCCCGTCACTTGCTCGCCGAAGTGGCGGAGCGCGGCGGGCTGCACGACGTGCCATTCCCACATCGCCAAGCCGGCGGCGACCGCGCAGCTCATAGGCGGGGCGGCGGGGTTGAGCACGATGCGGCGCGCCCCCGCGCGCCGGCTCGCGCTGGCTAGCGCGATGCCGTCCGCGTAGCCGCAGCTCGGTCCGCCGTCGAGCGGCGGGAGCGCGCGGTAGGCCACGCCCGCCCGGTCGAGCTGCGCGGCGCAGGCGGGCAGGCGGTCGGCGAGCGAAGCCACCTTGCCCCCTGTCGAAAGGCCGATCGGGCGGCTAAGGTCGAACGCGGTCCAGGGGAGGTCTTCGGGTCGGCCGCGCGTCACGGCGTAGGCGAGGAACAGCGTGATGCCGACGAGCGACAGGAACAACAGACCCCGCAGCGCCCTGATGAGGAGCACCGGCCGATGCCGGCCCGGTTCCGGCCCCGCGTATGGCACGATGGAGTTAGCGATTTGCCCGCCCTAAAACTGCGTCCGCGCAAAGTCGAGAAGCCCTGGGGCCGCCGCCGTCTGGGGGCGGGATTCGCCGACGTGCCGCCGGGCGCGGCACCGGTCGGCGAGCTGTGGTTCGAGGACCCGCGCGGCGCGGGCGCGGAGCTGCCGCTGCTTGTCAAATATCTGTTCACCTCCGAGCGGCTGTCCATCCAGGTCCATCCGGACGACGCGGCCGCGCGCGCGAAGGGGCTGGACCAGGGCAAGGCGGAAGCTTGGTGGGTGGTCGAGGCCGAGCCGGACGCGACCATCGGGCTGGGGCTGACGCGGACGCTGTCGCGCGACGAGCTGCGCGCCGCGGCGCTCGACGGGCGGCTAGAGGAGCTGGTCGACTGGCGGTCGGTGAAGGCGGGCGACCATTTCTTCTCGCCCCCAGGCACCGTGCACGCGATCGGCCCGGGGCTGGCGCTGATCGAGGTGCAGCAGAACACGGACGTCACCTACCGCCTCTACGACTACGGCCGACCGCGCGAGCTGCATCTAGACGAGGCGGTGGCGGCGGCGCGGCCGGAACCATTCGGGGAGGGGCAGCCGGCGGCGACGCTGGAAGCGGGACGGACGCTGCTCGCCGACCGGGCGGCGTTCGCCCTGGAGCGGTGGACGGGCGCCGGACGGACGACGCTTGCAGCCCCGGAGGGCCGGCCGCTGTGGCTCGTCCCGCTCGGGGGCGCAGCGGCGCTGGACGGCGCGACGCTCGCGCCGGGCGAGGTCTGGCTTTGCGAGGGAAGGGTGCTGCTCGAGCGCGGTCCGGACGCCGACCTGCTCGCCGCCTACCCAGGCGGCGCGGCGGCGGTGCTTGGCTAGAAGCGTCCGTCGACCACCCGGCGGCGCGCGCAGGGCGGGTAGCCGAGGCGGGCGGCGGCAACGGCCCAGCGCGCGCCGTCCTCCTCGACCATGTCGATCGTGACGCGCTCGGCCGGGAATGCGGCGGCGTCGGCGAACACGGCGTCGGCGGTGGCGCACTTTGCCAAGCGGCGCAGCGTGCACATGGTGGGGAAGAGCAGCTCGACCTCGCCGATCTCGTAGCGGGCGAGCACGGCGTCGGCGGTGGTCCACACCCAGTCAATCGACTCCCCGTCGCTCGTCGGCTCCGGCGCATCGGCAGGGGCGCGGGCGACGTAGAAGCGGGTGTCGTAGCGGCGCGCGACGCGCACGGGCGGAAGCCAGTGGGTGTAGGGCGTCAGCCGGTCCGTGGTGACCCGCGCGCCGGCCTCGGCCAGGAGTTCGGAGAAGGGTCGCCCGGCGGCGAGCGCGGCGCGCCACTCGCGCAGCGTCGCGGGGGCGGGGGGCGGGTCCACGGCGACCGCCAGCCCGCATTCCTCGATCGTCTCGCGCACGGCGGCGACTCGCGCGCCGCCTTCCTCCGGATCGAGGCCGGCGCGCTCGGCGGTCGAGCTGTCGTCCTCCTCGACGCGCCCGCCGGGGAAGACGTAGGCTCCGGCGGCGAAGACCATGGTGCGTGCGCGCTGCATCATCAGCAATTCGGGCCGGCCGCCGGCCGCGCGCTCGCGCGGCGCGTCGCGGAGCAGGATCAGCGTCGCGGCGGGCAGCGGTGGGGGCAGGTCGTCCATGCGCCCGTTCCTGCCACCGTCGCCGGGCGGGCGGAAGCGCGGATTGTCCGGGGCGCCGACGCGTGCGACGATGCGGGCGATGGGGATCGTCGAACTGCTCGGGCTCGCGGCCAGCGTCAGCCTGCTCAGCGGTTGGCGGCTCTACCTTTGCGTGTTCGCGACTGGGCTGGCGATGCGGCTGGGGTGGATCGACGCGCCCGAGCGGCTGGCGGCGCTGGACGCGCTGGCGAACCCGTGGGTGCTGGGCGTCGCCGGGCTGGGCGCCCTGGCCGAGTTCCTTGCCGACAAGATCGCGCTGGTCGACAGCTTGTGGGACGCGGTGCACTCGGTGGCGCGGCCGCTGGGCGGCGCGCTCCTGGCGCTGGCGATCGTCGATCCGGGCGACCCGGCCTGGGCCGCCGTAGCATTCCTGCTCGGCGGCGGCGCGGCGCTGGCGGCGCACGGCGCCAAAGCAGGCACGCGGGCGGCGGTGAACGCTTCGCCGGAGCCGGTGAGCAACATGGTGGTCTCGACCGCGGAGGACATCGCGACGGGCGGGCTGCTCGCGCTCGCCTTCGCGCGGCCGGAGGTGGCGCTGGGCGTGGCGATGCTATTAGCGGCGGCGATGACGTGGTTACTGTGGAAGGCGAGGCAGTTGCTCAGGCGGGTGCTGGGGCGGGGTGGGCGGGAACGGACCTGACGGGGT
>CADCVW010000011.1 GCA_902806235.1 uncultured Sphingomonadaceae bacterium | reverse complement strand
GCCCGCCGGTGCCGCCCGTCGGGGGCCGCGCGGGCTCGATGCGGACGCCGCTGCCGTCGTCGCCGTCCGGGCCCGCCGTACGCTTGAGCGCGGCCAGGAAGCGCGCGGCGCTTGCCCCCGCCACCTCGAACAGCGTTTCGTCCGCGCCGATGCGGATGGCGCCGATCTCGCCGCGGCCGACGTGGCCGCGTCGGCATAGCTGGGGGAGGAGCCAGCGCGGGTCGGCGTTCTGCCGCCGGCCGACGTCCATGCGAAACCAGGCGCTGTCGGCGAAGCCGGGCCGCGGTCCGGCCGGGCCGGCCGCATGCGGAGCATCCCCGTCCAGCAGCTCTTCCGGCGCGGGCAGCCGCGCGCGGTGCGCGTGGACCAGCGCGGCGGCGAGCTCTTCCGCGCTCCGCTCGGCGGCCAGGCGGCGGCCGAGCTCCACATCTTCCTCGTCGACCTCCGCGGGTTGGAGCAGCGCCGCCAGCAGCCGCTCGCGGTCGCCGCGGCGCACGTCCTCCGGCGTCGGCGCGGGAACCCAATCGGCCTTGATCTTGGCCCCGCGCAGCATCCCGTCCACTTGGCGGCGGCGCGGGAAGGGGACCACGAGCACGGCGGTGCCTTTGTTGCCCGCGCGCCCCGTGCGCCCCGAGCGGTGCTGCAGGATCTCCGCGTCGCGCGGCAGCTCGGCATGGATCACCAGGCTGAGCTGGGGCAGGTCGATGCCGCGCGCGGCGACGTCCGTCGCGACGCAGATCCGCGCGCGGCCGTCGCGCAGCGCCTGGAGCGCCGCGTTGCGCTCGTTTTGGCTGTGCTCGCCGGACAGGGCAACCGTGTCGAAACCGCGCTCGAGGAGGCTGGCGTGGAGCCGCCGAACGTTCTCGCGCGTCGCGCAGAAGATCATAGCGGTGTCCGCCTGGTGGACGCGCAGCAGATTCACCACGGCGCGCTCGATGTCCGCCGGGGCAACCGCCACCGCCTGGTAGCTGATGTCGCCATGGCCGCGCTCCTCGCCCGCGGTGGACAGGCGCAGCGCGTCGGTGGCGTAACGCTTGGCGAGGGCGACGATCGGTTTAGGCAGCGTGGCGGAGAAGAGCAGGGTGCGGCGCGTCGAAGGTGTCGCGTCCAGGATCTCCTCCAAGTCCTCGCGGAAGCCCATGTCGAGCATCTCGTCCGCCTCGTCGAGCACGACGGCGCGGAGCGAGGAAAGATCTAGCGCGCCGCGCTCCAGGTGGTCGCGCAGGCGGCCGGGGGTGCCGACGACGACGTGCGCGCCGCCGTTCAGAGCGCGGCGCTCGCGCGACGGGTCCATGCCGCCGACGCAGGAGACGAGCCGCGCGCCCGCGTAGAGCCATTCGAGCTCGCGGCCGACCTGCAACGCGAGCTCGCGGGTCGGCGCGATGACAAGCGCGAGCGGCGCGCCAGGGGGCGGCAGAACGCTGTCCGCATCGAGGATCTGCGGCGCGAGCGCGAGCCCGAAGGCGACCGTCTTGCCCGACCCGGTCTGCGCCGAGACGATCAGGTCGCGGCCGGCGGCCTCCGGCTCGAGCACCGCGGCCTGCACGGGGGTGGGCTGGTCGTAGCCGCGCGCGCGCAGCGCCTCGGCCAGAGGCGGGGGGAGTTGCGAAAAGGGCATAGCGCTAGATGGGGCGCGGGGACCCCGCGCTCAACCCGCTTCCCGCGCCAGTCGCTCGGTGAGCTCGCGCTTGAGCACCTTGCCGATGGCCGAACGCGGAAGCTCGTCCACCAGCCGCACCGCGCTGATCCGCTGCATCTTGCCAAGCCGGGCGTTGGCGTGGGACCGGAGATCCTCAGCGTCGGCCGGCCCCCGCAGCACGACGAAGGCGACGGGCGTTTCGCCCCACTCGCGGCTGGGCGCGCCGACCACCGCGACGTCCGCCACCGCCGGATGGTCGCGCAGTGCGTCCTCCAGGTCCGACGGGTAGATGTTGATCCCGCCGGAGATGATCATGTCCTTGGCCCGGCCGACCAGCGTCAGGAAGCCGTCGGCGTCGAAGGAGCCGAGGTCGCCGGTGCGGATGAAGCGTGCGCCGGAGGCGTCCCGCCACTCGGTCTCCGCCGTCTTACCGGGCTGGTTGTGGTAGCCGTTCATCATGGACGGCGAGCGGCCGACCACCTCGCCGACTTCGCCCGGCGGCAGCTCGGCGCCGTCGGCGTCGATCACCCGCACGTCGTGGCCGGGGATCGCCTTGCCCACCGTGTGCAGTTTGTCCGGGTGCTGGTGGGCGAGCAGCGCGCAGCTCCCGCCGCCTTCCGTCATGCCGTAATATTCGATCAGCCCCCCCGGCCAGCGGCGCAGCACCTCGCGCTTCAGCTCGGCGGAGAAGGGGGCGGAGGTCGCGTATTTCAAGCGGAAGGACGACAGGTCGAACCGGTCGAAGTCGGGGTGCTCCAGGATGCGCCGGTACTGCACGGGCACCAGCATCGCGTGCGTCGCGCGGTGCTGCTGGCTGAGCTCCAGGAAGCGCCGCGCGTCGAACTTGCGCATCAGGACCGCCGTCCCGCCGCCCGCGAGCGCGGGGAGGAAGCTCACCAGCGTGGTGTTCGAGTAGAGCGGGGTGGAGATCAGCACCACCGCGTCCGGCCCCGACCCCGGCGGGTCCGTCCGCCCCAGGTGCGGCCAGCGATGCGCGTGGCTCTGCACGATGCCCTTGGGCGTGCCGGTGGTGCCCGACGAGTAGATGATGTTGAACGGGTCCTCGGGGCGCACCGCGACGGGCGCGGGCGCCGCGTCCTCCGGCGCGAGCCAGGCGGCGAGCGGCTCGCCCGCCGAGGCGGAGCCGTCCAGCGCCACCCGCCGCGCCGCGATGCGCTCCGCGACCGGCAGGAGCTGGCGCGCGACCCCTTCGTCCGTGAACAGGTGCGACGCGCCGCAATCGGCGACCATGTCCGCCAGCTGCTCGGGCGTGGAGGAAGGCGACAAGGGCGCCACCGCCGCCCCCGCGCGCACCGTTCCCGCGAACATCGCCGCATACTCGACCGAGCTTGACGCGCACACCGCCGCCACCTGCCCATGCCCGCATCCATCGCGCTGCAGCGCCGCCGCGATCCGATCGACCAGCCGATCGAAGTCGCGGTAGGCGATCGCGCGCTCCTCGTCCGCCACCGCGATCTTGTCGGGGTGCAGCGCGGCCTGCATCTGCAGCAGGTCGGAAAAATTGCCGAAGTCGGCCTGCACATATTCGCTAGGGGTCATGGCGTACCGTGCATCCTCCTCACCCGTCGAGCAATGCCTTGAGCGGGGTCGCCGCGTCCGCCAGCCGCTCGGGCGGGAGCCGGAGCCCGCCCGCCACCAGCGCCTTGCCCTGCACGTAGTCCTTCACCGCGTTGACGCAGTCGAGCGCCACCACGCCGCCGTCGCGGAGGTAAACCACGGAAAAGCTGCGCGCCGCGGGCGAGCCGCGCACGACGACCTCGTCGTGGCCGAGCGACAGTCCAACCGTCTGCAGCTTGAGGTCATACTGGTTCGACCAGAACCAGGGCACCGCATGGTAGTCGACGGGGTCGCCCAGGATGTCCCGCACGGCCACCACCGCCTGGTCGTTGGCGTTCTGCACCGATTCAAGCCGCACCCGCGCGCGCCCCGCGTAGGCGTTCGCGTGGTTCGCGCAGTCGCCGATCGCGTAGACGCCGGCCAGGCTCGTGCGGCAGCGCGCGTCCACGCGCACGCCCTCGGCCGGACTGCCTTCGGCTCCGGCGGCGAGCAGCGGGCCGACCGACGGCGCGATGCCAATGCCGACGATCACCATGTCCGCCGGAATGACCTCGCCGTCGGCCAGCCGCACGCCGGCGACCGCGCCGTCCTGCTCCTCGATGCGGTCGACGGCCGCGCCGAGCCGCAGGTCGACGCCCTGCGCGCGGTGCTCGTCCCGGTAGAAGTCCGACACCGCCTCCCCCGCGACGCGCGCCAGCACGCGGGGCAGCGCCTCCAGCAGCAGCACCTGCTTGCCGAGCTTGCGCAGCACGGACGCCGCTTCCAGCCCGATGTATCCGCCGCCAATCACGACCGCCCGGACGACCCCCGGCAATTCGGCGATCATCCGGTCCACGTCGGCGCGCGAGCGCACGGCGTGGACGCCGCGCAGCTCGCTCCCGGCGCAGGGCAGGCGGCGCGGGCTGCCGCCGGCGGCCCAGATCAGCCGGCCGAAGTTCAGGGCGCCGCCGTCGGCGAGCGTCGCGGTGCGGGCGTCGCCGTCGACCGCCTCCACCCGCCTACCCAGCAGCATGTCAATGCCGCGCTCCGCCCAGAAGTTCGGCTGGCGGATCAGGATGCGCTCGAACGGCTTATCGCCGGCGAGATACTCCTTGGACAGCGGCGGGCGCTCGTAGGGAAGCTCGGGCTCGTCCGAGACGATCGCGAGGGAGCCGCCGAAGCCGCGCTGCCGGAGCGCGATCGCCGCCTGCGCGCCGCCGTGGCCGCCGCCGACGATGAGGACGTCGTGGTGCATGGGAGCCTTCTAACGACTGCGGCCCGACACTCCACCTATCTTCGCGTCCCGCTCAACCCGCATTTCACCCGTCATTCCCGCAAAAGCGGGAATCTATAACTCTCGACGTGCGTGGGCGCGCACCGACCGGCGTTGAGGGTTAAGGATCCCCGGCTGCGCGGGGATGACGGTTGTTCTTGTCAGGACCCGCCGCTCGTCAGCCGCGCGGCGTGCCAGCGCAGGTGGTCCTCCATGAAGGTCGACACGAAATAATAGCTGTGGTCGTACCCCGGCTGGACCCGCAGCGTCAGCGAGATCGCCGCCGACGCGCAGGCCTCCTCCAAAAGCTCCGGCCGCAGCTGCTCGGCGAGGAACGGGTCGGCGCTGCCCACGTCCACCAACAGCTCGTCGATCCTCGCCCCGTCCTCGATCAGCGCCGCCGCGTCCGCCGCGCGCCACCTCGCCCGGTCGGGGCCGAGAAAGCGCCCCAGCGCCTTCTCGCCCCATGGGACCGCCGAGGGCGCCGCGATCGGCGCGAAGGCGGACACGCTGCGGAACCGGCTCGGCGAGGCCAGGGCGAGCGTGAGCGCCCCGTGGCCGCCCATCGAATGTCCGGTGATGCCCTGGGCGGCCATGTCGACCGGGAACGCGGCGGCGATCAGCGCGGGCATCTCGTGGAGGACGTAGCTCCGCATCCGGTAATTGGCCGCGTAGGGGACCTCGGTCGCGTCGACGTAGAAACCCGCGCCCTGGCCGAAGTCGTAGGCGGGGTCGTCGGGCACGTCCGGCCCCCGCGGCGAGGTGTCGGGCGCGACCAGGATCAGCCCTAGCTCGGCGCAGGCGCGGCGGTACTCGCCCTTCTCCATCACGTTAGCGTGGGTGCAGGTGAGCCCGGACAGGTACCAGACGACGGGCAGCTTCGCGCCGGGCTCGTCGGCCTGCGGGGGCAGGTATACGCCGAAGGTCATGGGAGTGCCGGTCTCTGCGGAGGCGTGGCGGTACACGCCTTGGGTGCCGCCGAAGGCGCGGGCGGTGGAAAGGGTTTCCAAAGTCATGCCGCCGTTCTCCCGTTACCAACCGCCGTCATCCCGGGCTTGAGCCGGGACCCACCTGCCTTGTTGCCAGCGGAACGAAGGTGGGTCCCGGGTCAAGCCCGGGATGACGGCGGAGGTTCCCCGTCGAAAAGCGCCCTACCGCTTCACCCGGTGCAACGCGCACAGCTTGTTGCCGTCGGGGTCGCGCAGGTAGGCGAGGTACAGCGGCCCGAACGGCCCTTCGCGCTCGCCCGGCGCATCCTCGATCGGGGTGCCGCCGTTCGCGGCGCCCGCCGCGTGCCAGGCGTCCGCCTGTTCCGGGCTTTCCATCGCGAAACCGATCGTCGCACCGTTGGCGTGGCTCGCGGCCTGCCCGTTGATCGGCTGCGTCACCATGAACACGCCGCCGTTGTGCATGTACGCCAGCCGTCCGCGGTCGTCCTGAATCCCCGGCTTGCCGCCTACCGCGCCGAACAGCGCGTCATAGAACTTTTTGGACCGTGACAGGTCGTTGCTGCCGACCATCATGTGGCTGAACATGGCTTTTCTCCCTTAGTAAACGACGACGCTCCTGATGCTCTCGCCCGCGTGCATCAGCTCGAACCCCCGGTTGATTTCGTCCAGCGAAAGGACGTGGGTGATCATCGGGTCAATCTCGATCCTGCCGTTCATGTACCAATCGACGATGCGCGGCACGTCCGTCCGCCCCCGCGCGCCGCCGAAGGCCGAGCCGCGCCATACCCGACCGGTGACGAGCTGGAACGGGCGGGTGGCGATCTCCTTGCCCGCTTCCGCCACGCCGATGATGATGCTCTCGCCCCAGCCGCGGTGGCAGGCCTCCAGCGCGGTGCGCATCACCTCCACGTTGCCCGTGCAGTCGAAGGTGTAGTCCGCGCCGCCGTCGGTGAGTCCGACGAGGTGCGCCACCAAGTCGCCGCTGACCTCCTTCGGGTTGACGAAGTCGGTCATGCCGAAGCGGCGGCCCCACTCCTCCTTGCCCCCGTTGACGTCCACGCCGACGATCTGGTCCGCGCCGACCATGCGCAGCCCCTGGATCACGTTCAGCCCGATGCCGCCCAGCCCGAATACGATGGCGCGCGCGCCCGGCGCGACCTTGGCCGTCTTGACCACGGCGCCGATGCCGGTGGTGACGCCGCAACCGACGTAGCAGGCCGACTGGAACGGCGCGTCCTGCCGCACCTTGGCCACCGCGATCTCCGGCAGCACCGTAAAGTTGGCGAAGGTCGAGCAGCCCATATAGTGGTGGATCGGCCGCCCGCGGTAGGAGAAGCGTGTCGTCCCGTCCGGCATCACCCCCTTGCCCTGGGTGGCGCGGATCGCGGTGCACAGGTTGGTCTTGCCCGACAGGCAGCTTTTGCACTGGCGGCATTCGGGCGTGTACAGCGGGATGACGTGGTCGCCGGGAACCACGCTCGTCACGCCGGCCCCGACTTCCCGCACCACCCCCGCGCCCTCGTGCCCGAGCACGGAGGGGAAGATGCCCTCGCTGTCGAACCCGTCGAGCGTGTAGGCGTCCGTGTGGCAGATGCCGGTGGCCAGGATCTCCACCAGCACCTCGCCGGACCGAGGGCCCTCGAGGTCGAGCTCGACCACCTCGAGCGGCTGCTTCGCCGCGAAGGCGACGGCGGCGCGGGTCTTCATGGTGCTTCGCTCCGGGTTAGGGCAGGGCGAGTGCCCAGCGCCCCGCCCGCGGTCAAGCGCTTAGGAGAACCCCCATGCTGATCCTGCACCACCTCAACAACTCCCGCTCGCAGCGCGTGCTGTGGCTGCTGGAGGAGCTCGGCGCGCCCTACGAGCTGCGCACCTACCAGCGCGACGCCCGCACCAACCTCGCCCCGCCCGAGCTCCGCGCGGTCCACCCGCTCGGCAAGTCGCCGGTGCTGGAGGACGACGGGCGCGTAATCACCGAGTCCGGCGCGATCGTCGAATGGCTCTGCTTCCGCCACGGCGGCCGCGCGCTGCTCCCCGCGCCGGACGACGCGGCCTACGCCGAGCACCTGGAGCTGTCACACTTCGCGGAGGGATCGGCGATGACGCCCGTGCTGCTCCAGCTCTACACGTCGCGGCTGGGCGAGGCCGCCGCCCCCTTGCGCCCTCGGATCGAGGAGCAGCTCGACGCCATGGCCGACGAGATGGAGCGCCGACTGCGACCCACGGGCCATTACGTCCTCGACGGCCTGTCCGCCGCCGATGTGCTCCTCAGCTTCCCCGCCGAGATCGCCCGCGCCCAGGGCCGCACCGCGACGCGGCCCAAGCTCGCCGCCTTTGTCGAATGGGTCCACGCGCGCCCGGCCTACCGGCGCGCGCTGGACAAGGGCGGCCCCTACGCCTGGGCCTGAGCCGACCCCCGAAACGCATCATCCCCGCGAAGGAAGGGGCCGGTCGGCCCCCGCCCGCGCGGGGATGACGTTACGCTTACGCGCTCCGGGTTTTTAGAACCCGAACTGGATCGACCCCAGCACCGTGCGCGGCGCGCCCACGGTGAAGTTCGGATTACCCGCCGCGTTGATTTGCGTCGAGATGTTGCCGAAGTAGAATTTGTCGAACAGGTTCACGACGTTGAGCTGGATCTTGGTGTTCTCCAGCCCGAGGCTCCGCAGCGAATAGCTCGCGTCGAGGTCCACCGTGAAATAGTCCTCGACCCGCACGTCGTTGGTGTCCGTCGCGAAACGGTCGCCGACATACTTGCCAGTCGCGCCGATCTCTACTCCGCCGAGGTCGAACTCGAACCGGCCACCGTACTGGTACTCGGGCGTCTCGACCACGAACTTGCCCGCGGTCGCCGCGCAGCCCGCCGGCACTGCGGTGCGCGACGTGCCGCAGCTCACGCCCGCCGCGATCGCGCCGGTCTGCACGTTCTCCTGCAGCTTGGCGTCGATGTAGGACGCGAAGCCGTAGAGCGTCAGCCCGCGCACCGGGCGCACCGCGATGCTGCCGTCGACGCCGCGGCTCTTCACCTCGCCGACGTTGCGGTCGAGCGAAATGCCCAGGTCGGGGTTGAACGACGACACGATACGGTTCTGGTAGTTGATGACGAAGCCCGTCACCTGCGCTTGGATATTGCGCGTGGTGTAGCGCAGGCCGAGGTCGAAGCTGTCGGTCGTCTCCGGCGCGACGCGCACGAACGGCGCGCGGTACAGGTTGTCGGTGCGCGGCGCGGAAAAGCCCTTGGCGTAGGAGCCGAAGATGTTGAGCCCATCCATCACGTCGAACGACGCGCCGAAGTTGGGCAGCACGTCGTCGTACTTATAGTTAGCGCTGTACGGCGCGTAGTAGGGCGTCGCTCCGGTCGCCGGCACCGCGTCGTTCGGGCCGATGATGCGCAGCTCGCTTAACGGCTGGCTGGTGCAGAAGGCGAAGCCGCCGCCGCGCGCCTCGATCGGGCAGAAGGTCTCCAACTCGCGCTTGAAGAACGGCGCGCGCAGCCCCGCCTCGACCCGCAGCCGGCGGTCGAAGAAGCGGCCGATATACTGGCCGGAAATCTGGTTGAGGATGGCGAAGGACAGCCGGTCGCGCTGTTGGATCTGGTTGCCCGCCGCGTCGAGCACCGGCGTGCCTTCCAGCCCGCCGAACACGCTGTCCGGGTTGCCGGTGGCGGGATCGAGGAAGCCCCACTCGCCCGTCTGCCGGTGGCGGCCGCGGTCGTAGGTGTAGGCGACGCGCAGGCGGTGCTCGTCCGTCACGTCAAAGATCAGCGACGAGGTCAGGCCGATGCGGCGCGTGCGGGTGTTGTTGGGGGTGTAGAACTGCACGGTGTCGAGCACGTCGCCGTCGCCGTTGTAGTCAACGCCCGCCGCCGTCAGGCCGGAGCGCACGCGCGGCGCGTTCTCCGCGAGCGTGGTGAAACCGCCGCCGTTCGCTTGCACAAACTGAATCGACGGATCGATCGTCAGCACCAGCCGATCGCTTAAGGTGAAGCGCGAGTTGGCGCGGACGTTGCCGGTGTTCGACGGATTGACGCGCAGGTTAAAGTAGCTGGTGCACGACGGGCTAGCAACGTTGGGCCGCCCGGCGGTGCCGTTGGTCAGCGTCGTGTTTGCGCAGAAGCGGTCGTTCTCGAAATTGAAGATCGCGCTGTTGAAGCCTTCGCCGAAGCCGCCGATCACCAGCGGGCTTGCCGAGGTGAAGGTGGTGTTCGCCGGAACGGTGATGCCTTGGCCCACCGCCAGCGTCCGCAGATCATTGATCGATGGGTTGCGGTAGAAATTGTTGCGGTTCTGGTTGTAGTGGCCGGCGATCGAAATGAAGTCGTCGCCGCCGCCGATTTCCTGGTACAGTCGCGCGTTGTACTGCTGCTTGCGAATGCGACCCGGGCCCTTGAACTTGTCGTTGCGGGCCGTCGAGGCCGAGACAAAGGCGCGCGTGCCGAACGGCGTGATCGTGCCGAGGTCGAGCAACCCGAAGATGCGGGTGTAGCTGTCCTCGCCGATGGACGCGGTGGCGCGCGGCGCGAGGCTTCGGCCGGGGATGATCGTCCGGTAGTTGATGGTGCCGCCGGCGGCCGACGCGGTCGGGCTGTCGATGTCCGTCGCGCCCAGGTTGACGTTGACCTCCTCAATCAGCTCCGGGTCGAGCTGCTGGTTGGAGAAGATCGCGTAATTACCCGTATCGTTGAGCGGCAGGCCGTCAAAGGTCAGGCTGATGCGGTTGCCGTCGAACCCACGGATGCGGACGTTGCCGCCGCTGGAACCGTAAGGGTCGTTGTTCACGAAGTTGACGCCGGGCAGAACGTTGATCGCGTTCAGGATCGACTGGCCCGGCGACTGCCGCGCGATGAACTCCTGCGTCAGCACGCCGCGCGCCTTGGTGCCTTCGGGCGTGACGATGCCCTCTACGCCGTTGCTGGTGCGCGAGCCGGTGACGACGATCTCCTCCTCGACCTCCTGGCTACCGGTCGACTGGGCGAAGGCCACGCCCGGCGCGACGAGCGCGATCGTGGCGGCGGTCAACAGAAAGCGGGTCATGCGAATAGCTCCATGGGTGGACGCAAGCCTATGCGCCGGGCCGAGAATTTGCGGAACGAGAACCCCCAACACCGGAACCGTGACAGCCCGGTGACAGGCCGTGCGTTTAAATCAGGCTATGGCTTTTGTGCAACGCACAACGGCCCCGCGAGTGCGCTTTTCGGGCCGGGTGGGTTGGCCGGGCCACACCCGCGGTGCATGGGCCGGGGATGACCCGAGTCGAAGACCTTCCCGCGCTGATTGACGAGCTGGCCGAGCGCTACGATCGCTCGGTCGCCTGCCTGCGCACCGGGCTCGCGCGCTTCCTCCGCGACGGCGAGCGGCCCAACCCGGCGGCCCGCGCACGCGGACTATTCGCCTATCCCGAACTGCGCGTCGACTATGCTTCGGAAGGGGCCGTGCGCTTCCCGCCGCGCGCCTTCGGGCGGCTGAACCAGCCGGGGCGCTACGCAACCAGCGTCGCCCGCCCGCGCCTGTTCCGCGACTATCTGCTCGAGCAGCTCGGCCTGCTCGTCGCCGACTACGGGGTGACCGTGTCGGTCGGCACGTCCGCGAGCGAGATCCCCTACCCGTACGTGCTGGACGGCACCGACGACCTACGCCTGGACGAGGTGCGCGCCGCCGATCTCGCCCGCTGGTTCCCGACAACGGAGCTGTCCCACATCGGCGACGAGATCGTGGACGGGACGTGGGCGCACGGCGAGTCGCGCCCGCTGTCCCTGTTCGACGGCCCGCGCGTCGACTTCTCCCTCGCGCGGCTGCGCCACTACACGGGCACGCCCGCCGAGCACCTGCAGCGCTACCTCCTGTTCACCAACTACCACCGCTACGTCGACGAGTTCGTGCGCTGGGCGGTGGGCGAGCTCCGGGCGCCTGACAGCCCCTACACCGCGCTGTCCGCGCCCGGCGGCGTGGTTGTCTCGCGCGACTCGGCGGACGCGGAGGCCCAAGTCGCCGCGGGCAGCTGGCGGCGGCACCAGATGCCCGCCTACCACCTGCTGGCGCAGGACGGGACGGGCATCAGCCTGGTCAACATCGGCGTCGGCCCGTCCAACGCCAAGACGATCTGCGACCACCTGGCCGTCTTGCGACCTGAAGCGTGGCTGATGATCGGCCACTGCGGTGGGCTCCGCCCGTCGCAGACCATCGGCGACTACGTGCTTGCCCACGCCTATCTCCGCGACGACCATGTGCTCGACGACGTGCTGCCGACGGAGGTGCCCATCCCGCCGATCGCCGAAGTGCAGCAGGCGCTGTTCGAGGCGGCCGAGCGGGTCACGGGCGAAGAGGCGCACGAGCTCAAGAACCGGCTGCGCACGGGCACGGTGGTGACCACCGACGACCGCAATTGGGAGCTGCGCTTCACTCATTCGGCGCTGCGCTTCAACCAGTCGCGCGCGGTCGCCATCGACATGGAGTCGGCGACGGTGGCGGCGCAAGGCTACCGCTTCCGCGTGCCTTACGGCACGCTGCTCTGCGTGTCGGACAAGCCGCTCCACGGCGAGATCAAGCTGCCCGGCCAGGCCAACGCCTTCTACGAACGCGCGATCGGCCAGCACCTCGCCATTGGCATCGAAGCGCTGCGGGTGCTGGCGCGCGACGGGGTGCGGCTCCACTCGCGCAAGCTCCGGAGCTTCGACGAGCCGCCGTTCCGGTAGGGGCGGCGAAGGACGACCATAGGCTCAGGATTTACTGGGTTGGGTGATGCTCATCTGCTCGCCGGCGAGTCCACCCGTCGCACCCGCCCCAGCGCCGGCGGCGTCACCACCGGGCGGGCGCGGAAATAAGCCTCCAGTGCGTCCACGTCGACTGCGCCGCCGACCGGGTCGGCCCCTTCGCGGAGCACGGTGAAGTTGTCGCCGCCCCCGCTCAGGAAGCTGTTCACCGCGACCCGGTAGCGCTCCTCGTCGCGCACCGGCCGCCGGTCGATCGTCAGCGCCGCGATCCGCGCGCCCGCGGGCCGGGTCAGGTCGTAGGCGAAGGACAGGTTCGCCGAGGGCGACAGCACGTTCGGTTGCTCCGCGCTGTTCGTCCCGCTCGCGAACTGCTGCTCCAGCAGCGCGCGCAGCTGCCGCCCGGTGAGCGTCTTGACCACCAGCAGGTTGGCGAAGGGCTGCGCAGCGAACAGCTGGCCGAAGCTCACGTCGCCCCGCGGATCGGGCGCGATGTCCGCGCGCAACCCGCCCGGGTTCATCAGCGCCACCTGCGCGCCGGCCCCGCGCGTCGCCGCGAGCTGGGCGTCGGCGACGAGGTTGCCGAGCACGCTCTCGCCCGCCTCGTTGTTAGTCCGGGCAGCGGGGGCGGACAGCCGACCGACGGGCCGCGCAGCGACCGGCCGGGCGGCCGCGGCGTAGCGCGCGACCAGGGCGGCGACGCCCGGCTCGGCCGGGAAGCGCGGCACGGCGTCCGTGTTCGGCGCCGCGGCGAAGCCTTCGCCCTGGACGATCAGGTTGCGCGCGCGCTTGGCCACTACCTGGCCCGCGGCGGGATCGATCTCCAGCGCGATGTCGGTGACCAGCGTGCCGTAGCGCCCGGCGCTGGTGAGCAGCAGCGGCTTCGCCGCGCCCGTTCGGGCGTAGTCGCAGACGTAGGCGCGGTGCGTGTGGCCGGACACCACCGCGTCCACCGCCGGATCGAGCCGGTCGAGGATCGGCAGGATGTCGCCTTCGAGCCCCGGGCAGTTCGCGTCCGAATAGCCGCCGCTCGTCCGCGCGCCCTGGTGGATCAGCACCACGATCGCGTCCGCGCCTTTGGCTTTCAGCTCGGGGACGAGCGCGTTCACCGCCTCCGCCTCGTCGCCGAACCTCAGCCCTGCAACGCCCGCGGGAGTGACCAGCGTCGGCGTTTCCTTCACCGTCGCGCCGACAATCGCGACCTTCACCCGGGCGGCGCCGCGCCCGAAGCTGCGGATCGCGTAGGGCGCGAACAGCGGGGTCCCGTCCTCCTTCCAGACGTTGGCCGACAGGAACGGGAAGCGCGCCCCCGCGAACGGCTCCACCGCGCAGGGCTCGCGCGTCGTATTCTTCCCGCACCCGCCGCGCTGCATGCGGAGGAGCTCCGCCCGGCCCCGGTCGAATTCGTGGTTACCGACCGCGTTGTAGTCGACGCCGACCAGATTCATTGCCGCGATCGTCGGCTCGTCGAGGAACAGGGCGGAGACCAGCGGCGAGGCGCCGATCATGTCGCCCGCGGACAGGACGAGGCTGTGCGGCCCTTGGGCGCGGAGCGCACGCACGGCGGAGGCGAGGTGAGCCGCGCCGCCCGCGGGCACCCGCGCCGCGCCTTCGCCGGGGGCGGGGTGATCGACCGATACCCCCGGCGGCTCCAGGTTGCCGTGGAAGTCGTTGAGCCCGATCAGGCGCACGGTGACGGGGGCAGCGGTGCCGCCGCCGCGCTCGCCGGGGGTGGCGCAGGCAGCGAGCGGGAGCAGCGCCGCGGCGGCGAGGAGGAGCTTACGCATGGAGGTCGACTTCCGCTTGCACGATCGGCCTTTCCCTATCCGTCAGCCCTGAGCTTGTCGAAGGGCGGGAGCCAAGGACCGACCGCGGCGTGCGGAGTTCGCCCTTCGACAAGCTCGGGGCTGACAGGGTAGGGGGCAGCCATGTCCGAGAAGTCCGACCCCCTGATTGAGCGCGCCCGCGAAGCCGCGCTGCGCGCCTACGCCCCTTATTCCCGCTTCGCCGTGGGCTGCGCGGTCGAGTCGGTCGACGGCGAGGTGGCGGTGGGCGCGAACATGGAGAACGCCTGCTACCGGCTCGGCGTGTGTGCGGAGTTGGCAGCGCTGACGGCGGCGCAAGGAGCGTTCGGTCTGGGACGCATCGCGCGCATCGCGGTTGCGGGCGGGCGCGTGGAGGACGATGCGCTCGTCGGCGAGGGCGTGGTTACGCCCTGCGGCGGCTGCCGCCAGTCGATCCTGGAAGCCGCGCAGGTGGCGGGGCGCGACGTGGAGGTGGTCTCCGCCAGCGGTGACGGCGCGCGGGCGGAGGCGCGGCGCATCTCCGAGCTGATCCCGGCGGGGTTCGGCCCGGCGAACCTGAAGGACGCGGGTTGAAGGCGGACGTTCCGCCTAGGCCAGCTTGATCTCCCGCAGCCGCTCCTGGAGGAACTCGTGGCTGGTGATCGGCTCCGGGTAGCGGTTCGGGTGCGCGGCGTCGACGCACTCGGGCAGCGTCTCGATCAGGTAGTCCGGCCGGAAGTGCAGGAAGAAGGGCATCGAGTAGCGCGACCGGCCGCGGCGCTCGGGCGGCGGGTTGACCACGCGGTGGGAGGTCGACGGCAGCCGGTGGTTGGTCAGCCGCTGCAGCATGTCGCCGATGTTGACCACGAGCGCGCCCTCCGGCGGCTTGACCGGCAGCCAGTTCCCGTCGCGGTCGAGGAGCTCGAGCCCCGCCTCCGCCGCGCCGAGCAGCAGGGTGATGGTGTTGATGTCCTCGTGCGCCCCCGCCCGCACGCCCGGCGCGTCGGCGGGGATCGGCGGGTAGTGAAGGAGGCGCAGCACGGAGTTGCCGTCGCGCACCGTGTCCGCGAAGAAGTCGGGGCTGAGCCGGAGGTGGCGGGCGATCGCTTCCAGCACCCGCGCGCCCGCCCGGTCGAAGGCGGCGAACAGTTGGAGAAAGGTGTCGCGGAAGCCGGGCACTTCCGTGTCGGGCCACAGGTTCGGGGCCATGTACTGGCGGAACGGGTGACCTTCCGGCAGTTCGCGGCCGACGTGCCAGAATTCCTTGAGGTCGCGGTGCGTTGCGCCTTTGGCGGTCTCGATGCCGAACGGGGTGTAGCCGCGCGCGCCGCCGCCGTTCGGGACGTGGTACTGGCGCTTCACCTCCTCGTTCAGCGCGAAAAAGGCGCGGGCGCGATCCTCGGCGCGGGCGATCAGGTCGGCAGGGATGCCGTGGTCGGCGATCACCGCGAAGCCGTAGCGTTCGAAGGAGGAGCCGAGCGCGTCGGCGAAGCCTTGCGCGTCGCGGTCGGCGGCGGCGAGGGAAACGGAGGACAGCGCCTCCGGGCGGGGTGCTAGGACGGTGCTCATGCGTCGCTCCTTACAGGCTCAGGAGCAGCCCCGCCAAGGCCGCGCTCATCAGGTTGGCCAAGCTGCCCGCGACCAGCGCCTTCAGGCCCAGCCGCGCGATGTTGGGCCGCTGGTTGGGGGCGAGCCCGCCCGTCACCGCCATCTGGATGGCGATGGAGGAGAAGTTGGCGAAGCCGCACAGCGCGAAGGTGACGATCGCCCGGGCGCGCTCGCTCAGCGCGTCCGGCCCGATCTTGCCGAGGTCGATGAAGGCGACGAACTCGTTCAGCACGATCTTGGTCCCGAACAGCCCGCCCGCGACGCCCGCTTCGCTCCACGGCACGCCGAGGAGGAACATGATCGGTTGGAAGAGGAAGCCGACGAGCCGCTGGAAGCTGAGGTCGGGGACCCCGAACCACGCGCCCACCCCGCCGAGCAGCCCGTTGGCCAACGCCACGAGCGCTACGAAGCTCAACACCATCGCGCCCACCGCGACTGCTAAACGCACTCCCGTCTGCGCGCCCTGCGCGGCGGCCATGATGACGTTGGCCGGCCGCTCGCCTTCTTCGAACGCGTCGTCGTCCACCGCCTCGTCCGGCACCGCCCCGGCGCCCGGCTCGTCGGGCATCATGATCTTGGCCATCAGGATGCCGCCGGGCGCGGACATGAAGGCGGCGGCGAGCAGGTAGGGAAGGTAGCGCTCGCCCAGCAGCGACGCGTAGGCGGCGAGGATGGTCCCCGCTACGCCCGCCATGCCGACGGTCATCACCGTGAACAGCTGCGACTGGGACAGGCCGGGTAGATAGGGGCGGATCACCAGGGGCGACTCGCTCTGCCCGACGAAGATGTTGGCGGCGGAGCTCAAGCTCTCCACCCGTCCGATTCCCGTGATCGCGCCGATCGCCCCGCCGACCCAGCGCACCACGCGCTGCATGACGCCGAGGTGATACAGGATGGCGACGAGCGAAGCGAAGAAGATGATGACCGGCAGCGCGCCCAAGGCGAAGGTGAGCGCCAGCGGGTTGTTCGCCGACGGGCCGAACAGGAACTCGGTGCCCTGGTTGGCGTAGCCGAGCAGGTTGCTGACGCCGCGCGCCATGGTGGCGATCGCGGCGCGGCCCCAGGGCGTGTAGAGCACGAGCACGGCGATGCCCGCCTGCAGCGCGAAGGCGGCGGCGACCACGCGGGGGCGGATCGCCCGGCGGTCGGAGGACAAAGCGTAGGCGATCAGGATCAGCACGCCCATGCCGAGCAGGGGCAAGAGGATGCGGTTCAGCTCGCCCGTCACAACACCACCTTCCGTTCCGCCCGCGCCGTCGCGTCCGTCAGCAGATCCAGCGCCTCGTCCACGCCTTCGGCGTAGAGCAGCTGCGCGCGGCGCGGGCCGGACATGAAGCCGCTTTCCGCCACCGTGTCGAGGAACCCCGTCAGCCCCCGCCAGAAACCGCCGACGTCGAGCAGGGCGAACGGCTTGGCGTGGTAGCCGAGCGCGTTCCACGTCCACGCTTCGAACAGCTCGTCGAGCGTGCCGATGCCGCCGGGGAGTGCGACGAAGGCGTCGCACAACTCCGTCATCTTCGCCTTGCGCTCGTGCATGGTGGTGACGACGTGGAGCTCGGTGAGCCCGCGGTGCGCCGCCTCCAGGTCGACCAGCGCCTGCGGGATCACCCCGTGCGCCTCGCCGCCGTGCCGGAGCGCGCTGTCCGCCACCACGCCCATCAGCCCCAGCCGCCCGCCGCCGTAGACCAGCCCGATCCCGCGCTCGGCGATGGCCGCCCCGAGGGCGTCTGCCGCCGCGGCGTAGGCCGGGTCCGCGCCCATGCTCGCCCCGCAGTAGACGGCGAGCCGCCTCACGCCGCGAGCTCGCGGGCGAACAAGGCGCGCAGGTCCGTTTCCGGCCGCGCGCCGTAGTGGGCGATCACCTCCGACGCGGCGAGCGCGCCCATGCGGAGGCACTGCGCGGTGGGCCGGCCCTCGGCGTCGCCGGCGAGGAAGCCCGCGGCGAACAGGTCGCCCGCGCCTGTGGTGTCGACGACCGACGTCACCCACACGGCGGGCACCGTCACCCGCTCGCCGCGGTCGACGGCGAGCGCCCCCTGCGCCCCGCAGGTCGCGACGAGCAGCGGCACGCGGCCGGCGAGCTTGTCCACTGCGCGGTCGAAGTCGGGCTCGGAGGCAATCGCGCAGATCTCCGCCTCGTTGCCGAACAGCAGGTCGACCAGCCCCGCGTCGATCAGCTCGACCAGCGCGTCGCGGTCGCGCCGGATGCAGGCGACGTCCGATAAGGTGAAGGCGACCCGCCGCCCCGCGTCGCGGGCGATGCCGGCCGCGCGCTGCATCGCCGCGCGCGGGCCGGGGGCGGCCCACAAATAAGCTTCGAGGTAGAGGATGGCGGCGTCCCTGATCTGTCCCTCGTCGAGGTCAGCAACCGTCAGCCGGTGCGACGCGCCCGCGTGGGTGTTCATGGTCCGCTGCGCGTCGGGGGTGACGAGGATCAGGCAGCGGCCGGTCGGCGTGCCGTCCGCGCACCGCGGCGTGCCGTACTCCACCCCCTGCGCGCGGAGGTCGTGGGCGAAGATCGCGCCCAGCTGGTCGTCCGCCACCTGGCCGACGAAGCCGACGCGCCGGCCGAGCGCGGCGAGCCCCGCCGCGGTATTCGCCGCCGAGCCGCCGCTGGTCGCCTTGGCCGGCCCCATCAGCGCGTAGAGCCGCGCCGCCTCGGCCGCGTCGATGAGGCGCATGGAGCCCTTCGGCAGCCCTTCGCGGACGAGGAACGCGTCGTCGGCCGGCGCGATCACGTCGACCATCGCGTCGCCCATGGCGAGCACGTCGAGGCGGGGAGGGGAGGGCAGGGACGACATGGGTTAGTGGCTGGACGATCCGCTAGCGGGTTCCGGGGCGGAGCGCCACGGTTGGTTGCAGGACGGAAAGCCCCTCCCCTTGTACGGAGGAGTTGGGATGGGGCCGAAGTGCGAGGCGCATACGCGGCAAGGGTAGGCCCAGGTTGAACTGCCCCACCCCAACCCTCCCTCTGAAGGGAAGGGGCTAAGGTCGCGCTTGCCCGGAGCGGCGCGCTCCGCCTACTCGGGCGCATGGACGCCACGCCCGCCCCCACAATCCCCCGCTCACTCTTCCTCTTCGCCCTCCTCTACGGTGGCATGACCGTGCTCGCCGGCGTGCTCGGCAACAAGCAGGCCGCGCTGGGGCCCTTAGCGGTGGAGGCGGGCATCTTCGCCTTCCTCCTCCTCGTCGTGCTGTCGAGCGCCACCGCCGAACTGTTCGGGCGCGAGGCGGCGAACCGGCTGGTGCTGTGGGGCTTCGTGCCCTTGCTCGCATCCATGGCGCTGATCGCGCTGACGCTGGCGGTCCCCGCCTCGCCCAAGATGGAGCCGGAGCGGCTGGCCGGCTTCCAGCTCATCCTCGGCCAGAGCCCGCGGTTGATGGCGGGCGGCATCATCGCCTACGGCGTCAGCCAACTCCTCAACGTCACCATCTTCTCAGCGCTGCGGCGCGAGGGCGGGCGGCTGCTGTGGCTGCGGGCCGGCGCGGCGAGCGCGCTGAGCCAGGTCGTCGACACGCTGCTCTTCGTTACCATCGCCTTCTACGGCGTGTTCCCCATCGGCCCGCTGCTCGGCGGCCAAATGCTGGCGAAGGTGGTGCTGTCGGCCGTGCTGGTGCCGCCGCTGATCTACCTGTTCGTGGGGCTGGGGCGGCGGTTGGATGAGCGGGGTTAGCTGCGCTGATTAGGATCAAGGTGCTTAGCGTAAGACTGCGAGTAATCATGACTGGCGCACTCTTGTTTGGTGGATGCGCGCACCATTTCGACACCGAAATTCAACTTAGTCCCGAAGAACGTCAGATGGCTCGGATTGAAGCTCGGATCGTGCTTCCGACAGGTTCGGCTGCTGTCTCCCAGTACCGTCGACATTACGCATGAGTGGGTGATAGTCAGAAGAAAGTGCGCGCTGTCTACGTTTTAGGCGGACAGCCTAGTCGGCTCTGGGTCACACGTAATAAGTTACCCATTGTCTTGGATGGTGGTTGTTCGGTCGTGACCTTTGCCATCGATGTTGCCCGAAGGAAGCCTGCATTCATCAAATGCAACTAATCGGAATAGTCGTCCAGGAGCCCTGCTGACTCAGCCCGCCAACCACTCGCGTGTAATCTCCCCCACGTCCTTCACCCCCGCCAGCCCCATCGTCAGGTCGAAGTCGGCGACGAGGTTGTCGATCACCGCCGCCACCCCTGCCTCGCCCGCGACCGCCAGCCCCCAAATGTACGGCCGCCCGAGCAGCACGGCCGTGGCCCCCAGCGCCAGCGCCTTGAACACGTCCGCCCCGCCGCGCACGCCGCTGTCGAACAGCACGGGGCAGCGTCCGCCCACCGCGTCGACGCAGGCAGCGAGGCAGGCGGCGCTGCCCACCGCGCCGTCTACCTGCCGCCCGCCGTGATTGGAGACGACGATCGCGTCCCACCCTTCCGCCGCGGCGTGGGCAGCGTCGCGGGGGTGCTGGATGCCCTTCAGCACAACCGGCAGCTTGGTCCAGCGGCGGATGCTGCGCAGCCGCTCCCAGTCCAAACTTGGGTCCGAGTAGATGCGGGAGAACAGCTGCGCGGCCGCCAGGACGTCCTCCTCCGGCGGGCGTTGCAGCAGGCTCCGGAAGACCGGGTCGCTCGTGTACTGCGCGAGCCCTTGGCCGAGCATGAAGGGCAGGAACTGGTGATCGAGGTCCACCGGCCGCCAGCCGAGCATGGTGGTGTCGAGGGTAACGACAATCGCCTCGCAGCCGCAGGCCTCCGCCCGCTCCACGAGCGAGCGCGCGAAGTCGTCGTTCTTGCCCCAGTAGAGCTGGAACCAGCGCGGGGCGTCGCCCATCGCCGTGGCGCACGCCTCCATCGGCACGCTCGCCTGGTTGGAGAAGATCATGGGCACGCCGCGCGAGGCCGCCGCTCGCGCCGTGGCGAGGTCGGCCTCCGGGTGCGCCAGCTCCTGCACGCCGATGGGGGCGAGGAGGACGGGGGCGGGCAGGGTGCGGCCGAACAGGGTGGTGGAGGTGTCGCGCACCGCGACGTTGCGGAGCATCCGCGGCACGATGCGCAGGGCGTCCAGCGCCGCCCGGTTGGCGTCCACCGTGCGGTGCATCCCTGCCGAGTGGAGATAGCCGTAGGCGCGCGGCTCCATCGCGCGCTCCGCCGCCGCCTTCAGCTCGAGCAGGAGCGCGGGCACGACCGGCCGCTCCCCCGTCAGCCCGCCCGAGTAGAGCGCGCCTTGCCGGCGCGGGCCGCGGCCGCCGGACAGCGGCGGGGGGACTACGGTGGCCATGGGTGGACGCTCCTTTGTCGTTTCGGCCGTGGTGGCACGGGCGGGCGCGCGACGGAACCCCGCGCGCCCTCCGTCCATTCACCCCCGATGCCCACGCTGTTCCACGTTTCCGACCTTCACTTCGGCGCGGAGGACGAGGAAGCGCTCGCTTGGTTCTCCGCCGCGGTCCGCGCGGAGCGGCCCGCCGCGGTGATCTGCACCGGCGACCTCACCATGCGCGGCCGCCGCAGCGAGTACGCCGCCGCGCTCGAATATCTGTGCGCGCTCGACACCCCGATGACGGTGGAGCCCGGCAACCACGACTTGCCCGTCCACAACCTCGTCGAGCGGCTGATCTCGCCATATGCCCGCTACAAGGAGCTGGAGCGCGCGATCGAGCGCCCGCTGGAGATCGCGGGCATCGCCCTCGTCCCGCTGCGCACCACAGCGCGGGCGCAGTGGCGACTCAACTGGTCCTACGGCTGGGTGCGCGACCGGCACGTGGCAACGGCGGAGGCCATGCTCGCCGCCGCGCCCGACGAGCACGTCAAGATCGTCACCTGCCACCATCCCCTGCTCGACCCGGAAGGCTTCCACTCCGCCGGGCGCACGCGAGGCGGGGTGGAAGCGCTCGACGCGCTGGCCCGGGCCGGCGCGAACGCGGTGCTGTCCGGCCACGTCCACGACCCGTTCGACAAGCGCTTCACCGTCGGTAACCGCTCCGTCCGGCTGATCGGCGCGGGGACGCTCTCCGAGCGCGTGCGCGCTACCCGGCCGTCGTTCAACGAGCTGACGGTCAACGCCGGGCGGCTGGACGTCCGGGTCAGGACTATGGAGGCGGCGAATGGCTGATGGACGGACCGCGCTGATCGTCGGCGCCTCGCGCGGCATCGGGCTGGGGCTGGCGAAGGACCTTCGCGCCCGCGGCTGGCGCGTCACCGGCACCGTGCGCCGGCCGGAGGACGAGGCGGCGCTGCGCGAGGCCGGGATCGAGGTCGAGCGGGCGGACATCGCCGACGCCGCCTCCGCCGACACGCTGATTGAGCGAGTGAGCGCGCCGCTCGACCTCCTCGTCGTCAACGCCGGGGTGAGCGGCCCGCGCCACGCCTCCGTCGAGGAGGTCACCGCGGAGGAGCTGGGCGAGCTGATGATGACCAACGCCGCCGGCCCCGTGCGCTTGGCGCGTCGGCTGCTCGCCGCGGGCAAGATCACCGACGGCGGCACGGTGGCGCTGATGTCGTCCACCATGGGCTCGGTTTCCGATAACAAGTCCGGCGGCTACGACCTGTACAGGATGAGCAAGGCGGCGCTGAACATGGCGGTGCGCAGCCTAGACGCCGAGCTGAAGGGTCGCGCCCGCGTGCTGTCGCTCCATCCGGGCTGGGTCCAGACGGACATGGGCGGGCCAAACGCGCCGCTCTCCGTAGAGGACAGCGCGCGGGGGCTGGCGAGCGTGCTGGAGCGCGGGGAGGGCGTGCCGCCGTTCGTGGACTACAAGGGCGACGCGCTGCCCTGGTAGGGACGGGCGGGGTTCGAGAAAGAGCGTCGCGGTGGAGCCGCGCCGTCGGTCGGCTCGCCGTGCGAACACGGCGGCCGGCGGCCGGCTCGCCGCGAGTCCGGGCGCAGCGCGGCTGCGCCCGGCCGCGTCAGCGCTTGGAGAACTGGAACGAGCGCCGCGCCTTGGCGCGGCCGTACTTCTTGCGCTCCACCACGCGCGGATCGCGGGTGAGGTAGCCCGCGGACTTCACAGGGGCGCGCAGCACCGGCTCGAACCGGGTGAGCGCCTGAGCGATGCCGTGCTTCACCGCGCCCGCCTGGCCGGACAGGCCGCCGCCGGTCACCGTGCACACCACGTCGTACTGGCCTTCGCGCTCGGCGACGCCGAACGGCTGGTTGATGACGAGGCGCAGGGTGGGGCGCGCGAAGTAGACCTCCTGGTCGCGGCCGTTGACCGTGATCTTGCCCGAACCCGGCTTCAGCCACACGCGGGCGATCGCGTTTTTGCGGCGGCCAGTGGCGTAGGCACGGCCCTGCTTGTCAATCTGCTGCTCGCGCAGCGGGGTCGGCTCGAAGGTCGGGACGAGAAACGCTTCGTCCACGTCCGCGCCTTCCGCGGTCGGGGCGGGCGCCGGCGCGGCGGCCTGCTGGGCGGCGAGCGCCGCCAGGTCGGCGAGCGATTGGCGATTGTCGGTCATCGGGCACCAACCTTGTTCTTGGGGTTCATCGCGGCGACGTCGAGCGCTTGCGGTTGCTGGCCTGCGTGGGGATGCTCCGTCCCGTTATAGAGGTGCAGCGCGCGCATCTGGTCGCGGCCGAGCGGGCCACGGGGCACCATGCGCTCCACCGCCTTTTCGAGCACGCGCTCGGGGAAGCGGCCGGCGAGCACCTTGGCGGCGGTGATCTCCTTCAAACCACCGGCGTAGCCGGTGTGCTTGTAGTAGGTCTGCTGCTGCAGCTTGCGGCCAGTGAAGCGGACCTTGTCCGCGTTGATCACGACCACATGGTCGCCGCAGTCGACGTGGGGAGTGTAGCTCGGCTTGTGCTTGCCGCGCAGGATGTTGGCGACGATCGTCGCGAGCCGGCCGACCACCAGGCCGTCGGCGTCGATCAGATGCCATTTCTTCTCGACTTCCGCCGGCTTCGCCGAGCGGGTCGTCTTCATCAGCGCCTTCATGGGGGCGTCCTTGTGTCTGAAACGGGAGCGCCGCCCCGGGATGCGAGGCGGCGTCGACGGGCACTATTCGCCGGAGCGGCCCGAAAAGTCAAGGAATGCGCGGCTCTCGCGTGAGGTATCCCGCTACCTTGTGCTTTCGCCCACCCAGGCGGCGTAGGGCGCGAGCGCGTCGACGGCCGGCCAGGCGACCGCTGCGGGGACGTCGTAGCCGTGCAGCTCGGCCAGTCGGGCGAGCAGGCGGGGCGCGGCGTCCGCCGTGGTCTTGAACAGCGCGGGAACCTCGTCGGCGCGCTCCACGGTCCCCTCCCAGCGATAGATCGAGCGGCAGGGGCCGAGCAGGTTGGCGCAGGCGGCGAGCCGCTCGTCCACCAGCGCCTGGGCGACCCGCTCGGCCTCGGCCCGATCGGCGAAGGTCGCGTAGACGGTAATGACGTCAGGCGGCACGGACGATCCGCGTCCGCGCTTCGCCCAGCCGGTGCGCCGCCAGCGCGGTGGCAACCACGAGCAGCGCGGCGGTGCCCTGGTGCGCGACCGCCACCCACAGCTCCACCCCGGACAGGAGCGTGGCGATGCCCAACCCGATCTGGAACAGCACCAGGAACGCCAGGGCGTGGGCCGCGCCCTTGAACCCGGCCCGCGCCGCGCGCCAGGCGAGGAGGAGCGAGAAGCCGGCGACGACCCAGGCGAGCCAGCGGTGGACGAACTGTACGACGATGGGGTTGTCGACGAGGTTGGTGAGCCAGGGCTGGAGCATCGGCGTGCCGCCCGGGAACCATTCCTCGCCCATCTTGGGCCAGCTGTTGAAGGCGTAGCCGGCGTCCAGCCCCGCGACGTAGGCCCCGAACATGAGCTGGAGCGCGAGCACGGAGAAGGTCCACACGGCGAGCGTGGGCATCCGCACGGGACGCGCCACGCGGCGGGCGCCGAGCGCGCGCAGGTCGAGCGCGGTCCACACCAGCCCGCCCAGGATGAGCAGGGCGGTGAGAAGGTGGACCGCCAACCGGACGTGGCTGACGTCCGTGCGCTGGGCCAGGCCGGAGACGACCATCCACCAGCCGATCGCGCCCTGCAGGCCGCCCAGGCAGAGCAGCACTACAAGGCGCCAGCCGTAGCCCCGCGGGATCGCGCGCTTCCACGCGAACCAGGCCAAGGGCAGCGCGAAGGCGAGCCCGATGACGCGGCCGAGCAGGCGGTGGATATACTCCCAAAAGAAGATGAACTTGAAGTCGCCGAGGCTCATGCCGCGGTTGACCTGCTGGTACTCGGGCGTAGCCTTGTAAAGCGCGAATGCTTCCTCCCAGTCTGCCGCGTTCAACGGCGGGATCGCGCCGGTGACCGGTTTCCACTCGGTGATGCTCAGCCCCGATTCGGTGAGCCGGGTGATACCGCCGACGATCACCATCGCGACGACCAGCCCGGCGACCGCGAGGAGCCAGCGCGCGAGGGCGAGAGGCCGCGCGGTTGGCTGGGGACGGGCGGGGGCGGGAGCGCGGGGAGCCCGCGCGGCGGTGGCGTTCATGTCACCCGCGATATGGTGGGCGCGCCCGGACGGGCAAGCGCGGGGAAAACCGGGGAAAGTTGATGAAGTTGACGCTGCGCCCACCCCCGAAGGCCCTCCCCGGCGGCTCTACCAAGGCGCGGATGGGACGACGCGGAGGACGGGCGGGGACGAGCGCGGCCCGGCATGGCGGCGCTTGTACCGGCAAAGGCGGGCTGTAGGACAGCGCCCCGAAACGCCGTCGCCGGGGAGAGCGGAACGGAGCAAAATTCGCCTGCGTGATGTTGTATCGTCGGCGCGCCTCGGCTACATGGCGCGTATGACGTCCGCAGGATACAGGGAAGGCGCGCTCGACCGCTTGGCGATGGGCTTGTCGGGCCTGTGCCTCGTCCACTGCCTGGCGAGCGCGGTGCTGGTGGCGATGCTCGCCTCCGTCGGCGGCGTGCTGCTCGATCCGCATATTCACGAGTTCGGCTTGGTGCTCGCGATCGGCCTGGGCGTGGTCGCGCTGGGCCGCGGCATCGTCGAGCACGGCTTCATGATGCCGTCCGCGGTGGGGGGGCTCGGGCTCGGCGTGATGGCGGGCGCGCTGTCGATGCCGCATGGGGGCGCGGAAACGCTGTATACAGTGCTGGGCGTCGGCATCCTCGCGCTGGGCCACGACCTGAACCGGCGGGCGACGATCTGACCCGTCAGCCCTCTCTCCCTTGGGGAAGAGGAGCGAGACTTGGCCGCGCGGCACGCGGCGCTTAGTCGCAGCGGAGAGACTGCTACGGTCCTAGCAAGGACCGAGCTTGCAGCTCGGCCCCTCTCCCAACTCTCTCCCCTGAAGGGGAGAAGGCTAGTTGCCCCAAGCTTGCTGCCTGCCCTCTGCAGGCCTATCTCCGTTACATGGTCCACAACCACGCCCTCCACGACCACCAGCTGCACCAGGGCGACGCGCTTGTCGACGCCGCACGCGCTGCGCTGGAAAAGGCGGGCGAGCAGTGGACCGCGATGCGCGCCGCGATCTACGACGCGCTCGCCGGGTTTGAGCGCCCCGCCTCCGCCTACGACGTGGCGGAAGCCGTGTCGCAGCGGCTTGGCCGCCGCGTCGCCGCCAACAGCGTGTACCGAATTCTCGACCTGTTCGTGGCGGCGAACCTCGCCAGTCGGGTGGAGAGCGCCAACGCCTACGTCGTCAACAGCCACCCCGACTGCTTGCACGACTGCATCTTCCTGATCTGCGACGCGTGCGGGCAGACCAGCCACCTGGACGATGACCTGCTGACCGGGCGCGTGCGGCAGGCGGCGTCGGCGACGGGCTTCGCGCCCGAACGGCCGCTGATCGAGGTGCGCGGGCGGTGCGCCACCTGCGGATAAGCTCTGCATCACCAATCCACTTGCGCTCGGGGGCAGGCGCGGGGAGAGAGATCGAATGACGCCCCACACCCCCCTGCTCGACCGGGTCGGCACGCCCGAGGACCTCCGACGGCTCGAACCCGGCCGGCTGCGCCAGGTCGCCGACGAACTCCGGCAGGAGATGGTCTCCGCCGTGTCCGTTACCGGCGGGCACCTGGGCGCCGGGCTCGGCGTGGTCGAGCTGACCGTCGCCATCCACTACGTGTTCGACACGCCGCGCGACCGGCTGATCTGGGACGTCGGCCACCAGGCCTACCCGCACAAGATCATCACCGGGCGGCGCGACCGCATCCGCACGCTGCGGCAGGGCGGCGGACTGTCGGGCTTCACCAAGCGGTCGGAATCCGAATACGATCCGTTCGGCGCGGCGCACAGCTCGACGAGCATCAGCGCGGCGCTCGGCTTCGCCACCGCCAACAAGCTCGCCGGCCAGCCGGGCAAAGCGATCGCGGTGATCGGCGACGGGGCGATGTCCGCTGGCATGGCCTACGAGGCGATGAACAACGCGGAGGCCGCGGGGAACCGGCTGGTCGTGATTCTCAACGACAACGACATGAGCATCGCGCCGCCGGTGGGCGGGCTTTCCGCCTACCTCGCGCGCCTCGTCTCGTCGCGCGAGTATCTCGGCGTTCGCCACCTGGCGCGGCGCATTGCCCGCAAGCTGCCGAAGCCCGTCCACGACGCGGCGCGCAAGGCGGAGGAATACGCCCGCGGCATGGTGACAGGCGGCACGCTCTTCGAGGAGCTCGGCTTCTACTACGTCGGGCCGATCGACGGCCACGACCTCGACCAGCTCATCCCCGTGCTGGAGAACGTGCGCGACGCGGGCGACGGGCCGATGCTGGTCCACGTCGTTACCAGGAAAGGCCACGGTTACGCCCCGGCGGAGGCCGCGGCGGACAAGTATCACGGGGTGGTCAAGTTCGACGTGGTGACGGGCGCGCAGGCCAAGGCGGAGGCCGGGCCGCCGTCCTACACCGGCGTGTTCGCCAAGGCGCTCCTCGCCGAGGCCGAGCGCGATCCCAAGGTGGTGGCGATCACCGCGGCGATGCCGTCGGGCACCGGGCTCGACAAGTTCGCGCAGCGCTTCCCCGAGCGAAGCTTCGACGTCGGCATCGCCGAGCAGCACGGCGTGACCTTCGCCGCCGGCATGGCCGCGCAGGGCTACCGCCCGTTCTGCGCGATCTATTCGACCTTCCTCCAGCGCGCCTATGACCAGGTGGTGCACGACGTCGCGCTACAGAATCTTCCCGTGCGCTTCGCCATCGACCGGGCGGGGCTGGTCGGCGCGGACGGGGCGACGCACGCCGGCTCGTTCGACGTGACCTACCTCGCCACGCTCCCGAACATGGTGGTGATGGCGGCCGCCGACGAGGCGGAGCTGGTGCACATGGTGCACACGGCCGCGCTCCACGACAGCGGCCCCATTGCCTTCCGCTACCCGCGCGGCAACGGGACGGGCGTGCCGCTGCCGGCGGTGCCGCAGGCGCTGGCGATCGGGAAGGGGCGGATCGTCCGCGAAGGGCGCCAAGTGGCGATCATGTCGCTCGGCACGCGGCTGGAGGAGGCGCTCAAGGCCGCCGACCAGCTGGACGCGATGGGGTTATCGGCCACCGTCGCCGACCTGCGCTTCGCCAAGCCGCTCGACGAGGCGCTGATCCGCCGCCTGCTCACCTCCCACGAGGTTGCGGTGACGGTGGAGGAGGGCGCGGTGGGCGGCCTGGGCGCGCACGTGCTGACCATGGCGAGCGACGAGGGGCTGATCGACGCTGGGCTGAAGCTGCGCACGCTGCGCTTGCCGGACGTCTTTCAGGACCACGACAAGCCCGAGCTGCAATATGCGGCGGCGGGGCTGGACGCGGCGGCGATCGTGGAAACGGTGCTCAAGGCGCTGCGGCGGAACAGCGTGGGGGTGGTGGAGGGCGCGCGGGCTTGAGCGGGGCGGAGCCGTTCGTCGCGCGCCGCTCCCCCGCCAAGCTCCTCCTGTTGTTCTCCGGCGCGCTCGCCTTCGTCGCCGCCGGCCTGTGGATGGCCGGGCTGTTCGGCCCCGCGCCTAATCCCGGCTTCGCCTGGTTCGGCTGGGTCGCCGCTGCCTTCTTCGGGCTGTGCGCGGCCGCCATCCTGGCCGGCTTCGCGGGGTCCGGGATCCGGATCAGGCTGGACGACGACGGGGTGCTGAGCCGGGAATGGTCGGACCGGCCGGTCCCGTGGGACGCGATCGACTGCGCGCAGACCCACCGGCTGCACGGCCGGAACCTGCTGGCCGTATACCTGCGCGACCCCGCGGGGCATCCGCCGACGCGCTGGCAGGGACGGCTGAGCGGGCACAACAGGCGGCTCGGCTTTGGCGAGATCAACCTATCGGCGACCGGCACCGACAAGCGTTTCGACGAGTTGGGCGCGGCCGGCAACCCCGTGGGGGTCGATACCTATCAATGCCTGCTGCACATCTGGGATCGGTTACGGGTGTGGAATCCCGGCGCGAGCCGGCCGGCGTACCATCCTAACTGTCGATCGGACGTTGGGCTGCTTGGATAGACACCACGCGACGCGGCCCGGCCGGAAACCCCGCCCGCGGCGGGTGAGCGCCGCGCAATTGGCGGCTACCAGCCGCAGTATCGCGTCGCGGCGGGGCTGATCCTCCGGCGGCTCCGCGACGGGTCGCTGGAGTGGGTGCGCCTGGCCGACTTGCGAGCCAGTCGTGTCGACGATGCGCAGATCGCCACGCCTGGACGCGTCGACGCGTTGCAGGTCAAGTGGTCTCGATTTCCGGGAACTCTCACCTTTCATCAACTCGTCACGCCTTCGGCCGATGCCCCGAGCCTCATCGCTCAACTCGCCGACGGATGGCAGCGCCTGAGCGCCGCGAATCCCGGCCGCCGAGTCGTCGTGCACCTCGTGACAAATGATCGGCCGTCCACGAACGACTCGTTGACAGACGCGGGCGCACCCGGTGAGCCCACCCACTTCGCTGCGTTCCTGGCACAGCATTGGACGCCCAGAGCCGCGGAAGCCGCCGGCGCGGCGCCGCACGGTTCGGAACGCTGGCGCTCTGCCTGGGAAACTCTGGTCCGGGCCAGCGGGCTAGCTGAAGCGGAATTCGAGCGCTTCGCTCGCGACTGCCGCCTGGACCTCGAATACACCCTGCCCGACGACACACCGCGCTCCATCGTCGTGAACGATTCACTGGCGACTGCGCGCGAGGCGGCCGCATGGCGTGAGGATCTCGACGCGCTCAATGGCGCGCTTTTCCGAATTGTCGCCGAGCGCCAGGGACGCGTTCAACTGAGCAGAGACGAGTTGCTCGCTGAACTCGGTTGGCGCGAGCGTGCGGAGTTCCGAAGCAGGCACGAGTTCCCGGACCCGACGATACCGTATCGTGAGATCACCGATACGGCGCGAGACCTCGACGCGGCCCTGGCTCGGCATCCGGGCGGGTACCTGATCCTCCTTGGCACCCCAGGCTCCGGCAAGTCCACGCTGCTCACCCGTACACTCCGATACCGTACGGAGAGGGTGGTGCGTTACTACGCATACGTGCCGGATTCTGCCGAGCCGAACGCACGCCGCGGCGAGTCGGTCAACTTCCTTCACGACCTGGTGCTCGCGCTGGATCGGCACGGCTTCCTTGCAGGCGACGCCCTCGCGCGACCCGATGTGGACCTGCTGGCTTCCCGCCTCCGCGAGCAGCTTCGCCGGCTCGGTGAGGATTACCGGGCCACCGGCCGAAGGACACTCATCGTGGTCGACGGGCTCGACCACATCGCACGCGAGCAGGCACCGACACGCCCGTTGCTTGCTGATCTCCCGGTACCAGGACAGGTGCCGGAGGGCGTCTATTTCGTCCTCGGCTCACAGACTGACCAGTTACCCGGCCTCCAATTCGAAGTAGCGGACCAGATCGAGGAGCCCGAGCGGCGCCTTCAGATGCGGCGCCTCTCACGTGAATCGGTGGTCGCCGTGGTATCCGAGGCCAGGCTCGCTCCGGCTCCGGACGCGGAGGAGACAGAGCGAATCTTCGTTCTCTCGGATGGACATCCCCTCGCTCTGGCGTACATCCTCAACAAGCTGCGCTCAGCGGGACCCGCTCCCGCAGCCGAAGTGTTGGCCCACGTTGAACCATTCCGCGAGCGGATCGACGCCCAGTACGTCGCACATTGGCAGCAGGTTGAAAGTGATCGTTCGCTGGTTCGGCTGCTCGCCAAGCTGGCTCGTATTCGCGGCGCGGTCGATCTCGCCTGGGTGGAGGAGTGGGCCGACTCGGAGGCGCTCTACCGGTTGCACACCCGGTTCGGCCACTACTTCCGGCGAGAGCCGGACGGGAGACTGCACTTCTTCCACAACAGCTTCAGGGTCTTCCTGCTGCAGCGCACCCGCGCGCTCCCGGGCGTGAGCTCGGTCAGAGGCGACGCCGCGCTCTTCCGCGAACTCGCTGAACACTGCGCGGCTGCGCCGGATGACCACCCGGTACGATGGGACGAGTTGTTCTACCGTGCCGAAGCAGGTGACCACGAAGGTGTGCTGGCGATGGCCTCCCAGGAGGAGTTCCGGCGTCAGTTCATGGCTGGGCGTCCGGCCGAGCAAATCGAATCCGATGCGATCCGCGCGCTGCCAGCCGACGAAGAACGCGGTGACATCGTGGCATTCGCGCGCCTGGTGCTCTCTGCGGCTGAGTTCGCCCAGCGGCGCGACAATCTGGACGACGTACCCCTATCCGAGCTCCTGCTCGCGCTCGGGCAGACTCGTGCGGCCGTGGACCATATACGAGACGGTAACCGGCTGGAGGCGGACCCGCAGACGGCGCTTGAGGCGTGCGCGGCATTCGAGATGGCGGGAATGCCGGATGAAGCCGAGCGGATCTTCGCGCTGGCCGAGCA
>CADCVW010000010.1 GCA_902806235.1 uncultured Sphingomonadaceae bacterium | reverse complement strand
CCGCCGCGCTCGGGACCGCGCTGCTGTTCGCGGCCGCGCTCTCCCTGCTCGTGCCGGCGCGCGACCTGGCCGGGCTCGACCCGGCGCTCGCGCGCGCGGTGCTCGCGGAACTGCGCCTGCCACGCGCGCTGCTCGGCCTGTCCTACGGCGCGCTGCTCGGCGCGAGCGGCGCGGCGCTCCAAGCCCTGTTCCGCAACCCGCTCGCTTCCCCCGACGTCACGGGCGCGAGCTCGGGCGCGGCGCTCGGCGCGGTGGCGACGGCCTACTTGGCTGGCTTCTCCGGCCCGCTCGCCGTCGGGCTGGGCGGCGTGGCGGGCGCGGCCCTCGCCTTGGCGCTCCTGTTCCTCCTCGCCGGTCGCGACGGCGGCACAGCGACCCTGCTCCTCGCGGGCGTCGCCCTGAGCACGCTCGCCGGCGCGCTGACAGCGCTCGCGCTCGCGCTCGCGCCCTCCCCCTTCGCATTCTACGACGCCTACGCTTGGCTCATGGGCAGCTTCGTCGACAGGTCGATCGAGCAAGCGCTCGCCGGGGCGGTGCCCGCATTATTTTGCACCGCGGCGCTGCTCCGGCTCGCCCCCACCCACGACCGGCTCGCGCTGGGCAGCGAGGCGGCGGAGGCGATGGGGGTCGACCTGCGCCGCCTCACCCGCGCCACGGTGGCCTTGAGCGCGCTCGGTCTGGGGGCCTGCGTCGCGGTGAGCGGAGCCGTCGGCTTTGTCGGGCTGATCGCCCCCGTGCTCGCCCGCCCGCTCGTCGGCGGCCACCCCGGCCGCGCCATCCTGCCCGCCGCGCTGATCGGCGGCACACTGCTGCTGGGCGCCGATACTGCAATCCGCTTCGCCCCTGCCGGGCGGAGCCTGCCTGTGGGCGTCCTCACCGCCCTGCTCGGCGCGCCCTTGTTCCTGTTCCTGGTTTCCCGCGCGCGCTGGGGGGACCGGGCGTGACCCTTGTCCGCGCGACGGGACTGGCGATCCCCGGACGGCTCCAGCCGACGGACCTCCGGCTCGCGGCGGGCGAACTCGTCGCCGTGGTCGGGCGCAACGGCGCGGGCAAGACCAGCCTACTCCACGCGCTCGCCGGGATCGGCGGCGCGCGGGGAATGACCGAAGTCGCCGGCGAGCGCCTCGACCGCGCGGGTCCGGCCCGCCGCCCCTACCTGCTCGGCTTCCTGCCCGCCTCGCGCGAGCTAGCTTGGCCGCTCCGCGTGGCCGACCTTGTCGCGCTCGGCCTGTCCCCGGCAGGCGCGGGCGGGCAAGTCGCAGGTGTGCTCGCCCGTTTCGACCTAGACTCGCTGGCACGCCGCCGCGCCGACCGCCTGTCCACCGGCGAGCGCGCCCGCGCGCTGCTCGCCCGCGCCTTCGCGCCCGCGCCGCCGCTCCTCCTGCTCGACGAACCGATGGCGAACCTCGATCCTGACTGGCGGCTGCGCCTGGGCGAGCTGCTGCAAGACGAAGCGGCGCGCGGCGCGGCGCTGGTCATCACATTGCACGACCTCGAAACGGCCGAGCGCCTCGCCGATCGCCTACTCGTGGTCGCGGACGGCCGGGTGGTCGCCGACGGCGCGCCCGGCGAGGTGCTGGCGCGAGTGGAGGTGCAGGCGGGCTTCGGCCTGCGCCGCACCGCAGCCGGCTGGGTGCGCGCCTAGTCGGCGGGTCGGTCGGCGACCGTCGCCGTGAACTGCGCTTCGGCCATCAGCTGGTCGTCGACCAGCGCGCGGCCCGAGAACTTGGCGATGCGCCCACGTCCTTGGACCAGCTCGACCTCCAGCCGCAGGAGGCACCCGGGCTCGACCGGGCGGCGGAACTTCGCGTTCTCGATCGCCATGAAGTAGACCAGCTTGTCGCCGCCGCCCGCGCCCGGTGAGCGCAGCGCGAGCACGCCCGCGGCCTGCGCCAGCGCCTCGACGATCAGCACGCCCGGCATGATCGGACGGCCGGGGAAGTGGCCCTGGAAAAAAGGCTCGTTGATCGTCACCGCCTTGAGCGCGGTGATCCGCCGCGGTGGGTCGAGGGTGAGCACGCGATCGACCAGCAGCATCGGGTAGCGGTGCGGCAGGGACGCCAGCACCGCCCGCGCGTCGAGCAGCCCGGGGGGCTCGGCGGCAGGCGGCGCGGCGTCCGTCACCTCAGCGGCCGCGCGGGCGGTTCTGCGCCGGCCGGGAAGGCTGCGCCGTGGGCGCGGCCTGGCCCGCCCCCTGCTGCTGCGGCAGCGGCGTCAGGCTGACGCTCGGCAGCGACTGGTTTAGGCGGGCCAGCACGTCGCCGGTCACGTCCAGCGCGCCCGCGTGGGCGAGCGTGCTGCCCATTTCGACCATGATGTTGGCGCCGCGCTGCTGCATCACTTGGCTGTAGATCGGGTTCAGCGCGCGCCCAATCTGTTGCGACACGTTCGCCTGGATCGAGCGGATGTTGTTGGTCGTGCGCTGTACCTCCTGCGCCGCGGTCTGCTGCCGCTGCTGAAAGGACGTGATCCGCGCCTGCAACGCCGCGTCGGGCTGGCGGCCGTTGAGCGCGTTCACCGCCGTCTGAAGCGACTGCGCTTCGGTGTTCAGCGGCTGAGTAAGCGTCGTCTCGCGCTGCTGCAGCGCCTGCGCCTGGGTCCGCAACGAATTCGACGCGGTGCGGCACGCGTTGCACTCGGTGGTGACGCGGTTGAGGTCTACCACCACGACGGCGGCGGCGGGCGCGCGCTGGGCGGTTGCAGTGGAGCTGAGCAGCGCGGCGGCGAGCGCCGCGCCGGCGCCGAGAACGGTCTTGGTCATCAGAAAGCGGTTCCTACGTTGAAGGTCACGAGTTTGGTGTCGTCGCCGCGGCTCTTCACGAGCGCCCGGGCGACGTCGATGCGGAACGGGCCGAACGGCGAATTCCAGTTCACGCCGACGCCCACGGACACGCGCGGCTTGGGCGTGTTGCCGAGGAAACGCTCCTCGAACGGCGGGCTGGAGAAGGTGGTGGTCGTCCCCGTCGGGCAGTTCGCGCCGATGACGGGCGTTGACGTGTTGGTGGTTGGGTCGAGACAGATGCTACGCGCGCCCACGACCCTCGCCCCGGTCGTCGGGTCGGTGGTGGTGAAGTCGGCCAGCGTCGTCAGGTTCGGCCGGGTGATGCCGAACACCGCGCCCACGTCCGCGAAGATCGACGGCCGCAGCCCGAGCGAGCGCGCGCCGCCCCCGAGCGGCAGTTCGAGCTCGGCCCGCCCGACGTAATAGGCGCGGCCGCCCAGCGCGTCGTCAACGATCTGGTTGCGATCCGTGACAAAGTCGTTGGTCGTCGTGTCGAAGGCGACGCGCTGCACGCGCGGGCCGACGCCGCGGATGTCGAAGCCGCGCAGCTGCGGCTCGCCGAGCATGAAGCGGTCATTGATGCGGATCGGGTCGATGCCGGGCCCGCGCCGGTCCTCGAACGAGTGAATGTAGCCGCCCTCGAGCCGGGTGGAGAAGACCAGCCCGCTGCCGCGCCGGCCCAGCTCCCAGAACTTCGCCGCTTCCACCCGAGAGCGCAGGTACTTCACGTCGCCGCCGAGGCCCGCGAAGTCCTGGCTGAACGACAGCCGCTGCCCCGCGCTCGGCCGCAGCCGGTTGTTCAGGTTGTCGTAAAACAGCGAGTAGCCGACCGACGACGTTGTCCGCTTGCCGAGCGAGTCGCACAGGTAGCGGCCGGCGAGCAGCGTGTTGCAGCTGCTGTTGCCCGCTGCGTCCTGCAGGAAGAATGTGTCGCGATCGAGCGTGATGTTGTCGAAGTTGAGGTTGTAACGGAACGCCGCCGTCAGGAACTCCGTCACCGGCACGCCGGCACGCAAGCCGCCGCCCGTGCGCAGCTGCTCGTAGGTCGTGTTGCGCTCGCCGCTCTGCGTGAAGTTGAAGCTGTTGTAGTCCTGCCGGTACAGGTCCACGCCGACCGCAATGTTGCGGTCGAACAGGTAAGGCTCGGTGAAGCCGAGGTCGATCGACTTGGCGTAGTTGGAATAATTAATGCCGGCGCGTAGCTCCTGGCCCATGCCGCGGAAGTTGCGCTGGCGAATCGACGCATTGACGATGAACCGCTCGAGCGAGGAGAAGCCCGCGGAGAATTGCAGCTCGCCCGTGGAGCGCTCCTCCACCGGCACGGCTAGCACCACGCGATCGGGAGCCGAACCCTGCTCCTGCTTCACCTCCAGGCTTTCCTGAAAATAACCAAGCGACTGGATGCGGTCGCGGCTGCGTTTTACCGCGATCGAGTTGAACGGGTCGCCCTCCGCCAAGCGGAACTCGCGGCGGATCACCTTGTCCTGCGTGTAGGTGTTGCCGGTGACGTCGACCCGCTCAACGTACACCCGCGGCGCGTCCTCGACCTTGAACGTGATATTCATGGTCTTCGCGTCGCGGTCGCGCTCGAACAGCGGGCGCGCGTCGGCGAAGGCGTAGCCGAACAGGCCGGCGGTCTCGTTGATCCGCTCCAGCGTGTCCTCGACCTGCTTGGCATTGTAGGCGTCGCCCTTGCGCATCGGCAGCAGGTTGCTGATCACCTCGGGCTTGAGGTCGCGGATCTCGCTCTCGACGGTAACGTCGCCGAATTTATAACGATCGCCCTCCTCCACCACGTAAGTGATGATGAAGTCCTCGCGGTCCGGCGTCAGCTCGGCCACGGCGGACACGACGCGGAAATCGGCGTAGCCCTGCGTCAGGTAAAACTGGCGCAGCTTCTGCTGGTCATAGTTCAGCCGGTCGGGGTCGTAGCTCGTGTTACCCTTGAAAAAGCTGAGCAGCCCGCCCGCGGTCTTGGTCGCCATCTCCCCGCGGAGCCGGTCATCGGCGAACTCCTCGTTGCCAATGATGTTGATGGCCCGCACCTTTGACTTCGGCCCTTCCGCGATCTCGAACACCACGTCCACGCGGTTCTGGTCGAGCTGGACCAGCTTGGGCTCGACGCGGGCGGCGTAGCGGCCCTGACGGCGATACAGCTCCAGGATGCGCGCGACGTCGGCGCGGACGCGCGCGGAAGTGAAAATCTGGCGCGGCGCGAGCCGGATCTCCGGCGCGATCTTGTCTTCCTTGAGGCGCTTGTTGCCTTCCAGGATCACGCGGTTGATCACCGGATTCTCTTGGATGGCAATGGTGACCGCGCCGTCGTTCTCGCTGATCGCGACGTCGGCGAACAGGTCGGTCGCGTACAGGTCCTTGATCGCTTGGTCGGCGGCTTCGCGGGTGTAGGCGCCGCCCGACCGCAGCTGCGTGTAGGACAGCACCGTCTGCGGCTCGAGCCGCTGCGCGCCGGTGACCTGGATGGAGCGAATGGGGCGCGCCGCCTCCGGCGCGACCTCGGGCAGCGTCGGAGCCGCGGCGGGCGTACCCTGGCCGACGGCGGGGGCCGCTTCCTGCGCGAGCAGCGGCGCGCCCGCGCCGCTCAGAGCAGTCCCGAGCAGCAACGCTAAGCAGAGCCGCCCGCGGTTCGTCGTTATCCTGTCCACAGAAAACCCCACGCTCGAGCCGGCGTCCCCGCCGGCTCCAAAATCACGTTCGGATGCCCTGCCCCAGGGCGTCCTGCTCAAGCAATTAGCCGACCAATAAGGCGAAATAGCGGAACGTCAGCCGACCAATCCCGACAGGCTCCGCCACAAACCGAATGAGTTCAGGTCGTTGAACGTTGACACCAGCATCAGCAGCAACAACGCGCTCAGCCCGGCGCGAAAGGCCCACTCCTGCGCCCGCGGGCCTACCGGCCGACCCTTCACGGCTTCGACGGCGTAGAAGGCGAGGTGCCCACCGTCGAGCATAGGAATTGGCAAAAGATTGATGAACCCCAAGTTAATTGAGATCATCGCCGCCAGCAGCAGGAAGCTGTACGCGCCCACTGTCGCCGCCTGTCCCGAGACCTGGGCGATCTTGAGCGGCCCGCCGAGCTCCGCCACCGAACGGCGGCCGGTGATGATCTGCGCCAGCCCTTCCACCATCATCGACAAGGTGGATCGGATCTCGCGAAGCGCCGCGCCCGGCAGCTCGGCGAGCGGCACCGGCTCGAACCCGCCCGGCCCCGAGGCGATACCGAGCAGCCCGCGCCGGTACTCGTTGCCGAACCGGTCGCGTTGTAAGTCGACAGCGGGCACGAGCGTGACGCCGCGCTCGACGCCGTTTCTGAGGTAATCCACCGCCAGCGGCTGGCCGGGGCGCAAGGCGACGATGCGCCCGATGTCCTCGAACCGCTCGATCTCCGTGCCGTCGATCCGGGTGATCCGGTCGCCTTCGCGCAGGCCCACCGCGGCGGCGACGCTGCCCTCGGCGAAAGCGTCGATCACCGGCGCGGTGCGGCTCTGCCCCCAGGCAGCGAGCGCCCCCATGAACAAAAACCAGGCGAGGAGGAAGTTCGCCGCCGGCCCTGCGGCGACGATCAGCGCGCGCTGCCACACGGCTTTCGCCTGAAAGGTGCGTGCGCGCTGCTCGGCGGGGAGCTTCAGCCAAGCCGGGTCGGTGAGTCCCGCTGGGCTCATGTCGCCAGCGAAGCGAACGTAGCCGCCGAGCGGCAGCCAGCCGACCTTCCACCGCGTACCGCGCGAGTCCGTCCAGCCGAAGATCTCGCGCCCGAAACCGATGGAGAAGGCTTCGGCGTGGACGCCACACCGGCGGCCGACCCAATAATGCCCGAGCTCGTGAAAGAACACCAACGGACCGATCAGGCCGAGGAAGGCGAGCACGTAGACGTGCGTGCCGATGTCGATCACGCGGCGCGGTCCGTCAGCAGCCGTTCGGCGGCGCGGCGCGCTTCCGCGTCGATGGTGAGCACCTCGGCGATGGTCGCGGGGTCGGATAGCGTCATATGTTCAATAACTTGGCCGACGATCTCAGCAATTTCAAGAAAGCCGGCGCGACCTCGAAGAAAAGCCGCGACCGCCACCTCGTTCGCCGCGTTGAGCACGGCGGGGGCGGCGCCGCCGGCGCGCAGCGCGTCGCGGCACAAGCGCAGCGCGGGAAAGCGCTCGTCGTCAGGCGCCTCAAAATCGAGCCGGCCGACTCGCGCCAAGTCGAGCGGCGCAGACGGCGAAGCCATGCGCCGCGGCCAGGCAAGCGTGTGGGCGATCGGCGTGCGCATGTCGGGGCTGCCGAGCTGGGCGAGCGTGGAGCCGTCGGCGTACTCGACCATCGAATGGATCACCGATTGCGGGTGGACGAGGATGTCGATCCGGTCCTCGGGAAACCCGAACAGGTAGCTCGCCTCGATCAGTTCGAGACCCTTGTTCATCAAGGTTGCCGAGTCGACGGAGATTTTCGCGCCCATCGACCAGTTCGGATGGGCGACCGCCGCCGCCGGCGTCGCGGCGCGCATCTCCGCCGTGCTCGCCGCGCGGAACGGGCCGCCGCTGGCGGTGAGGACGAGCCTTCGCACCTGGTCGCGATTGCGCGTCTCGAGACATTGGAAAATGGCGTTATGTTCGGAGTCGACCGGCAGCAGCGTCGCGCCCGAACGGGCTACGGCGTCCATCAATAGCGGCCCGGCGGAGACCAGCGCCTCCTTGTTGGCGAGGGCCACCGTGCCTCCCCGCGCGACCGCCGCCAGCGTGGATTGGAGGCCCGCGCAACCGACGATCGCCGCCATGGTGTAGTCGACCGGCGTCGCGGCAGCCTCGACCAGCGCAAGGGGGCCACCCGAGGCTCGAGTGCCCGTGCCGGCCAACCGGTCTTTCAACTCGGGAAGCAGCGCCTCGTCGGCGACCACGGCCGCCTCGGCGCGGAACGCGCGCGAAAGCTCCGCGAGCTTCGCGACGTCGCGGTTGGCGCTGAGCGCGACCACGCGGAAGCGGTCCGGGTCACGGCCGATCAAGTCGAGCGTCGACGCGCCGATCGAGCCCGTCGCGCCGAGCACGGACACCGAGCGCGAGGTCACGTCGCGATCACCCCGCCCGCGACGAGCAGGAACGACAGGCAGGCGACCGGTACCAGCCCGTCCAGGCGATCCATCGCGCCGCCGTGGCCGGGCAGCAGCGTGCCTGAGTCCTTGGCGCCCGCCCGCCGCTTCAGCCAGGACTCGAAGAGATCGCCACCCTGCGCCGCGACCGCGAGCAGCGGGGCGAACAGGTTAAAGCGCGACGACAGGCCCGCGGTGGAAACAATCAGCGCGCTTACCGCCGTGGCTCCGAGCACCCCGCCGAGCAGCCCGGCCCAGGTCTTGTTCGGGCTGACGGCGGGCGCGAGCTTGGGCCCGCCGATCGCCCGGCCCGCGAAGTAGGCGAGGATGTCGGTCGCCCAAGTTACCGCCATCGTCCACAGCACCAGTTGCGCGCCGACTTCCGGCCGCTCGCGCAGCCAGAGCAGCGCCAGCGCGGGTAGCAGGGCGTAGACGAAGCCGGCAGTGGACCAGCCGAAGCCCCATCCGTCCGTCAGCCGCCGCCATTCGAACAGGATCACGCAGGCGACCAGCGCGACGAACACGACGAACAGCCAGCCGCCGTGGACGATGGTGGCCAGCGCGACGAGCACCAGCCCGACGCCGACCACGCTGCGCGTCCATAGGTCGCTCACAGGCCGCCGAACCTCCGTTGCCGCCCGGCATAGTGCGCTAGCGCGGCCTGCAGCGCTTCCTCGTCGAAATCGGGCCAGAGCGTCGGCGTGAAGTAGAGTTCGGCGTAGGCAGCCTGCCACAGCAGGAAGTTGGACAAGCGCACCTCGCCCGAGGTGCGGACGAGCAGGTCGAGCGGCGGCAGGTCGGCGGTCTCCAGCCGGGCGTCGAGCACGTCCTCGTTGATCGCCTCCGGCGCGAGCCGCCCTTCCGCCGCTTCCCGCGCGAGCGCGCGCGCCGCGCCGACCAGCTCGGCGCGCGCGCCGTAGTTGAGGGCGATCACCAGCGTCAGCCGGTCGTTGCCCGCCGTGCGCTCCTTGGCCGCGTCGATCCGGTCGCGCACCTCGGGCGCGAAGGCGCTCAGGTCGCCGATCGTGCGCAGCCGCACGCCTTCGCCGTGCAGCTGATCGAGCTCCGCGTCGATGTAATGGGTGAGCAGCCCCATGAGGTAGCTGATCTCGGCCGGGGGCCGCCGCCAGTTCTCGGAAGAGAAGGCGTAAAGCGTGAGCACCTCGACCCCCGCTTCGCCGGCCGCACGCACCGTGCGGCGCACCGCCTCAATCCCTTGGCGGTGGCCCGCGACGCGAGGCAAGCTGCGCCCGCGCGCCCAGCGGCCGTTGCCGTCCATGATGATGGCCAGGTGGCGGGGGACGGTTGCGCCGCCGTCGCCTTCGCCGAGGCGCGCCGGAGCGCCGGTGCGGCTCACTGGCCGAGGATTTCCTTTTCCTTGGCCGACGCCGCCTTGTCGATGTCGGCGATCGTTCCGTCCGTGAGCTTCTGCACGTCGGCCTCGCGCCGCTTGCGCTCGTCCTCGCCGATCTCGCCCTTCTTCTCGTCCGCCTTGAGCGCGTCCATGCCGTCGCGGCGCACGTTGCGCACCGCCACGCGCGCCTTCTCCGCATAGGTGGAGGCGAGCTTGGCGAGCTCCTTGCGCCGCTCCTGCGTCAAGTCGGGGATCGGCAGCCGCAGCGTCTGCCCGTCGACGATCGGGTTGAGGCCGAGCCCCGCCGCGCGGATCGCCTTGTCGGCGGGGCCGACGTTGGAGCGGTCCCAGACCTGGACGGAGATGAGCCGCGGCTCCGGCACGGACACGGTCGCCAACTGGTTGAGCGGCATCTGCGCGCCGTAAACCTCGACGTTCACCGGATCGAGCAGGGTGACGCTCGCCCGGCCGGTGCGCAGGCCCTGGAGGTCGTGCTTGAGCGCGTCCACCGCGCCGCTCATGCGCCGTTCGAGATCAGCCTTGTTGAACTGGGGCATCGCTTCGCTGTTCCTCGTTGCTGACGATCGTCGCCGTTCCCTCGCCGCGAAGCACCTGGGCCAGGTTGCCCTGCTCGCGGATGCTGAAGACCACGATCGGAATGTTGTTGTCGCGGCACAGCGCGATGGCGGACGCGTCCATCACTTTAAGGTCGTCGGCCAGCACGCGCTGGAAATCCAAGCTCTCGTAACGGGTCGCGGAGGCCACCTTCTTCGGGTCGGCGTCGTACACTCCGTCGACGCTAGTCCCCTTGAACAGGGCGTCCACCTTCATCTCCGCGGCCCGCAACGCCGCGGCGGTGTCCGTGGTGAAGAACGGGTTGCCCGTCCCCGCCGCGAAGATCACGATGCGGCCCTTCTCCATGTGCCGCTCCGCCCGCCGCCGGACGTAGGGCTCGCACACCGATGACATGGGAATGGCGGACTGCACCCGCGTGTCCACGCCGATCTTCTCCAGCGCATTCTGCACGGCGAGCGCGTTCATTACGGTCGCCAGCATGCCCATGTAGTCGGCCTGCGCGCGGTCGAAGCCCTTGGCCGCCGCGGCCAAGCCGCGGAAGATGTTGCCACCGCCAACGACTAGGCAGAGTTCGTGACCCGCCTGCTTCGCCGCCGCGACCTCCTCGGCGATGCGCGCCACCGTGTCCGGATCGATGCCGAACGGGCCGGGACCCATCAGTGCTTCCCCCGACAGCTTGAGCAGGATGCGGCCGAAGCGCGGGCGAGGCATGGGGGCGGGGTCCGTCAGCTGGTGGATGCGAAGCGGGGCGGCCCCTCCTTAGAAGGACCGCCCCGCCGTGCCAAGCGCGCGCCGATGCCCGTCAGGCCTGCGGCTCGGGCTCCTTTTCCTTGTTGAGCCCCGCGGTCGCCGCCACCTCGGCGGCAAAATCGCTCTCCGCGCGCTCGATCCCTTCGCCCAGCTGAAAGCGGACGTAGGAGGTCAGCGCGATCGGCTGCCCGGCCTGCTTGGCGGCCGCCGCGACGACGTCAGCCACGCGCGTCTTGTTGTCCATCACGAACAGCTGGCTCAGTAGCGCGTTCTCTTTGCGGTACTTGGCGATCGCGCCGTCGACCATCTTCTCGACGATGTTGGCGGGCTTGCCGCTCTCGTTCGCCTTTTCGGTGGCGATCGCCCGCTCGCGCTCGATCAGCCCGGCGTCGAGCCCGCCCTCCTCCAGCGCCAGCGGAGCCGCCGCGGCGATGTGCATGGCGATCTGCTTGGCCAAGGGCTCGAGCACGTCCGCCGACGCCGGGCTGGCGAGCCCGACCAGCACGCCGATCTTGCCGAGGTTCGGGGCGGCCGAGTTGTGGACGTAGGAGACCACCACGCCCTCCGACACCTCGACCACCGCGGCCCGGCGCAGCGACTGGTTCTCGCCGATGGTGGCGATGTTGGCCGTGAGCACCTCGCCTACCGTGCCGCCGCCGGCCGGGTAAGCCGCCCCGAGCAGCGCATCCACCCCGTCGCCGGTCTCCAGCGCCAGCCCGGCGACGTCGCGGACGAAGCCTTGGAACTGCTCGTTCTTCGCGACGAAGTCGGTTTCTGAATTGACCTCCACGGCCGCGCCCCGGTTGCCGCGCACCGCGACGCCCACCAGCCCTTCGGCCGCGGTGCGCCCAGCCTTCTTGGCGGCGGCGGCGAGCCCTTTGGTGCGCAGCCAGTCGATCGCCGGCTCCATCTCGCCATTAGTCTCGGCCAGCGCTTTCTTGCAGTCCATCATGCCGGCGCCCGTGCGCTCGCGCAGCGCCTTCACCGTCGCGGCCGTGATCTCCGCCATGTTCCCGATCCTCTTGCTGTGGGCCAGAAAGACCCGCTAATCAAAGAACTCCGTTCGCCCTGAGCCTATCGAAGGGCTCTCCTTCTTCGCCGCAGGAAGAAGGAAGAAGCTTCGACAGGCTCAGCTCGAACGGAGCAAGTTGGGCGGCAGGAGTTCCTCCGAACCGCCCGAAGCTTGAAAGCCTACGCCAGCGCCGGCTCGACCGGTGGCGCTTCCATCGCGCCGATGTCCTCGCCGCGCCGCGCCGCGCCACCCGTGCGGCCCTGGGTCGCCGCGCCCGCGATCGCCTCGCAGTAAAGGTGGATCGCGCGGCTCGCGTCGTCGTTGCCGGGCACCGGGAAGGCGATGCCGTCCGGCGACACGTTGCTGTCGAGCACGGCGACGACTGGAATGCCGAGCACGTTGGCTTCTTTGATCGCCAGCTCCTCCTTGTTCGCGTCGATCACGAACATGACGTCGGGGATACCGCCCATGTCCTTGATGCCGCCGAGCGAGGCCTCGAACTTGTCGCGTTCGCGGGTGAGCTGGAGCACTTCCTTCTTGGTCAGCCCTGCCGTGTCGCCGCCGAGCTGCTCCTCCAGCGCCTTGAAGCGCTTGATGGATCCGGAGATCGTCTTCCAGTTGGTCAGCATGCCGCCGAGCCAGCGATGATTGACGTAATGCTGGCCGGACGCGCGCGCCGCTTGGGCGACGGCGTCCTGCGCCTGGCGCTTGGTGCCGACGAACAGCACCTTGCCGCCGCGCGCGGCGGTAGCCTGGACGAACTCGAGGGCGCGCTGGAACAGCGGCACCGTCTGGCTCAGGTCGATGATGTGCACGCCGTTGCGCTCGCCGAAGATGTAGGGCTTCATCTTCGGGTTCCAGCGATGCGTCTGGTGGCCAAAATGCGCTCCGGCCTCGAGCAAGGTCTGCAGGCTGACGGGATCCGCCATTGGGATAACTCCTCCGGTTGAACCTCCGCGGGGCCGGAACAGGGTGCGCCAGCACCCCACCGGTATGGTGGCCCCGCGTGTGGGATGGCGCGCGGCCTAGCCGCGCTCCGCTCCGAAATCAACCGGAGAGCTTATCCACAGCTTTCTCGTTCCGTGCCCGAATGAATCGTTGACCCATGAACATACCGGGAACATCCACAGTCTCGGAACGAATCCACAACCCGAGCGTATAAGGCGGGTTAGGTGCGGGGAAAAGAACATGACCGGAGCGCTGTCGATCCTCTTCTTCGTCGCGGTTCTCGCCGTGGCGGTCCTCGCGCTGGTCGCAAACCTGTGGCTGCATCGCGAGGCGATCGTCACCGCGCTGCTCGGCTACGACGTGGCCGGACCGCTCCCGGCCGCCCGGCCGGTGCGTGTCAGGCGGGTCCCGCAGTTCGCGTCGCGGGCTCCGGCGGCCCCGGCCCAGTCCGCCGCCGCCTGACGCGGGCGTAGGACCGCATCGCGAACGGAATCAGCAGGGCGTAGAGCCCCGCGCACAACGTCAGGGTGATCCAGGGTTCGACCAGCAGACCTGCACCGATCAGCGCCGCGAATAATAAGGCGAACATGCGCTGGCTCGGGCGGGGGCGCAGCGAGCCCCAACCGTAGGTCGCCACGCTGGAGATCATCAGAAAGGCGATCAGCGCCGTCCACCCCGCGATCAGCCACGGCGAGCGCAGCGCCTCGCGGAGCGGACCAAGGACGCCGAGTTCGCCGCTCCATAGCCAGATATAGACCGGCAGCATCAGCAGCCCCGCCCCGGCCGGCGCGGGGACCCCAGTCAGGAATCCGGCGCGCTTGTGCGGTTGGTCCTCCGCGTCGATCTGCGCGTTGAAGCGCGCCAGTCGCAGCGCCGCGCACACCGCATAGCCGAGGGCGAAGAACCAGCCCAGGCGCGGCACGGCCGACAGGGACCAGAGATAGATGACGATTGCCGGCGACACGCCAAAGGCGATCACGTCCGACAAGGAGTCGAGTTCGGCCCCGAACCGGCTCTGCCCGTTCAGCATCCGCGCGATCCGCCCGTCCATCCCGTCGAGTACGCCCGCCAGCACGATGGCGGTCAGCGCCTGCGCCCATTGCCCGGCGATGGCGAAGCGCACGCCCGTCAGTCCGGCGCACAGCGCCAGCGCGGTGACCGCGTTGGGCGCGAGCGCGCGCATTGGGATGCCGCGCCGCGGGCGCGCCGTGCGCTGCTCGCTCACTGGCTGACGCCGGTCACGGCGTGGTCCTGCCCGACGCGGCCGAGCACCGTCTCCCCTGCGATGGAACGCTGACCGAGCGCCACGGTGGGCGCGGTGCCGGCGGGTAGGAAGACGTCGACGCGGCTGCCGAAGCGGATCAGGCCGATACGATGGCCGGCCGAGACAAAATCGCCGGGCTTGGCGAAGGCCAGTATGCGCCGCGCGACCAGTCCGGCGATCTGGGTGAAGCCGATCCGCACGCCGTCCGCGCTCTGCACCAGGAAGTGCTGCCGCTCGTTGTCCTCGCTTGCCTTATCGAGATCGGCGTTGAGAAACTTGCCCGAGATGTACACGACGCGTTTGATTTCGCCGGCGATCGGCGCGCGGTTGATATGCACGTCGAACACGCTCATGAAGATGGACACCCGCGTGTATAAGGGCGCGTCCAGCCCGTCGGCCCCGCCAAGCTCGGACGGCGGCGGTACGCGCGTGATCATCGTGACCAAGCCGTCGGCGGGTGCCACAATCAAGTCCTTGCCGACCGGCGTGGTGCGGATGGGATCGCGGAAGAAGGCGGCGACCCAGATCGTCACGCCCACCAGCACGAAGCCGAGCTCGTCCCAGATGAAGAACAGGAACGCGATCGCGATTGCCGCGCTGATCAGGACGAATTTGCGGCCCTCCGGGTGGATGGAAGGCCATCGCCAACGCACGTTGGTGGTGATGATGTCGGGCACTTCGAGGGACGGCATGACCGGACCCTAGGCCATGGCGCGCGCGACTGGCAACGCCGCCGGTCCTGTTGATAGTCGCCCATGTTCCCCGTAGGACGGCGCGCGAACCCGTCCATACCGCCGAACGAGAGAGTTTCATGGCCAAGATTAAGGTGCAGAACCCCGTCGTCGAACTCGACGGCGACGAAATGACGCGAATTATCTGGGAATGGATCCGCGAGCGCCTGATCAAGCCGTACCTCGACGTCGAGCTGCTCTACTTCGATCTCGGTATGGAGCACCGCGACGCGACGGACGACAAGGTCACGGTCGAGTCCGCGAACGCGATCAAGGAGCACGGCGTCGGCGTGAAGTGCGCCACCATCACTCCCGACGAGGCGCGGGTGAAGGAGTTCGACCTGAAGCGCATGTGGAAGTCGCCCAACGGCACCATCCGCAACATCCTCGGCGGCGTGGTCTTCCGCGAGCCGATCGTGATCGAGAACGTGCCGCGGCTGATCCCCGGCTGGACGGACCCGATCGTGGTCGGCCGCCACGCCTTCGGCGACCAATACAAAGCCACCGACTTCCGCGTTCCCGGCCCCGGCAAGTTGCGCCTGATCTGGGAAGGTGAGGACGGCCGGCGGATTGACGAGGAGGTGTTCAACTTCCCCACCGCCGGCGTGGCGATGGGCATGTACAATCTTGACGACAGCATCCGCGATTTCGCGCGCGCCTGCCTCAACTACGGGCTGCAGCGCGAGTGGCCGGTGTACCTGTCGACCAAGAACACGATCCTCAAGGCCTACGACGGGCGCTTCAAAGACATTTTCCAGGAAATCTTCGACGCCGAGTTCAAGGCCGGCTTCGCCGCGGCCGGCATCGAATACCAGCACCGGCTAATCGACGACATGGTTGCGTCGGCCCTGAAGTGGTCGGGCAAGTTCGTCTGGGCCTGCAAGAACTACGACGGTGACGTGCAATCGGACCAAGTGGCGCAGGGCTTCGGCTCGCTCGGGCTGATGACTTCCATCCTGATGACGCCCGACGGCAAGACGGTGGAGGCCGAGGCCGCGCACGGCACGGTGACCCGGCACTTCCGCCAGCACCAGCAGGGCAAGCACACCTCCACCAACCCGATTGCCTCCATCTTTGCCTGGACGGGCGGGCTGAAGTACCGGGGCCGCTTCGATGGCACGCCGGAAGTGACGCGCTTCGCCGAAACGCTCGAGCGCGTGTGCGTCCAGACGGTCGAGAACGGCCAGATGACCAAGGACCTCGCGATCCTCATCGGGCCGGACCAGGCGTGGATGACGACCGAGCAGTTCTTCGACGCGGTGGTGAAGAATTTGGAGAAGGAGATGGCGGCGCAGGGCATCGGCCAGGCTCAGCCGACCGCAGCTTAGACCGGGTTAAAAGGGCGGCGGGGCGAGCACCTCAGCATCGCCGCCCGTCTTCGGCCAGGAGGCCGAAGACGCGGATGCCCCATTGGGAACACGCGCTAGCATGTCGTCGTCTTCAGTCGACCGCCTGACAAGCCGCGACGAAGGCGCCATGGTGGCGCCATGGCGGGCGCACTCGACGGCGAAGGGTTCTACGACGCGCTGGTGATCCTGGGCGCGGCGGGCGTGATCATCCCTGCCTTCGCCCGCCTCAGGGTGTCGCCGGTAATCGGCTTCATCCTGATCGGCATGCTGGTCGGGCCCGCTGGGCTCGGCTCGCTGGCGGGCCGCGCGCCCTGGCTGTCCTTCGTCACGATCTCGGACGCGCGGTCGATCGAACCCTTCGCCGAACTGGGCGTGATTCTGCTCCTGTTCGCCATTGGGCTGGAGCTCAGCTTCGCGCGGTTGTGGCGAATGCGCCGGCACGTCTTCGGGCTGGGCGCCGCCGAGCTGCTGCTAGCGGCCGCGCTGCTCGGGTCCGGGCTCGCCTTCCTGGGCCAAGGCGCGGCGGGTTCGGTCGCGCTGGGGCTCGCGCTGGCGCTGTCCTCGACCGCGCTGGTGATGCCGATCATCGGCACCAAGGGGCCGGTCGGCCGCGCCGCCTTGGCCATGCTGTTATTCGAGGACCTGGCGATCGTGCCGATCATCTTTCTGCTCGGCGCGCTCGCGCCGCAGGAGGCAGGCGGCTGGGGCGAGCTGGGCGCGGCCCTGCTGCTCGGCGCCGCGGTCGCGGCGGCGCTGCTGCTTGGGGGCCGGCGGCTGCTTCCGCCGCTGTTCGCGCAGGCCGCGCGGACCAAGAGCCCCGAGCTGTTCCTCGCCGCCGCGCTGCTGGTGGTGATCCTCGCCGCGCTGGCGACGGGCGCGGCCGGGCTGTCGCCGGTGTTCGGCGCGCTGCTCGCGGGCTTGGTGATCGCCGAAACCGACTACGCCCATGAAGTCGAGGCGATCACCGCCCCGTTCCGTGGGCTCGCGCTGGGCGTGTTCCTAATTACCGTCGGGATGACGCTTGATCCGGCATTGATCGCGGCGAATTGGGCCGCCCTGCTGCTCGCGGTGGCAGCGGTCGTCGCGGTCAAGGCGCTGGTCACGGGCTTGCTGCTGCGCTGGAGCGGTGCGGCGAGCGGCGTGGCGGCCGAGACGGGACTGCTGATGGCCTCCCCGTCGGAAACCACGCTGATCGTGCTCGCCGCTGCGGTCGCCGCCGGGCTGGTGCGGGCGGAGACGGCCGCCTTCTGGCAGATCGTCACCGCGCTCGGCCTGACCGTCACGCCTTTGCTCGCGATGGCAGGGCGCCACGCGGGGCGGGCGGTCGGTGGGCGCGATGGGCCAGAAGCGGAGCCGATGGACCTGACGGAAGGCCCACGCGCGGTGATCGTCGGCTTCGGCCGTGTCGGGCGGTTGGTGGCGGACATGCTGCGGCGGCACGGCCGTCCTTTCGTCGCGGTAGACGCGGAGATCGACTGCGTGCTCGCGGGCCGGCGCGAGGGCTACCCCGTTATCTACGGCGATCTGTCGCGCGCGGGTATGATCGAGCGGCTGGGACTGAAGAACGCCTCGGCGCTGGTGCTGACCATGGATCAGCCCGTGCTCGCGGCCCAACTCGCGCGGCAGGTGCGCGAAGCCTTCCCGTCTCTGACAGTGATCGCCCGCGCGCGGGACGAGGCGCACGCCGCGGAGCTCTACCGCGCCGGCGTCAGCGACGCGGTGCCCGAGACGCTGGAAGCCTCGTTGCAGCTTTCGGAGGCGGTGCTCGTCGACTTGGGGCTCGCGGTCGGACCGGTGATCGCCTCCATCCACGAAAAGCGCGCGGAGCTGCGGAAGCGGATCATGGCGGAAGGCGAGCTGGACGCCGAGCCGCGGCTGCGCGGGACGCGGCTGGGCGAGGTCGACTAACGCCGTCTTTAGTTCCATCTTGGAAGAACGGCGGCGGTCCATGCTAGGAAGCCGACGTATGGGCGGAGACGCGGCGACGTTGGACAGGATCAAGACGCATTACGACACCTTGCAGGTGGCGCGGGACGCTTCGCCCGAGGTGATCACGGCCGCCTACCGCGCGCTGAGCCGGGTGCATCATCCGGACCGCAACGTCGGCAAGGACGACGCGGACACCATGGCGCTGCTCAACGCGTCCTACGCGGTGCTTTCCGACCCGCAACGGCGGCGCGTGCACGATCAGTGGATCGAGGCGCAGGAGGAGTGGAAGGTCGCCGCCGACGACACGGCCGGCTGGGAGGACGGTAGCTGGGAGGGCACCAGCGCCGGGTGGGTGCGCGAAGCCCGGCCCCGCGCTCGATCGCCCCTGCGCCGTTTCGCCCCGGCCTTCGCGTTGCTAGTGTTCGTGGGCGCGGGTGCCGTCTTCCTCGCGACGCAGCCCGAGGCGCGGCCGAGCGGCTTGCCGCCCTACGACCGCAGCGGCGAAAAGGCCGCAGCGGTCGCGAACGCGAGCGCGGCGGTCAAGGCGGCGGGTCCCATCGCTGCACCGGCCGCCGCTGCCGCTGGCGTACGGCCGTTGGCGCTCGACCTGCTCGGCACAGCCAAAGAGGAGGACGCGCGAAGCAGCGCCTTCGTCAAGCCGGTGGCCGCGCGCGCGCCGAATGGTGCGCCGTGGCCGAACCAAGCCGCTTACGTACCGGGCTACACGCAAGGGCGCACGGACGGGCTGTCGAACGTGCTGATCAACAACCGCGGCAATGAGAGTCCAATGTTCCTGAAACTGGTCGCGATCGACGAGCAACGCACCATGCCGGTGCGCCACGTCTTCGTTCCGCCGCGCAGCAGCTTCCAGATCGAGAAGGTGCGGCCCGGCCGCTACGACGTGCGCTACCAGAACCTCGGCACGGGCTCGCTCGCCCGGTCGGAGCCATTCGAGCTGAGCGAGGTCGAGCGGCCCGCGGGGAGGGAGTACAGCAACGTCACGCTGACGCTGTACGAGGCGCCGGGGTCGGCGGTGGATACTTACCGGCTGAGCGAGAAGGAGTTCTAGGCGAGACCTCCGAGGCTTAGCGCGCGAGCGCGCTCAGACCAGGATCAGCGCCAGCCCGGCCGGCGACCGCGCGAGCTGGTTCTCGCGCGGTCATCCGAATACGCGGGTTCGGCGCGGCGCTTATCCTTGTCCGAACGGGGCGCCCGTTGCCCGTCCTTCGACAGGCTCAGAACTGACGGGATGGGGACAGCGGGTCGCCCATCCCTACCCCGCCAGTGCCGCCCGGATCGCATCCAGCGCCGCCGCCGCCTTGGTCCCGTCCGGCCCGCCGCCCTGCGCCATGTCCGGCCGCCCGCCGCCGCCCTGCCCGCCGAGCGCCACCACCGCCGCGCGCACCAGCGCTACCGCGTCGACCTGTTTCTTCAGGTCGCCTGTCGCGCCGACCGCGACCGAGGCGCGGCCGTCGTTCACGGCGACGATCGCGGCGACGCCCGTGCCGAGCTGCGCCTTGGCGTCGTCAATCATCGAGCGCAGCGCCTTGGGGTCGAGCCCTTCCACGACTCGGCCAAGGAAGGCGCGCCCGCCGACCTGCTCGGGCGCGGGGCTGTCGCCTTGCCTGCCGCCGCTGGCCAACGCCTTTTTCGCCTCGGCTAGCTCGCGCTCGAGCCGGCGGCGCTCCTCCACCAGCGCGGCGACGCGGGCGGGAACCTCGTCGGGGCTCGCGCGGAGCATCGCCGCGGCCTCGCGCAGCTTTTCGTCGCGGCTGTTGAGGTAGTCGCGCGCTGCCTCGCCGGTCAGCGCCTCCACGCGTCGCACGCCGGACGACACCGCGCCCTCACCGACGACCTTAAATAGGCCGATGTCGCCGAGCGCCGAGACGTGGGTGCCGCCGCACAGCTCGACCGAGTAGCGGCCGTCGTCCGTGCCCATGCTGACGACGCGGACCTCGTCGCCGTACTTCTCGCCGAACAACGCCATCGCGCCTCCCGCGATCGCCTCGTCGGGCGTCATCAGGCGGGTGGTGACGGGGGTGTTGGCGCGGATCTGCGCGTTGACGTCGGCTTCGACCTGAGTGAGCTCGGCAGGACTCATGGCGTTTGGGTGCGACACGTCGAAGCGCAGCCGGTCGGGCGCGACCAGGCTACCGCGCTGGGCGACGTGAGTGCCGAGCCGCTCGCGGAGCGCGGCGTGCAGGAGGTGCGTCGCGCTGTGGTTGGCGCGAATCGCGCCGCGGCGCGCACGGTCGACCTCCAGGCGGACCGCGTCGCCCACGGCCATCGGCGCGGCGAGCCGAACGCGATGGGCCCAGAGCTTGCCTAGGTGCTTGCGCGTGTCCTCGACGCGGTGGGCCGCGCCGTCGGCGGCGACCATTGTTCCTTCGTCGCCGACTTGCCCGCCGCTCTCGGCGTAGAAGGGCGTCTGATTTACCACCACGTCGACCAGCGTGCCGGCCTCTGCATGCTCAACGCGCGCACCGCCGCGGACGATGGCGAGGACGACGCCCTCGCCCTCCTCCGCCGCATAGCCGGTGAACTCGGTCGGACCGACCTCGTCGACAACCTCGAACCAGAGCTCGCCGGACGCCGTCTCGCCCGATCCCTTCCAAGCGGCGCGTGCCGCGGCGCGCTGCTCGGCCATGGCGGCGTCGAAGCCGGCGCGATCGACGGCGAAGCTCTGCCCCCGGAGCGCTTCCTCCGTGAGGTCGTAGGGGAAGCCGTAGGTATCGTAGAGGCGGAAGGCGACCTCGCCGGGCAGCGTGCCGCCGGGCTGGAGCCCCGCCGTCGCCTCGTCCAGCAGGCGCAGCCCCTTGTCGAGCGTCTGGCGGAAGCGCGTCTCCTCGCCCCGAAGCGTTTCGGCGATGGCCGCCTCCGCACGGACGAGCTCGGGGTAGGCCCCGCCCATCTCCGCCACCAGCGTGGGGACGAGCCGGTGCATTAGGGGCTCCGCCGCGCCCAGCAGCTGCGCGTGGCGCATCGCGCGGCGCATGATGCGGCGGAGCACGTAGCCGCGCCCCTCAGCGGCGGGGAGCACTCCGTCGGCGACGAGGAAGCACGACGCGCGCAGGTGATCGGCGATCACGCGGTGCGATCCCTTGCCGACGCCCTCGGCGGGACTCTTCGTTAGCGCGACGGAGACGTCGATCAGCGCGCGGAAGGTGTCGGTGTCGTAGTTGTCGTGGACGCCCTGCATTACCGCAGCGATCCGTTCGAGCCCCATGCCGGTGTCGATCGACGGCTTGGGAAGCGGAACGCGCGTGTCGGGGTCGACCTGCTCATACTGCATGAAGACGAGGTTCCAAACCTCGACGAAGCGGTCGCCGTCCTCGTCCGGCGAGCCGGGCGGGCCGCCGCGGATGTGCGGCCCGTGATCGTAGAAAATTTCGGAACAGGGCCCGCAGGGGCCGGTGTCGCCCATCGACCAGAAATTGTCTGCGGTGGGGATGCGTATGATGCGCTGCTCGGGCAAACCGGCGATCTTCCGCCACAAGTCGAAGGCCTCGTCGTCAGTGTGGTAGACGGTGACGATGAGCTTGTCGGCGGGCAAGCCCCACTCGCCCGTCAGCAGCCGCCAGGCGTGGCCGATTGCCTCCTCCTTGAAGTAATCACCGAAGGAGAAATTGCCGAGCATCTCGAAAAAGGTGTGGTGGCGCGCGGTGTAGCCGACGTTGTCCAAGTCGTTGTGTTTGCCGCCCGCGCGGACGCACTTCTGGGAAGAGGCGGCGGTGCGATAGGGACGCGTCTCCAGGCCGGTGAAGACGTTCTTGAACGGAACCATGCCGGCGTTGACGAACATCAGCGTCGGATCGTTGTGCGGGATCAGCGGCGCGGAGGGCGCGACCTCGTGGCCGGAGCGGCCAAAATAATCGAGGAAGGAGCGCCGGAGGTCGTAGGTCGATGTCATGGGCGGCGACTTAGGCGAAGGGTCGCGCGGAGCCTAGCCCCGCTCCCAGCAAGCCAGCTCGTTGCCCGAAGGCTCGCGGAGGTGAAAGCGACGACCGCCGGGGAAGGCGAACACGGGGCGGGTGATCGCGCCGCCCGCGGCCTCGACGGCGCGGGCGGCCGCGTCGACGTCGTCGACCTCGATCACCGGCAGCGGCGCGGCGGTGCGCTCGGCGGGGTCGGCCTGCAGGCCGAGATCGGCGTGCTCTCCGTCAGTCGCGGCGTAGGTCGGGCCGTAAGCTTGCAGCTTCAGCCCGAACGCGGCCTCGAAAAACAACGAGCTGCCGGCGAGGTCCCCCACCGGCAGCTCCAGGTAGTTTAGTCGCGCCACGATCAGCCCCCTGTTCGACGCAGAAGTTTACAAAGTTGGCGCTACGTAGGGGGGCGAGCGCTGCCCGTCCCCGCGCGCGTCAGGCTTCGTCGTCAGGACCGCCGACCATCAGCGCCTCACCGACCTCGTCGGTGCGCCCGCGCACCGCGCGCTCGATGCGCTCGGCGATCTCCGGGTTTTCCTTGAGGAAGGTCTTGGCATTCTCGCGGCCCTGGCCGATGCGGATCGAGTCGTAGGAGAACCAGGCCCCCGACTTCTCGACGATCCCCGCCTTGACGCCGAGATCGATGATCTCACCGATTTTGGAGATGCCCTCGCCGTACATAATGTCAAACTCGACCTGCTTGAACGGCGGGGCGACCTTGTTCTTCACCACCTTCACGCGGGTCGTGTTGCCGACGATCTCGTCGCGGTCCTTGATCTGGCCAGTGCGGCGGATGTCTAGGCGGACGCTCGCGTAGAACTTGAGCGCGTTGCCGCCCGTCGTGGTCTCCGGGTTGCCGTACATCACGCCGATCTTCATGCGCAGCTGGTTGATGAAGATCACCATGCAGCGCGAGCGCGAGATAGAGCCGGTGAGCTTGCGCAGCGATTGCGACATCAAGCGCGCCTGCAGGCCGACGTGGCTGTCACCCATCTCGCCCTCGATCTCCGCCCGCGGCACAAGCGCGGCCACGCTGTCCACTACCAGCACGTCGACCGCGTTGGAGCGGACCAGCGTGTCGGTGATCTCCAGCGCCTGCTCGCCGGTGTCCGGCTGGCTGACGATCAGGTTGTCGATATCGACGCCGAGCTTCTTGGCGTAGACGGGGTCGAGCGCGTGCTCCGCGTCGACGAAGGCGGCGGTGCCGCCGGCCTTCTGCGCTTCGGCGATGACCTGAAGCGCGAGGGTGGTCTTGCCCGACGACTCCGGCCCATAGACCTCGATCACGCGGCCGCGCGGCAGGCCGCCGATGCCGAGCGCGATGTCGAGTCCGAGTGAGCCGGTGCTGATCGCCTCGACCTGCATCGCTTCGCGCGAACCCAGCTTCATTGCCGAGCCCTTACCGAAGGCACGGTCGATCTGCGCCAGCGCGGCGTCCAGCGCGCGCGCCTTGTCCGTTCCCGGTGCTTCCTTAGCTGCCGCCACGTCCTTGCCCCCGACCGATTTCAGTGAAGCGGCCATAGCTGATTCTCCCTCGATTACCACGCGCCGCATGGCGGGTCGCGTACGCTGGATATAGGAAAACGGGGTAGGAGAACAAGAGGAGAACATCGCCTCTCCCCCTACGTAGTAGGGGGAGGTTCGTTCCCTTTCCCGCTCGCGGGACAGGGCTGGGGTGAAAGTGAGCCGCTGATTGTTGAAGCGACGCTCGCCGCCAGTGGCGTGCCCTCAACCAAATCCTCTTGCGCAAGCTGAAGAGGGGTTAATCCAGTCGCGCTAGTGCCTGGGCTACGCTATCCATGGTGAACGGCTTGGCGAGCTGCGGCGCGCCCGCGTGCGCTTGCGGCGCCGGGTGGACGGAGCCGCCGCTGGCGATGAGGAAGGGGATACCCGCGTCCGCGAGCCGGTCGGCGACGGGCCAGACTTCCTCGCCGTGGAGGTGAACGTCGAGGATGGCGAGGTCGAAGCCGCCCTCGGCGACGCGGGCCATCGCGTCCCGCACCGAATCCACGGTGGCAACGACCGTGTGGCCCGAAGAGTCGAGGAAATCCTCGAGCATCATCGAGATCAGCGGCTCATCTTCCGCGATGAGAATGGATCGCCCCCCGTCCATGACAGGGGCGCTTAAAGAGCAAGCGCCCGTAACGAAAGCCCTATTCTGCGACCGCTCCCTCCGCGAGCGCATCGCGCGCCGCTTCCGCAAGCTGCTGAACGGAGAAGGGCTTGGCGATGAAGTGGACGCGCTCGATGTCGATGGAGCGGCGCAGCTGCTCCTCGGCGTAACCGGACATGAACAGGATCGGCAGCTCCGGCCGCGTGGCGCGCGCCGCGCGGACCATAGTGGGCCCGTCCATCACCGGCATGACCACGTCCGTGATGAGGAGGTCCACCTCCGCCCCATCCGCGAGAAGTTCGAGACCCTGCTCGCCGTCGTTGGCGGAGATGACCTTGTAGCCGTGGCGGGTCAGCGCGCGCTCGGCCACCGCGCGAACCATTGCCTCGTCCTCGACGAGGAGCACGGTGCCCGTGCCCCAGAGCTCGGTGGGCTTCTCCTTCGGGAGCGCCGCGCGCGGTGCTTCGTCGGCCGCGGCCTCGTGGACCGGCAGGTAGACGACGAAGCTGGTCCCCTCCTCCACCGCCGAGTCGGCGAAGATGAAGCCGCCCGATTGCTTGACGATGCCGTACACGGTGGACAGCCCCAGCCCAGTGCCCTTGCCGACCTCCTTGGTCGTGAAGAAGGGTTCGAAGATTTTGCCGAGCAGCTCGGGCGCGATGCCAGTGCCCGTGTCCGTCACGCGCATGGCCGTGTAGTCCGCGACGGGGAGTACCTCCACGCCGAGGCCGCGCACCTCGCTCGCGGGCAGGGCGAAGGTCTGGATAGTGAGCGTGCCGCCGTCGGGCATCGCGTCGCGCGCGTTCACCGCCAGATTGACGATCACCTGCTCAAGCTGGCCGGGGTCGGCGCGCACCGCGCCTAAGTTGCGGCCGTGCTTGATGCTGAGCCGGACCGTCTCGCCGAGCAGGCGGCGGAGCAGGCTGGAGACTTCGGAGATCACGTCGGGCAGCTGGAGGAGCTGCGGCCGAAGCGTCTGCTGGCGGGAGAAGGCGAGTAATTGGCGCGTGAGCGACGCCGCGCGATTCGAGTTGGAGCGGATCTGCTGCACGTCGTCGTAATCGCTGTCGCCCGGCTCATGGCGATGCAGCATCAGGTCGCAATGGCCGATGATGGCGGTAAGTATGTTGTTGAAGTCGTGCGCGACGCCGCCGGCGAGCTGGCCTACCGCCTGCATCTTGGTCGCCTGGGCGATCTGGCGCTTGAGCTTCTGCTCCTCCGTGTTGTCCTTGAGCAGCAGCATAGCCGCGGCCTCGCCCAGGCCGCGCGCGCCGATGACGGTGAGGGCGACCGCTTCGTCGGGCTGGTCGCGCAGCCGTACCGCCACGTCGCCCTTCAAGCCCGAGCGGTGGGCGAAGCGGCGCACGGCGTCGGCCACCGCCGACTTGTCCTCCTCCACGACGAGGTCGGACGGGAAGATCGGCCGCTCGGCTTCGGCGAGGCGGGCTGCGGCGCGGAACCTGTCGTTCCAGAACAGGAAGCGCCCGTCGCGATCGGTGAGCGCCAGCCCGACCGGCACCATCGCGAGCAGCGCCGCGATGCTCGCCGAACCCGGCGCGTCGGCGACCGCGGGGCTGTCGCGCCGGTCGAGGAGAAGGTACACGCTCGCTCCGCCCGAACCGTCGGCGGAAGCCTCGATCTGCGCGACGCGGAGCGCGGGGCCATCCTCGTCCTCGCGGCGGAACTGGAAGCCGCCGTCGGCGCGCGCAGAAACGAAGTCGAGCAAAGCAGCACCGACCACCTTGTCCGGCGCCGCTCCCGCGGCGCGTCGGCCGAAGGCTTTGTTGGCGGCGATCAAGGAGCCTTCGGCGTCGACCAGGGCGGCCGCGATGCCCGCCTCGCCCAGCCGTTCGCCGGCCGGGCCCTGCACCAGCAGTCGCGCGTGGCCGGAGCCGTCCGCCGCTTCCGTCGCCGCGAAGCACCAGATCAAGTGATCCTCGCGCGCGCCGGCGCGGCACAGGGACACGCGCATCCGACCGCGCGGGCCGGCGGCGAGCGAGAGTTCGATCGAGCCGTCGCGCCACGCCGCGCGCGCCGCGTCAGCCAGGCGCTCGGCCGAGGCGGGCGACAGCGGCAGGGCGGGCGGGGACCGGTCGCCCCACAGCGCAGCGTAGCCGTCGTTGGCGACCAGCAGCCGACCGTCCCGGCCGGTGATCGCAACGGCCGACCGCCGCGTTTCCACCGCCGCGCGCAGCAGGGACAAGTCCGGCGCCGCGGGCGCGAGCGCGCGGACGGCTGCCGGCGGCGTTCGGGTCAGGGCGAGCAGCAGTGCGGCCGTGACCGCGAACATCGACACGAACAGCCCGGCCGCGGGCAGATCTCCGAGCGACGCGGCGATGAGCAGCGCGGACAGGAAAGCGACGCCCCCCAGCCAGACTTCCGGCGGGACTCGCGAGAGCGGGCCGGCCGGGGCCGAACGGGGGCCGAAGGGGAGCGTCGCCATGGTCAGCTGGATGCGGCCGGCGTGGTTACCAAATCCTTACCCGATCGGTGAGCGCGAGGTGGAGGAGCCGGCCGGGCTGGACCTGGTAGGCGGCGTACCAAGGATCCAAGTTGCGGACCAGGGCGACGCGCTGCTCGGACGACGAATGCGAGTCGGTGAACAGCCGCTGCCGCAGGCTCGCCTTGCGGTAGTTGCGCCGCCAAATCTGCGCCATGCCGAGGTAGAAACGCTGGTCGCCGGTCACGCCGTCGATCACGGTCGCCTCCCGCCCGCCGAGCGATGCCTTGTAGGCCTCGTAGTCGACGGTGAGGCCGGCGAGGTCCGCGACATTCTCGCCCATGGTCAGCTTGCCCTGGACGCGAAGGCCCGGGAGCGGCTCGTAAGCATCGTACTGCGCGCCGAGTTTGTCGACGCGCGCGTTGAAGCCGGTGGTGTCGGCGGGCGTCCACCATTCCACCAGCTTGCCGGTGGCGTCATACTTGGCCCCCTGGTCGTCGAAGTAATGGCTGATCTAGTGGCCGATCACCGCGCCGATGCCGCCGTAGTTGACTGCTGGAACGGCGTCTGCCCGGGCGCGACGCTGCGGTCCATGCCGGCCCTGTCAAGCCGAATGAGCCGATCTGCGGCCCCGGCGGGGCCGGCGGCGCGACGGCACCGGCGGCTGCCGGTTCGAGCGCGGCGGTTTGCGCGGTGCGGTCAGCGGGCAAAACGCCGCCCGTCGCGCAGGCAGCGGGCGAGGTGGCGGCGAGCAGGACGGCAAAGGAACGCATGGGGAACTCCGGACTAAGAAGCTACGCGGAATTGAGCGATGCGGCGCGGGGCCGCAAACCCTTCTTAGGACGGCGCTCTTCGCTCGCGCTTCGACTAGAACAGGGCAGATGGGGTTGTCTGGCTGCGATCATAATCTCAGCAGCAATATGTTCGTCCGAAGGCTAGTCGAGTAGGCAGCCTACCCGCGGTCGCGCATGATTCGCGCCTTCTCACGCTGCCAGTCGCGCGCCTTTTCCGTTTCGCGCTTGTCGTGGAGCTTCTTGCCCTTAGCGAGCGCGAGCTCGACCTTGGCGCGGTTCTTGGAGTTGAAGTAGACGCTCAAGGGCACCAGCGTCATGCCCTCGCGGGAGACCGCGCCGAACAGCTTGGCGATCTCGCGGCCCTTCAGCAGCAGCTTGCGCGGGCGCTTGGGTTCGTGGTTGTTGCGGTTGCCGTGGGAGAACTCGGGAATGTTGGCGTTGATCAGCCACACCTCCTCGCCCGTCACCTCTGCGTAGCTTTCGGCGATGGAGCCCTCGCCGCCGCGCAGCGCCTTCACCTCCGTGCCGGTGAGCGCGATGCCGGCCTCGTACACGTCCTCGATGCTGTACTCGTAACGCGCGCGCCGGTTCTCGGCGACGGTCTTGATCTTCTCGAAGGCGATCGGTCTCGGGCGGGCCATCAGACGAGCCCCGCGTGCGCCAGCGCCACGTCCACCGCGCGGCGGCTTTGCTCGCTCGGGGGCACGAGCGGCAGGCGGAGTTCGGGGTGAAAGGCGGGGCGCACCCGGCTGAGCGCGTACTTCACCGGGCCGGGCGAGGCATCGGTGAACAGGGCGACGTGGAGCGGGTAAAGGCGGTCGTGCAGGTCCCGCGCTTCGTCCCAGCGGCCGGCCAAGCACGCCTCGTAAAAGTCGGCGCACAGGCGCGGGGCGACGTTGGCGGTCACCGAAATGCAGCCGCGGCCGCCGGTGGCCATGTAGCCGAGCCCGGTTTCGTCGTTGCCGGACAGCTGAACGAAGTCGGGGCCGATACCCAGCCGGTGCTCCGTAACGCGGCCGAGGAGGCCGGAGGCGTCCTTGATGCCGACCACCGTGGGCAGCGCCGCCACCCGCGCCAACGTTTCGGGGAGGATGTCGGTGACCGTGCGGCCCGGCACGTTGTAAACGACCATCGGCAGGTCGGACGCCGCGGCCAGCGCCTCGAAATGGGCGACGATCCCCGCCTGGCTCGGCCGGTTGTAGTAGGGCAGCACGACCAGCGCCGCCGCCGCGCCCGCTGCTTGCGCGTGGCGCATGTGCGCCGCGGCGGACGCGGTATCGTTGGAGCCGCAGCCAGCGATCACGGGGATGCGGCAGCCGGCTTCTTCCAAGCAGAGCTCGGAGACGCGGCGCTGCTCGTCGACCGACAGCGTCGGCACCTCACCCGTGGTGCCGCAGGGGACGAGCGCGTGGCTGCCCTGCTCCACCTGCCAACGGACGTGCGCGCGGAACGCGGCCTCGTCCACGCGCCCGTCGCGAAAAGGCGTTACGAGGGCTGGTATGGAGCCGCGAAACATGGGAATCCTTCCCCCGCGGGGACTTGATGAAGGTTCGGGAAGCCCGGCCCCGCCGACGTTAACGTTCAGCGGCTGATAAGGAGGCGACACGCACATTGTCCAGCATGCACACCAAAGCTTCGCTCCTCGCTCTCCTGTTCGCCTCCGCGGCGGCGGGCGGCTCCGCGCTCGTCGACGCGCAGACTGCGCCCGGGGCCTACCAGACCTATCCGGCGCAGGCGCCGGCCTATGGTGCGCCCAACGTGTCCGGCGCACTCGCCCAGTGGCACCGGCTGCGGCAGAGCGACAACCTGCCGTTTGGCGAGTACGCGTCCTTCCTGCTCAACAACCGCGGCTGGCCGGGCGAGACGGCGCTGCGGCGCTCGGCAGAGGCGGCGATCGCGCCGGGGCTGACCCCACCGCCGGAAGTGCTCCGCTTCTTCTCGGGAAGCGAGCCGCAGACGGGGACGGGCCACTTGCGGCGCGCGGAGGCGCTGCTTGCCACCGGCCGCACCTTGGAGGCGCAGGCCGCCGCGCGCACAGCCTGGATCGAGGGCGGGCTGCGGGCGGAGGACGAGGCGCGCGCGCGCGCGCAGTTCGAGAGCAGCCTGCGACCGGAGGACCACGACGCCCGGCTCGAGCGGCTGCTCGCCGAGCGGCAGGTCGCGGCGGCGCAGCGCGTGCTGCCCTACGCTTCGCCCGCGCGCCGCGGGCTCTACGAGGCACGCGTCGCACTGCTCTCCAAGGCGCCGATGGCGACCACCAACGTGGCGCTGCTCGGCTCCGCCGCCGCGAGCGACCCAGGGCTGCTGATCGACCACGCGCGCTACCTGCGTGAAACGATGCAGCCGATCGCCGCCCGCGCGCTCTTGGCGCAGCCCGTCACCTTCGCCCGGCTGCCCGCGCGGCCCGAGAAGTGGATGGAGGGCCTGCTCACCGTCGCGCGGGAGGCAGCGAACGACGGCCAATGGCAGCTCGCCTACGACATCGCGCGCAAGGGTAGCCAAGCCTACGCGGCCGGCACCGACGTGTCGGAGACGAGCGCCGGCGAGCGCGACGAGTACACCAGCCTCGCCTGGCTGGCGGGCAACGCGGCGCTGAAGCTCGGCCGGGCGAACGACGCGGTCGCGCAGTTCGACGCCTACGCGCGCGCCGCTAAGTCGGGGCAGACCAAGAGCAAGGGCTATTTCTGGGCGGGCCGCGCGGCCGAGCGCGTGGACCGGGCGCGGGCCGACGCCTATTACGCCGACGCCGCGCGCTACTTCGACCAGTTCTACGGCCAGCTCGCGCTGGAGAAGCTGGGCCGTCCCCTCCCCGCCCCGCCCGCGGCGGCGCTCGCCGCGCCAACCGCGGCCGAGCGCGCGGCGTGGAACGCGCGGAGCATCGTGCAGGCGGCCCGGCAACTCGGCCGCACCGGCCAGTGGCGCGATCAGTCGCTGTTCCTCAGGGCAATCGCCCAGGGGATCGAGAACGACGGCGAGCGCCACCTGGCAGCCGAGCTGGCGCGCGAGGTCGGGCGGCCGGACCTGGGCGTGATGGTGGCGCGGCAGCCGCGCGCCAACGGTACGGTCGAATACGCGCGCTACGGCTTCCCCGAGCTGCCCGCACCCGTTTCCTCGCCGCAGTTGTGGACGCTGAGCCACGCGATCGCCCGACAGGAGAGCCAGTTCGACCGGATGGCGATGTCGCCGGTCGGCGCGCGCGGGTTGATGCAGCTTATGCCGGCGACCGCGGCGGAGCAGGCGGGCAAGCTCGGCATGAGCTACCAGCTCGACCGGCTGACCTCCGACCCGGCGTTCAACGTGATGCTCGGCTCGTCCTACTTCGCGGGGCTGCTGGACTATTGGGGCGGCAACTATCCTTTGGCGGTGGCGTCCTACAACGCGGGCGCGGGCAACGTGCGGCGCTGGATCACTCGCAACGGCGACCCACGGCTGCCTTACGTCGACACGATCGAGTGGATCGAGAACATTCCGATCTTTGAAACGCGCAACTACGTCCAGCGCGTGCTTGAGAACGCGGTGGTGTACGACCAGCTCAACCCGACGCGCGCGCGGGCGGGGACGAGCGGCAAGCTCAGCTATTACCTTGGCGAGCCGGTGCGGCGGGGGTAGAACAGCCCTGCCCCCTCTCCCGCTTGCGGGAGAGGGTTGGGGTGACGGCACGCCCTTCCGACGAGTTCACCGGGCGCGGACAGCCTGCCCTCATCCTCCCACTCGACTGCGCCGAGCGGGCCCCTCCCTCTCCCGCAAGCGGGAGAGCGGACTACTTCTTAGCCGCCACCACCCGAATGCCCAGCTCCTTAAGCTGCTTTTCCGTCACCTCCGCCGGCGCGCCCATCATTAGGTCCTCGGCGCGCTGGTTCATCGGGAAGAGCACCACCTCGCGGATGTTGGGCTCGCCGGCGAGCAGCATGACGATGCGGTCGATTCCCGGGGCGGAGCCGCCGTGCGGGGGCGCGCCGAACTTGAAGGCGTTGATCATGCCGGCGAAGTTGGTGTCGACGTCCTCGCGGCTATAGCCCGCGATCTCGAACGCCTTGTACATGATCTCCGGCTTGTGATTCCGGATCGCGCCCGAGCTCAGCTCCACGCCGTTGCAGACGATGTCGTACTGATAAGCAAGGATGTCCAAGGGATCCTTGGTCTCCAGCGCTTCCAGCTCGCCTTGCGGCATGGAGAAGGGATTGTGCGAGAAGTCGACCTTCTTCGCCTCGTCGTCAAACTCGTACATCGGGAAGTCGACAATCCAGCAGAAGCGGAAGCTGCCTTCCTCGATCAGCCCGAGCTGTTCGGCGACGCGGGTGCGGGCGAGGCCGGCGAGCTTGGCCGCCTGCGCGGGCTTGCCGGCGGCGAAGAAGATGCCGTCGTCGGGACCGAGGCCGAGCGCCGCGCAGAGCTCCCGCGTCGCTTCCTCGCCGTGGTTCTTGGCGATGGGGCCGCCGAGCTCGCCGTTCTTCTGCGTGATGTAGCCGAGGCCGGAATAGCCTTCGGCGCGCGCCCATTCGTTCATGTCGTCGAAGAACTTGCGGCTGCGCTCCGCCGTGTTCGGCGCGGGGATGGCGCGGACGACGTCGCCCGCCTCGACCAGCCGGGCGAACAGGCCGAAGCCCGAGCCGCGGAAGTGGTCAGACACATCGCGAATGAGGATGGGATTGCGCAGGTCCGGCTTGTCGTTGCCGTACGTCAGCATCGACTCGGCATAAGGAATGCGTGGGAACTCGCCCGCAAGGGTGACGCTGCGCTCGCCCGCGAACTCGGCGAACACGCCGGCGAGCACGGGCTCGATCGCCTGGAAGACGTCCTCCTGCGTGACAAAGCTCATCTCGAAGTCGAGCTGGTAGAACTCGCCGGGCGAGCGGTCGGCGCGGGCGTCCTCGTCGCGGAAGCAGGGGGCGATCTGGAAATAGCGGTCGAAGCCGGCAACCATGATCAGCTGCTTGAACATCTGCGGCGCCTGCGGGAGCGCGTAGAACTTGCCCGGATGGACGCGGCTTGGGACGAGGTAGTCGCGCGCGCCCTCGGGGCTCGACGCCGTCAGGATCGGAGTCTGGAACTCGGTGAAGCCCTGGTCGATCATCCGGCGGCGGATCGAGCTGATCACCCTGGAGCGGAGCACGATGTTGTTGTGAAGCCGCTCTCGGCGGAGGTCGGGATAGCGGTAGCGAAGTCGGATATCCTCGGGATAGTCGGCCTCGCCCGCCACCGGCAGAGGAAGCTCCTGGGCCGCGGACTGCACGATCACCTCGTCGGCCGAGATCTCGATCTCGCCGGTGGCAAGATTGGGGTTAGTCGCCTCTGGCCCGCGCGCCACGACCTCGCCCACGACCGTTACCACCGACTCCACCCGAAGCGCGTCCAGGATCCGAAGCGGCT
>CADCVW010000009.1 GCA_902806235.1 uncultured Sphingomonadaceae bacterium | reverse complement strand
TGCTAGTAGCTTATTTCTTCTACGCCTGGTCGTGGAACACAGTCGATATCCTGCGGCCGTATATCCAGGATGACTTGGGCCTCACGCTTACCCAATCGGGCTCACTCTACACCCTGCAATCCATTGGAGCGATCGTCGGAGCGGTCGTCATGGGTCAGGTTGCCGACAAGATCGGGCGGCGGAACGCGTTGGTAATCTCGATGTTCGGCTACGGCAGCGGGCTTCTGGGCGCGCTGCTTGTAACAGACTACATGGGGGTGCTCTTCCAACGGGTCTATCTCGGGTTCTTCATGGGCTCCATGTTCCCGATCGCGGTGGGGATCTATTCCGGGCTGTTCGACCGGCGGGTGCGCGGCGTGGTGTCGGGCTTCGTCATGGGCATCTATAACGTTGCAGTGGCCTCGCTTGGGTTCGTCTCGGCAGCGGTGTTTCGCGCGGGCTACGACTGGACGGTGCTGCTTTGGGCGGGCGCCGTGCCCATCGTGATCGCCGTCTTCGCCTTTGCGATAATCCCGGACGATCGCCGCATGGTGCCGATGGACGGGTTGATCGATGGCCAGGCGACAGCCAAGGCCGGGCTGCCGATCGCCGAGTTGTTCCGCCCAGGCGTGCGTCGCCAGACAATTCTGCTGGCGACGATGACCGGTCTCAACTTCTTCGCCTATCAGGCCTTCACCGGATGGGCCTCGACCTATCTCCGCAATGATCGCGGGATCCCCGATACCGTGATCGGCGACATGCTCGGCTGGCAGTTCGTCGGGGCCGCGTTTGGCGGGCTGGTTTGGGGCTGGTTGAGCGACCGGTTCGGCCGGCGCTACGCCGCGCTCGGATTTATCGCCGGGGCCGCGCTGATCCCCGTTTACCTGTTCGTGCCAATGCCGTTTTTCGTGCTTGGGATGGTTGGCTTCCTATATGGCACGGTCCTTTCTTGCAGCGCCATTTGGGGGCCTTGGCTGTCCGAACTCTACCCGCCGCACTTGCGCTCGACTGCTGCGTCGATCTTCAATTGGGGCCGGGTGATCAGCATGACTGCGCCGTTGATCACCGCGCCGCTGGCCGAGGCGTTCGGCCTTGCGCCGGTGATGTGCCTCGCATCGGTCAGTTTCCTTGCCGCGGCGATAATCTGGCGAGCCCTTCCCGAAACGGTCGTTCCCAGACCTAAGTGACCAGCGCTGTCTGGGGCCTATGACTGTTGGAGACGCTTGACCGCCAGGAGGTCAGATCGTCCAATTTCATTGCGAGGAGGCCGTTTGCAGATAGACCGCTTTCGGCCAACGCTGTTGAAGAAGCCCTCTGATGGTGGGAGCGGACGATTGGGCTGAGTTGGGCGTGCGGGGTTGCCGGCGGTCAGGCAGGCACCGGCTGCGTCGGTGCGGGGATCAGCTTGGCGAACTTGCGATGGTTCTGGGCTGCGGCGGCGAGGTGGAACTCGTCTTTCGCTCCGTTTGGGCCGCGTAGTCGCACCCGATCGAGCTTCAGAATGCGCTTAAGGTGCGCAAATAGCATCTCGACCTTCTTCCGTTCGCGCCGGGCGATCAGCCATTCGTCTTCCCGCGCCACGGCACGGGCGAGATCGCGGGCGCCTTCGTGCATCGAGCGGGACATTCTGACCCCAATCAGCCTCTCTGATCGGAGCCGCAATAAGCAGGGGTCTATTAAACCCCTGCAAATAATCACAAATTTTGGAGCGGGCGAAGGGATTCGAACCCTCGACCCCAACCTTGGCAAGGTTGTGCTCTACCCCTGAGCTACGCCCGCTCGGCCGGCCTGATCGGAACGCCGCAGGGCATCCGACCGGGGTGAGGCGCGGCTGCTAGCACCGCGCGGGACGCGGGGCAAGTCCCGTGAGCGGGCGGAGCCGGACGGGCGCGGGCGCGTTCGGCGAGAGCATCAAGATTTAGCGATGGAGCGTGATTTGCCGTTCGAGTTCGGGCCCCGCGCTCGGTGACCCCCTTCTACTTCGGCATCGCGCTGACCCCGCGCGCCGTGGCGGAAGATTGGCGTCGGGTGGAGGCGCTGCTGTCGCTGACGCTCGCCTCAGCCTTGGCGCAGACCGAAGGCGATTTTCTCGTCCTCGTCGCCGGCCACGACCGGCCGGACGTCGCCGGCATGGCCGATCCGCGCGTCGAATGGTCGCCGATAGACTGGCCGGTGGTCCCGCCCGGCCCTGGCAACGACGACAGCGGGCGCAAGAAGCACCTACTGAACGCGGCGGTGCGCGAACGCGGCGGCGGGCTGTTCATGCTGCTCGACGCCGACGACTGGGTCGACCGGCGGCTGGTGGCGACGGCGCGCGCGGCGATCGGCCCGCGGCACGTCGGCGGGCTGATTCGTTCGGGGTTCCTCGTCGACTTCGGCCGGGGACGTGCCGCACCCATGCCGCACCCGGACGCGTGGGCGGGCGACTTCCACCGCCTATGCGGGTCGAGCACGGTGGCGGCGATCCGTCCGGACGACCCGGACGCGGCGCGCGGAGATCCCTTCGAGTCCCTGCGCTCGCACCACCTGTGGCTGGAGCGCGCCGCCGAGCGCGGCTGGCCCCTCGCCGAGCTGCCCGCGCCGGGGGCGTACCTCGTCAACACGGCGGAGAACCATAGCGAGCTCCACGGCGTCCACGCCGAGTGGCGGCGCGAGCTGGCGGTCGCCGGGGCGCGGGCGGGGCGGGACCTCGACGACGCCTTCCTGCGCCGCTTCGGGCTGTCGGCGGCGCGGCTGCGCTCCGCGGGCGCAGGCGTCGGCGCGCAGGAAGCCGCCCCGGCCTGAGCGGGGGTGGCGGCGCGCGGGCTGCCGCCTCATATAGCGTCCGAACGAACGCGGGAGATTGACGAGTGGCGACCCTGGGGCTGAGCGCGGCGGACCGCGAGGCGATCGAGCGCTTCCGGCGCGACGTGGTCGAGCCGTCGATGACTTCGCTGGTGATCCTCGATTTCTGGGCGGAATGGTGCGGGCCGTGCAAGCAGCTCACCCCCGTCCTGGAGAAGGTGGCGGCGGACTACGCCGACCGCGGGGTCCGGCTCGCCAAGGTCAACGTCGACGAGGAGCGCGCGATCGCCGCGCAGTTCCGCGTGCAGTCGATCCCGACCGTCTACGCGGTGTTCCAGGGCCAGCTCGTCGCCGACCTGACGCCCGCGCGCACCGAAGCGCAGCTCCAGCGCGTCCTCGACCAGATCCTGAAGCAGCTGCCGATCGGCGGCGAGGCGGAGCCCCAAGAAGCCGAGCTCGAACCGCTCCTCGCGATGGGCGAAGAAGTGCTGGCCGCCGGCGACGCCGAGCGCGCGGCGTCCGTCTTCGCCCAGCTCCACGAGATGGCGCCCGATCATCCGGAGGTGCTGTCCGGCCTCGCCCGCGCGCTCGCCGCCGGGGGCCACGCGGCGGAAGCGGAGGCGCTGCTTGCCGAGCTGCCGCCCAAGCTCGCGAACGATCCCGCGATCGGGCGCGCCCGCGCCGCCTTGGCGCTTACCCAGGCCGCGCCGGCGGACACGGAGGAGGTTTCGGCGCTCCGCGCGCGCGCGGAGGCGGACGCGGCGGACTGGCAGGCGCGCTACGATCTCGCCGGGGCGCTGATGGCGGCGGGCGATCGCGACGGGGCGGCCGAGCAGCTATTCGCGATCATCCGCGGGGAGCGCGGTTGGAACGACGACGCGGCGCGCAAGCGCTTGCTGCAGTATTTCGAAGTGGTCGGGCTGATGGACCCGTGGGTGGCGGCGCGGCGGCGCGAACTCAGCGCATTGCTGTTCGGCTGATGGCCGCGCCGACCGAGCTGCCGGACGCGATCCCGCTGTTCCCGCTCGGCGGAGCGCTGCTCTTCCCCGACGCGCAGCTGCCACTCCACGTCTTCGAGCCGCGCTACCGGCGGCTGGTGAAGGACGCGATGGAGGGCCGTCGCGTGATCGGCATGATCCAGCCGCGCGGCGACGAGGGGCGCGCCCCGCCGCTCTACCCCGTCGGCTGCCTGGGCGCGATCGCCGGGCTGGAAGCGCTGGACGACGGGCGGTTCAATCTGATCCTGCAAGGCGTGCGCCGCTTCCGACTCGTCCGCGAGCTCGACGTGACGACGCCCTACCGCCAGGCGCAGGTCGAATATTTGCCGGAGGAGCCCGACGACGCGCTCGGCCTCGCCAACCGCGCGGAGCTGGAGGGCGAAGCCAGGGCCTTCGCCGACGCGCTCGGCTACCAGGTTGATTGGGACGCGCTGGGCTCGCTCGACGACGAAACGCTGGTCCATCTCATCGCCCAGGTCGCGCCGTTCGACGTGGCGTCCAAGCAGGCGCTGCTGGAGGCGGGATCGGTACCCGACCGCGCGGAGCTGCTCGTCCAGTTCATGAGCTTCCAACGGATGCTGCCGGGCGGCGCGGGCGGGCCGGCGACGTTTCAATGACAGATTGGCGGGACTGGGTGCCGAGCCTGTGCTGCCCGGCGACGCGGACGTCGTTGCGGCTGGACGAGGCGGCCGGGGAGCTCGTGTCGGACGAGGCCGGGCTGGCCTACCCGATCAGGGACGGAGTGCCGGTGCTGCTGGTGGAGGAAGCTCGCCACCTAGGCGAGCCTCGGCCGACCGTGACCGGGAACGAGGGTGAATTTCGCGGTGGAGCCTAGACCAGCGCCCCCCTGAGCAGCGTGGGCAACTCCCCGCTCTCCCCCCGCGCCTCGGCCATTAGCCAGCCCTTCGCCGCCGGCACCCGGTCGATCGCCGCCATGCCCGCCCGCCGCACCGCCGACGCGGCGCGGCCGCCCACGCCGAACAGACGGGTAAGCCCATCGGTCGCCGCCGCCACCGACAGCACGTCGAGCCCGCGCCAGCGCTGATAGCGGTCGAGGAGGATCGGATCGCCGAGATCGAGGCCGCTCCGCGCGCCGTCCACCAGCACCTCCGCCAGCGCGGCGACGTCGCGGAAACCGAGGTTCAGCCCTTGACCCGCGATCGGGTGGATGCCGTGCGCGGCGTCGCCGACGAGCGCCAGCCGCTCGGCCGTGATCTTCGCCGCGTGGTGGAAGCCGAGCGGGTAGGTGGAGCGCGCGGCAATAGGGCCGACTCGGCCCAAAAGCCCGCCCATGCGCTTCTCGAGTTCGGCGGCGAAGGCGCGGTCGGGAAGCCCGGCAAGCGCGGGGCCGTCCTTCGCGGCGACGCTCCACACCACCGCCGAGCGGGGGCGGCCGTCCGTGCCGTCGAGCATGGGGAGGAGCGCGAAGGGGCCGGCGGGATAGAAGATTTCGTAGGCGACGTTCTCGTGCGGACGCTCGTGGCCGATCGCGGTGACGATCGCCCGGTGGTCGTAGCGCCAGCGCGCGACGCGCAGGCCAGCCACCTCGCGAGTGGGCGAGTTCCGCCCCTCGGCCGCGACGAGCAGGGGCGCGCGAAGCTCCGCACCGCCGCCGTCGGCGAGGGCGACGCGAACGCCATGCGCGCCGCGCTCGACCGTCGCCGCGCGGGCGGGCTGGCGGAAAGCGATGTTCCCGCCCGTTTCCGCCCGCGCGCGGAGCGCGGCGCGCAGGTCGCGGTTCTCGAACATGACGCCGAGCGGGTCTCCGGGACGGCCCGGGTCAAAGGACAGGCCGCCGGGCTTCGGCCCGTCCATCACCTCGATCCGCGCGATGGGGCAGCCGCGACCTTCGAGCTGCGCGCCAACGCCGATCGCGTTGAGCATGCGCCAGGAGGCGCTGGCGACGGCGGTGGCGCGCCCGTCAAAGCCCGGCGCGAGCGCGGCGGCCGGCTCCGCGGGGTCGATCAGGACGCTCCGCAAGCCATGCGCGTCGAGCGCGCAGGCGAGCGTCAGCCCAACGAGCCCCGCGCCAAGGATGATTACGTCCGGGTCGTCCATCAGGGGCGGGTAGCGGAAAGGGCGAGTCGTGCCAAACAGGGTGAGTCCCCTTCTCCCGTCGCCCCAGCGCAAGCTGGGGCCGCTCTCGCGGAGGACCGCCCCGCACCGGCCGTCGCCGGGCCGCGCGCGTCGGGAGCGGTCCCAGCTTTCGCTGGGACGACGGCCCCGCAACCATCGGCTCGGCCGCCCCACCCCATCGCTTGACCCCGTGACACCCCGACAGGCATGACTCGCCCTCTACGGGCGGGAGCGGGACTCGATGGCGACGGTGGTGGCGCGCGGCGGCGGGAGCCGCGTTTCGGGGCGCGGAACGGCGCTGCGCGTCGGGGCCAGGCGCACGGCGGCGCTGGTCCAGGGTGCGGCGCTGGCGGCCGCCGGCCTGCTGCTGCTGCTCGCGGTCGCCAGCTACCGGCCGGGCGACCCGTCGCTCAACACCGCCAGCGGCGCTGCCGTGCGCAACTGGGCGGGGGCGCCCGGGGCCTGGGCGGGCGACCTGCTCCTCAGCCTCGCCGGCCCCGCCGCGGTCGCC
>CADCVW010000008.1 GCA_902806235.1 uncultured Sphingomonadaceae bacterium | reverse complement strand
GCGGTTCGTTGCGGATCTCGGAAACGGGGACTAGCCCGTCCTTGCCGCCCATGAAGTTTACGAACGCGCCGAAGTCGACGAGGTTGACGACCTTGCCGTTGTAGATCTTGCCGACTTCCGCCTCGGCCACGATGCCCGTGATCCAGTTGCGCGCCGCCTCGATCTTCGCCGGGTCCGCCGAGCTGATCTTGATCACACCCTCGTCGTCGATGTCGACCTTGGCCCCGGTCTCCGCGACGATTTCGCGGATCACCTTGCCGCCGGTGCCGATCACGTCGCGGATCTTCGCCTTGTCGATCTGCATGGTCTCGATCCGCGGCGCGTGCGCGCTGAGTTCCCCGCGGACCTCGCCGAGTGCCTTGTTCATCTCGCCCAAGATGTGCGCGCGGCCTTCCTTGGCCTGGCGCAGCGCGACGCCCATGATCTCCTCGGTGATCCCGGCGACCTTGATGTCCATCTGGAGCGAGGTGATGCCGCCGTCGGTGCCGGCCACCTTGAAGTCCATGTCGCCCAGGTGGTCTTCGTCGCCGAGGATGTCGGAGATGACCGCGAAATCGGAGCCTTCGAGGATGAGGCCCATGGCGATGCCTGCCACCGGCTTCTTCAAGGGCACGCCCGCGTCCATTAGAGCGAGGCTCCCGCCGCACACCGTCGCCATCGACGACGAGCCGTTGGACTCGGTGATGTCGGCGAGCACGCGGATCGTGTAGGGGAAGTCCTCCATGCTCGGCAGCATCGGGCGCAGCGCGCGCCACGCGAGCTTGCCGTGGCCGACCTCGCGCCGCCCGGGCGCGCCGAAGCGGCCGACTTCGCCCACTGAATAGGGCGGGAAGTTATAGTGGAGCAGGAAGCGCTCGTAGCTGAGCCCGTTTAGCCCGTCGATCATCTGCTCGGCTTCCTTGGTGCCGAGCGTGGTGGTGACGATCGCCTGCGTCTCGCCGCGCGTGAACAGCGCGGAGCCGTGGGTGCGCGGCAGGAAGCCGACCATGGACTCGATCTGCCGCACGTCGCGCGGGCCGCGGCCGTCGATGCGGCGACCGTCCTTCAGGATCGCGCTCCGCACCACCTCGGCCTCGACCTTCTTGCCGAGCTTGTTGGCGCGCAGCCGGGTAGCAGCGTCGGCGTCGTGGAAGCGCTCGTGGAGCGCCTTCTTGGCCGCCGACACCGCGTCGCGGCGCTCGTGCTTGCCGGTGATCTTGTAGGCTTGCGTGAGCCCGTCGCCCAGCAGCGCGCGGACCTCGTCCTTTAACCCGCCTTCGTCGAGCGCGGGCAGGTCCCACGGCTCCTTGGCGGCCTGCTCGGCAAGGTCGATGATCGCGTCGATCACCGGCCGGAACGCGTCGTGCGCGAACACCACGGCGCCGAGCATAACTTCCTCGGACAGCTCCTTGGCCTCGCTCTCGACCATCAGCACCGCGTCGCGCGTGCCGGCGACCACCAGGTCGAGCTCGCCCGCCGCGACTTCGGCCATCGACGGGTTCAGCTGGTACTCGCCGTCCTTGTACCCGACCCGCGCGCCGCCGACCGGGCCCATGAACGGCACGCCCGACAAGGTCAGCGCCGCCGACGCCGCGATCATCGCCACCACGTCCGGCTCGTTCTCGCCGTCGTAGGAGAAGACGTGCGCGATCACGAGGACCTCGTTGTAGAAGCCTTCCGGGAACAACGGCCGGATTGGCCGGTCGATCAAGCGGCTGGTGAGCGTTTCCTTTTCGGTCGCCCCCCGCTCGCGCTTGAAGAAGCCGCCGGGGATGCGCCCCGCGGCCGAGAATTTCTCCTGGTAGTGGACGGTGAGCGGGAAGAAGTCCTGGCCTTCCTTGACGTTCTTCGCGGCGGTCACCGCGCAGAGCACCACCGTCTCGCCGAGCGTGGCGAGCACCGCGCCGTCAGCCTGGCGCGCGATGCGCCCCGTCTCCAGGCGCAGCGTCTTGCCGCCCCACTCGATCTCTACGGTCTTGGTATCAAACATGTGCAAAGCTTCCTTGCCTCGCCGCCGGCCGAATTGCCGGAGGCGGCCTGTCGGTGGGAGGAGGGTGTCCCCGCTCGGCCCTCCCGTCGGGGCGGTGTTGCCCCGGAAAGCGAAACGGCCCCCGATCGGGGGCCGTCCCTGTGATTACTTGCGGAGGCCCAGCCGGCCGATCAGCTCGGCGTAGCGCCCCTCGTCCTTGCGGCGGAGATAGTCGAGCAGGCTGCGCCGCTTGTTCACCAGCATCAGCAGGCCGCGACGCGAATGGTTGTCCTTGGCGTGGCCTTTGAAATGCTCGGTGAGGTTCGCGATGCGCGCGGTGAGGATCGCGACCTGGACCTCGGGCGAGCCCGTGTCGCCCTCGCCGCGGGCGTGCTCGCGGATGAGCGCTTCCTTGCGCTCGGCGGTGATCGACATCGACGTTACTCCTATTCCTGAAGGTTGAAGCCGCGCGCCACCCGGACCATTCCGGTTTCGACCTCGACCAGCGCGAGGGGATGCGGAGCATCCCCGTCGTAAGCCAGCGCGGGGCCGTCGGGCGCGGCGAAACCCGACAGGACGCGTCCCTGGGCGAGCGCGCGGGCCTGTTCGGGGGGCAAGCGGAGGGCCGAGATGTCGTCCAGCCCCGCCGCCAGCGGCAGGAGCGCCTGCTCCAGCCGGCGCTCGGTAGCGAGTTCGGCCAATTTGTCCAGCGATATCGCCTGGGCCAGCGCGAAGGGGCCGGCGCGCAAGCGGCGAAGCATGGTGACGTGGCCGACGGTGCCGCAGGCGCGGGCGATGTCGCGGGCGAGCGAGCGGATGTAGGTGCCCTTGGAGACGTGAGCGACGAGGGTAGCTTGGTCGAGAGTCGTGAAAGAAGAAAGAGAGGCTTCGACAGGCTCAGCCCGAGCTGAGTGGGTGGACGGCTCGTCATTCCCATGACTCGCTCGCCCTGAGCTTGTTGAAGGGCTCCCTTCCTCCTCTACTGTGAGCGAACGCACCACCACTGCCCGCTCCGCCAATGCCACCTCCTCCCCCGCCCGCGCGAGGTCGTAGGCGCGCCGCCCGTCGACTTTCAGCGCGGAGTAGGCCGGCGGCATCTGCCGGATCGCCCCCGTGAAGCGCGGGAGCGTCGCGTGCAACTCCGCGAGCGTCGGCCGGACGGCGCTCTCCGCGACCACCGCGCCCTCGGCGTCGAGCGTCGCCGTCTCAGCCCCGAAGGCGACGGTAAAGGCGTAGATCTTGTCGCCGTCCAGCAGCCGGCCCGCGAGCTTGGTCGCCTCGCCGAGCGCCACCGGCAGTACGCCCGAGGCGAGCGGGTCCAGCGTGCCGCCGTGGCCGACCTTGGTCTTCGCGTAACCGCCGCCGCGCAGCGCGCGCTTGACGGCGGTTACGGCGTCGGTGGAGCCGGGGCCGACCGGCTTGTCGAGGATGAGCCAACCGTGGAGGCGAGTGGGAAAGGCAAGCCCCTCACCTTCGGGGGATGGGTCGGGGTGAGGACGGCTCGGCGTGAATGCAGTCATCGGTGCAGGCTATGCCTGTCGCACAGCCCCACCCCAATCCCTCATCTGTAGCCAAGGGGCTGAGTTCTCAGCTGCGCCGCGCGTCCCGCTCCGCCGCGCGCTGCCGCCGTAGCTCTTTGCGGCTCGGCGGCTCTTCGCTGCGCACCAGGCTGGTCAGCTGGCAGCGGTCGCCCCGCACCAGCACGGTCGAAAAGCGGTCGAGCCGGTTCGTCCCGCGCGTGTCCACGCCGATCGCCTGCGCGAAGGGGAGGTTCAGGCACGGCCCGATCACCTCGCCGCGGTACCAGCGGCGGCGCCTGTCCTCGAAGTAGATCGTGTCACGGTCGATCGCGCGGTAGTTGCGGATCGAGTCGAAGCTGACGAAGGGAATGGAAGCCTCCTCCCCAATCGCCGGCTCGCGCGCGGCGGCAGGGACGGAAGCAGCGACGGCGGCGCCGAGTGTCGCGAGGGTCAAGGCGAATTTCTTCATAGTTTCAACTATATAAGGCGCGCGACGCCGGCCGGGGAGGGGCGGCGGCGCACTATTCGTCGCTCAGGTCCCGCGCCACCTTTGGGCTGCGCAGCAGCGCGTCGATGTGCCCCGCCTCGTCGAAGCTCTCGTCGGGCAGGAACTTGAGCTCCGCCGCGTATTTTTTGTTCACCCGCCGCGCGACTTCGCCCTTCAGGAAGCGCACGTTGCGCTTGAGCGCGGCGAGCACCTCCGCCTCGTCCGCGCCGAGCAGCGGTTTCACGAACACGGTGGCATGGCGCAGGTCGGGCGACATCCGTACCTCCGTCACCGACACGCTGTGGCTGGCGAGCACGTCGTCGTGCACGTCGCCGCGAGCGAGGACTTGCGCCAGCGCATGGCGCACCTGCTCGCCGACGCGGAGCAGGCGGACGGAGCGGGTTTCGGGGGCGGTGTGCTGGGGCATGGTCTGGCGTTCCCCTCCCCCCTCGCGGGGGAGGGTTCCGATTCAGAGCGTCCGAACGCGCTGCTCGACCTCGAAGGTCTCGACGTAGTCGCCGGCCTTGATGTCCGTGCTGTTCTCGAACGTCACGCCGCATTCCACGCCCGCGCCGACCTCGGCCACGTCGTCCTTGAAACGCCGGAGCGAGGCGATCGACCCGTTGTAGACAATTACGTCGTTGCGGGTGACGCGCGCGCGCAGCGCCTTGCGGATGTAGCCCTCGGTGACGAGCAGGCCCGCCGCCTTGCCGTGCTTGCCGGCGGAGAACACGTCGCGCACTTCGGCGCGGCCGACGACGTTCTCGATGATCAACGGCCCGAGCTGGCCCGCCATCGCGTTGCGCACGTTGTCGAGCAGGTCGTAGATCACGTCGAAATAGCGCAGCTCGACGCCCTGCCGCTCGGCGATCTCGCGCGCCTTGGCGTTGGGGCGCACGTTGAAGCCGATGATCGGCGCTCCGCTCGCGGCGGCGAGGGTGACGTCGCTTTCCGTGATGCCGCCCACGCCCGCGTGGAGCACGCGCGCCTTGATGTCCTCCGTCGAGATCTTGTTAATCGCGCTAACGATCGCCTCGACCGAACCCTGCACGTCCGCCTTGACCACCAGCGGATATTCCGCCGCGCGGTTCTGGGCGAGCGCCGAGAACATGGTGTCGAGGCTCGCCGGGGCGGACGTAGTCCGCTTCCGCGTCAGCACCGACTGGCGATAGGCCGCGACCTCGCGGGCGCGCGCCTCGTTCTCCACCACGGAGAAGGGGTCACCCGCCGACGGCACACCCGACAGGCCGAGCACCTCGACCGGCACCGACGGCCCCGCTTCCTTCACTTGGCGGCCCTTGTCGTCGATCATCGCGCGGACCTTGCCGCTCTCCGCGCCCACCACGAACACGTCGCCGACGCGGAGCGTGCCGCGCTGCACGAGCACGGTGGCCAGCGGCCCGCGGCCCTTGTCGAGCTTGGCCTCGATCACCGCGCCCTCCGCCGAGCGGGCGGGGTTGGCGCGCAGCTCGAGCACCTCGGCCTGCAGGTTGATCGCGTCGAGCAGCCCGTCGAGGTTGATCTTTTCGGTCGCGGAGACCTCCACGTCCTGCACGTCGCCGCCGAGTGCCTCCACCACCACCTCGTGCTGGAGCAGCTCCTCGCGCACGCGCTGGGCGTTGGCCCCGCGCTTGTCGATCTTGTTAATCGCCACGATCAGCGGCACGCCCGCCGCCTTGGTGTGGTTGATCGCCTCGATCGACTGCGGCCTTAAGCCATCGTCGGCCGCCACCACCAGCACCACGACGTCCGTCACGTCGGCACCGCGCGCGCGCATGTCGGTGAACGCCTCGTGGCCCGGCGTGTCTAGGAAGGTCACCTTGGCCTTGTCGGCGAGCGTCACCTGATAGGCGCCGATGTGCTGGGTGATGCCGCCCGCCTCGCCCGTCGCCACCCGCGCGCCGCGGATGGCGTCGAGGAGCGAGGTCTTGCCGTGGTCGACGTGGCCCATGATGGTCACCACCGGCGGCCGCGGCTGAAGGTTCTCCTCCACGTCCGCCTCGCCCGCCACGCCGATCTCGACGTCGGCGTCCGACACGCGGCGGAAGTTGTGGCCGAATTCGGTGACGAGTAGCTCGGCGGTGTCCTGGTCAATCGTTTGGTTGATCGTCACCACCATGCCGAGCTTGAACAGCGCCTTCACCAAGTCGGCGGCGCGCTCGGCCATACGGTTGGCGAGCTCCTGCACGGTAATCGCTTCGGGCACCACCACGTCACGCACCTGCTTGGCCGACGGGCCCTGGCTCGCGTGGGCGCGCTTCTCCTTCTCCCGCGCGCGGCGGAGCGCGGCGAGCGAGCGGAGCCGGGTGTCGTCCTCGCCGGACGTGGCGCGGCTGACGGTGAGCTTGCCCGAATGCCGCCGGTCGGCGTCTCCGGTGCGGCCCGGCCGCGCGGGGCGCGCGGGCTCGGGGCGGCGCAGCGCGGGGGAGGCGAGCGCGC
>CADCVW010000007.1 GCA_902806235.1 uncultured Sphingomonadaceae bacterium | reverse complement strand
GCGCGCCGCCGCCCCGCCGCCGCTGCTGCTCCACCCGCTGCGCGCCGCGGCCTCGGCCGGCGAGGCCGCCGCCAAGCGCGGCGGGGCGGCGCAGGCGGGGCAGATGGCGATCTTCGTGCTCACCCTGCTGCTCGCCGGCATGCTGCTGTCCAACCTGGTGGAGGAGAAGGGGAGCAAGGTGATCGAGGTGCTCGCCGCCGCGGTGCCGGTGGACGCAATCTTCCTCGGCAAGCTCCTCGCCATGCTCGCCATGTCGCTCGTCGGCATCGCAATCTGGGGCGGCATCGGGGGCATCGCGCTCGCCGCCTTCGCTCCCGACCTCCTCGCCACCGCCGCGCCCGCGGCAGGCTGGCCGGCGTTCCTCCTCCTGCTCTTCACCTACTACACGGCGAATTACCTGCTGCTCGGCGCGATCTTCCTCTCCATCGGCGGGCAGGCGGCGACGGTGCGCGAGGTGCAGACCATCTCCATGCCGGTGACCATGGTCCAGCTAGTGCTGTTCGGCTTCGCCTCCGCCGCCGTCGGCCAGGCGAACGACCCGGTGGGCCTGGCCGCTGCCGCCTTCCCCTGGTCGTCGCCGATGGCGGGCATCGCCCGCGCGGCGGAGCGGCCGGAGCTGTGGCCGCACCTGCTCCTGATCGGCTGGCAGGCGCTGTGGGTGGTGCTCACCATCCGCTGGGCGGCGCGGCGCTTCCGCCGCGGCGTGCTCGGGGCGGGGCCGGCGGGCAGCCTGCGCCTGCCTCAGTGGACGAAGCGCGCGACCACCTCGCGGTAGCTCCGGCTCACCTTCACCTGCGCGCCGCTGTTCAGCACCAGGAAGCATTCGCCGTTGGTGTGCGGCTTGACCTGCTTGACGAGGTCGAGGTTGACGATGGTGGAGCGGTGGACGCGCTGGAAGCGGCGGGGGTCGAGCCGCTTCTCCAAGTCCTTCATCGTTTCGCGCAGGATCATCGTGTCGCCGCCGGTGTAGATGCACATGTAGTCGCCCGCCGCGTCGATCCGCTCGATGCTGTCCACGTCGACGCGGAAGATCTGGCCGCGGTCCTTGATGTTGATGAGCTTCTCGAAGCGGTTGGACGCGGGCGCGTCGCTCCCTGCTTCGCTGAAACCTTCCGCCGCCTCCGGCGCGACCTCGGCCAAGGTCTCCTTCAACCGCTCGGCCTCGCCGCGCGACTGCTTCTCGGTAAGCCGGAGGCGTACGCGGTCGAGCGTGTCGGCAAGGCGGGTCTCTTCCACCGGCTTCATCAAGTAATCCACTGCGTCCGCCTCGAACGCGCGCAGCGCGTGCTCGGAAAAGGCGGTGACGAAGACGAACAAGGGCGGCTCGACCTCCATGCAGCCTTGCACGACGGAGAAGCCGTCGAAGCCGGGCATCTGGATGTCGAGGAATACCAGGTCGGGCTTCTGCGTCTTGATCGCACGGATTGCCTCGCGCCCGTTGGTGCAGGTTTCGATGATTTCCACGTCGTCGAACGGCTCGAGCCGCAGTTGCAGCCCCTGGATCGCCAGGGGCTCGTCGTCGACGAGGAGGGTGCGGATGGCCATGGTTCAGCCTTTTGCTTCTGATGCTTGGAAGGGGATGGCGATGGTGACGGTGAAGCCGCCGTCGGCGTTGCTCCCCACGTCGAAACGCGCGTCGGGGCCGAAGGCCTGGGTCAGCCGGTCACGGATGTTCTGCAGCCCGACGCCGGTGGAGGTCACCGCGCGGCGCCCCACGTCGGCGGTCGGACCCGGGCCGGTGTCGGCGACCGAGATCTCGACCCGCGACCCGTCGCGCCGCGCGTCGATGCGGATGTCGGCGCCCTCCTCCTGTGGCGTGACGGCGTATTTGATCGCGTTCTCCACCAGCGGCTGGAGGAGGAGCGAGGGTAGCCGCGCCTTGGCCGCGGCGGGATCGAGGAAGAAGTGGGGGCGCAGGCGCGCCTCGAAACGCATCTTCTCGATTTCGAGGTAGAGCTTTAGCGTTTCCATCTCCTGAGCCAGCGTCACCTGGGCGGTGGGCTCGTTAACGAGAGTGTAGCGGAGGAAGGACGACAAGCGCGACAGCATCGCGTTCGCCCGATCCGTCTGCTTCAGCAGCACCAACGTCGATATCGAGTTCAGCGTGTTGAACAGGAAATGCGGGTTGAGCTGGTAGCGCAACATGGCGAGCTGCGCCGCGCTCGCCTGGCTTTCCAGCCGCACCATCTGGTCGACCTGCTCCTCGAGCAGCAGGTAGTAGTTCACGCCGTAGTAGAGCCCGGTCCAGGCAGTGAGCAGGATGAAGCCGAGCAGGATGGCGCCCAGATATTCCGCGCTGTCCGGTTGCGCGCCTGGGCGGAGGAAGGTGGCCCAACTCCACGTCTCAATCGCGGAGTAGAGCGCGGCGGCGACCAGCACCACGGCGGCGGTCGCGCTCCACGTCACCAGCGGGCGGAGCCGCAGCAGCTTGCGGTACACGGCGGCCATCAGCAGTGTCAGCGAATAGCCGGCGGCGGTGAGGAGCGCGGTGTGGATCACGAACACCGCCGACACCTGGTTGGCGATGTTGCCGACCGAGCGGAGCACGAAGTACCCGGTCCAGCCCGCCGACTGGAGCAGCCAGAAGGCGCGGTTCTTGTCCTCGAAGAACGGCTGGCCGCGGAGGCCCAGCCGCGGCGGCCGGTACCTGTCCGGCGCGCCGGGGCGGTCGGGCGCGAGCGCGGTAGGCGGAGCCCCCCGCGACGCGGGTCCCCCCGCCAATTCCACCGCCTCGCTCGCCACCTTCGCCCTTCGCACCCGCCTGTCGGGACAAAGGTTAACAGATCGGGGCGGCGGATGCCAAGGACGCCCCGCGCGGCGGGATGCGCTCAAGCCTTGGCGCGCGCATTCTCCCCGCGAACGAGCGCCGTCGCCCGTTCATAAGCCATCGGTCGGCCGAACAGGTAGCCCTGCATCTGGTGGCAGCCGAGGTCGCGCATCCGCACGAAATCCTCGACGGTCTCGATCCCCTCCGCGGTGATAGTCATGCGGAAGCTTTTGGCGAGCATCACGATCGCCTCGATGATGTGGATCGTTTCCGTGCCCTTGTTGGCGGCGCGGACGAAGCTGCCGTCGATCTTGAGTTTGTGGAACACAGCCTTGTTCAGGTAGCCGAGCGACGAATAACCGGTGCCGAAATCGTCGAGCGCGATGCCGACGCCGAGCCCCCGCAGCCGCTTGAGCACATCCAGCGTGTCCTGTGAATCGCCGAGGAACACGGATTCGGTGACCTCCAGCTCCAGCCGGTTCGCCTGCAGCCGGTTCTTAGTGAGTGCTGCGCTGACGATGTTGGGGCAGGCAGGCATCGTCAGCTGCTTCGGCGACAGGTTCACCGCGACCGTGATCTCCTCCGGCCAGCTCGCCGCCGCCTTGGCCGCCTCGTGCACCACCCATTCGCCGATCGGCACGATCAGCCCCGTTTCTTCCGCCAGCGGTATAAACTGGAGCGGGGAGACGACGCCGCGTGTCGGGTGGTTCCAGCGGATCAGCGCCTCGAAGCCGGTAAGCATCTGCGTTTGCGCGTTGACCAGCGGCTGGTAGAGTAGCTGGAACTGGTTGAGCTTGAGCGCGAGCCGCAGATCCTGCTCGAGCCGCAACCGGTCTTCCGCCTCGTTCAGCAGGCCGCGGGAGAAGAAGCGGCAGATGCCGCGGCCTTGCGCCTTGGCTTCGTAGAGCGCGAGGTCAGCTTTCTGGATCAGGTCATCCACGGAGGTACCGTCGATCGGGCCGAAGGCGCAGCCGATGGACGCGCCGATGCGAATCTCGACGCCGTCGATCATATAGGGTTCGGCGACCGCCGCGATGATGCGGGCGGCCATGTCCTCCATCGCCCGCCGGCTCTGCGCGTCGCGGATTACCACGGCAAACTCGTCGCCGCCCAGCCGCCCGACGGAGCCGGCGCCGCCGACCTCGCGCGCGAGGCGGCGGGCGACCGCCTTGAGCACCATGTCGCCCTTGGGGTGGCCGAAGGTGTCGTTGACGGGCTTGAAGCCGTCCAGGTCCAAGAACATCACCGCGCAGGAGATGTTGGTGGCGAGCGCGTCCTCAAGCGCTTCGCCGAGCAGTTGGCGCATCCGGCCGCGGTTGGGCAGACCGGAGAGCACGTCCATGTTGGCGAGGTTGGTCAGCCGCTGCTGCGCCTGCCGCACGTCCGTGATGTCCGCGCCGACGCCGCGGTAGCCGTGGTACTCGCCGCCGGACCCGGCGATTGGATCGCCCGACAAGGAGATCCAGCGCGGGCCGCGCGAGGTGCGGATCTCCATCTCGAGCTGGGCGAAGGGCTGCCGCGCGAGCAGCGCCTGGCCGAGCGCGCCCGACCCGCCGAGCGTCGCGGGCAGGCTATGGCCGAGCATCTGGCCGTTGGAGCGGCCGAGCATCGCGCTCATCCGCGACGAGATGTAGGATACGCGATTTTCCGCGTCGATCTGCCACAGCCAGCCCACGCCGCGCTGCTCGTACTCGTTCAGAAGGTTGGTCACCGTCTCGCCGCGCGTGCGCTCGTCGGCGACGGCGCTCAGCTGCGCGTGGCTCCAGCGAGTGAGCCTGGACACGCCCGCCACCGCGAGCACGCCGGTGGTGACGAAGGGCAGCGCGGCGACCAGGCCCGTCACGGGCAGGCTGAAGAACAGCCAGGACGCCAGCGCCGCCGTCATCGCGCTGAGCCAGGCGTAGGCGGCGCGCGGCACGGCGATTAGCGCCAGGGAGGCGACCATCATCGCCGCGATCGCCCCGCCCAGCACCACCTGCGCGGCAAAGGGCTGGCCGCCCGCGGCGGTGGCGGGGAGCGAGGCCCAGATGGCGGCGCGGCCCACCGCGTCGACCAGCGCGGTACGTTCGATGTCCGGCGGCCCGAGCCGGGTGCCGACCAGCAGCGCGAGCTCGTCGGCGCGGCGAGCGGCGAACCAGTTGACCGCGACCACGGCGAGCAGCCAGCCGAGGAGGAGTAGGAGGCTGGTGGTCTCGCGGAGCGCGCAGGCGACGAGGACGGCGGTGCCGATGCAGGCGGCGGACAGGTAGGGGGCGAAGCGCGCGTGGGTTTCCGCCTGGTCCCCGTTGAGCCGCGCGTCGCGCAGCTCGCGGCTGGCCGCGAAGGCGGACGCGTCGCGGATGTCGACGGGCTTGTCGGGCGCGGCGGCCGAGTCGGGCGCTGGGGCGGGCGGTCGGGACATGGGCGCTCCGGATGCGGGTTCAGCCGGCGACGCTAGGACCGATCGCTTGAAGCTTAGTTAATGCCCCTTCCGCCTATCGCTCGCCCCGCCAGCAGCTTGGCCACTGAGTCGCGCGTCACTGCGTGGTAGCCGGGCGCAGCGCGGGCGAAGACGCGCCGGGCAATCGGCCGGCCCCAATCGCCTTGCGCCATCAGCCCCTCGAACAAGGGCCGCACGAACTTGCGCCGCCCTTGCGCCAGCAGGAAGCGTTCGAGCGCAGGCACAGCGGGCTCGTAACGGTTGGCCACCGCCAGCCGCAGCCAGGCGAATAGTAACTCGGCGTTGCCGCTCGCCGACAGGCCGAGCGCGCGGTCGAGCTCGGTGAGCCGCGCGGCGGGCAGCTCGCTGGGCAGCGCGTTGAGGAAGCGCAGCCGCTCGGCCGTAGTCCAGCCGGCGTAGGGCGCGGCCGCCGCCGCGCCGCCCGCGTTGAAGACGGTGATCGCCCGGTCCGCCGCGGCGAAGGCCGTGCGCTCGGGCCGCGCGGCGTTGGCGGGGAGGCCCGGCGCGTAGACCCAGCGGTCGAGCAGCAGCCGTTCTTCCAGTACCCGGTCGCCGCGCACCAAGTTGGCGCGGAGGTCGGCGAGGAAGCGCGCGGAGGTCATCGGTCGAAAGGCGTGGCGGTCGAAGTAGGAACGCAGATAGGCGTCCCACCGCTCGCGCCCGACGGAGCGTTCCAGCGTCCGCAAGAACACCGCGCCCTTGTCGTAGACGATGCCGCTCGCGCCGTCGTCGGGACCGCCGGTCCCGCGCAGCCGCGTACCCGGCGCGTCCTGCCCCAGCTCGGCGAAGGCGGCTTCCATGTCCGCCCAGGACAGCGCCTGCTCCTGCGCGGCGCGGGCCGGGCCGTAGAGCGCCTCCATGATCCGGTTCTCGAAGTAGGAGGTGAAGCCTTCGTTGAGCCAGCCGTCGGCCCAGGTCGCGTTGGTGACGAGGTTGCCCGACCAGCTGTGCGCGAGTTCGTGCGCGACCAGGCCGTTCAGACTGCGGTCGCCGGCGATGAAGGTCGGCGTGAGGAAGGTGAGCGTCGGGTTTTCCATGCCGCCGTAGGGGAAGGACGGCGGCAGCACGATCATGTCGTAGCGGCCCCACCGATACGGGCCGTATAGCGCCTCGGCCGCCGCGATCATCTTTTCCGTGTCGACGAGCTCGCGCGCGGCGCGGTCGAGCGTCGCGGGCTCGGCGTAGACGCCCGAGCGGGGCCCGAGCGCGCGGAAGTCGAGGTCGCCCACGGCGAGCGCGATAAGGTAGGGCGCGACCGGCTTGTCCATGCGGAAACGGTAGGCGCGATGCCCCGCACCGCCGCGGTCGGTGGGCTCGCCTTCGGGGGTGAGCCGTTCGGCGCTCATCACCGCGCGCAAGCCCGCGGGCACGCTGATCCGCGCTTCCCAGGTCTGGCGGATGCCGGGGCTGTCCTGGGTGGGGATCCAGGTGCGGTTGAGGATCGCCTGGCCTTGGCTGAACAGGAAGGGCTGCTTCTTCCCCGCCGTCTGCTCGGGCGTCAGCCACTGCAGCGCGGCGGCGCCCGGGGCGCTGCGGTAGGCGACGACGATCCGCCTCGCGCCGTTCAGGGTGACGGTGAGCGGCGCGCCGAGGTTCGGATCGACGTCGCCTTCCGTGTAGGGCAGGTCGCGGCCGCGGTCGTCGGTGACGCGGGCGATCTCCAGCCCCTTGGCGTCGAGCACCACCTCCCGCGCGCCGGGCGCAGCGACGACGTCGAGCGTCGCGGTGCCGGACAGGCGCTGCGCCGCGACGTCGGCGAGGAGGTCGAGCGCGACATGGGCCACGCGGGCCTCGGCGGGCCGGGCGTGGCTGGACGCGTCGCGGGCGTCGGGAGTGAGCAGCACGGGGGCCGCAGGCGCGGCGGCGCGGGCGAGAGGCGGCGCGCGCTCCGTGACGGGAGCACAGGCGGCGGAGAGGAGGCCGAGCGCGAGCGCCGCGGCGGTCCCCGCGCCGCGAAAGGCGTCCCGTTTCACAACGAAGGTTCCGAAGGTCCCGGTAGGTTTAAGATGATCGGCTCCCCGTCCGAGGCGCGGCGGGCGGGGTTGGAGGGCGCGGTGGGACGGCATGGCGGGGTTATCGCAGATCATAAGGGCTGTAGGAAAGGGGCGGGGCTGAACTGGGGGTGGATGACGTTTCGTGGTTCGGACATCGATGCCATAAGGCAACGATGGAGCGCATTTCCGAAATGAACTGCCCGCTCTCGCCGGAAGAGGAAGATGCGGCGGACGTGCGACCAGAGGCGGACATAGAAGCTGAGCGAGTGATCAGCCACGAGGCTGTAGTCCAGTGGCTGCGTAGCTGGGGCACAGCCAACCCGCTGCTCAAGCCGAAGGTTGGAAATTAATCCTTCCCTCTCCCCTTCAGGGGGGAGGAGCGAGACTTAGGTCTGCGAAGCAGGCCTTAGTTGCAGCGGAGAGGGGCTGTGCGCGAACGAAGAAGGACCGAGCTTGCGATTTGGCCTCTCTCCCAACCGTCTCCCCTGAAGGGGAGAGGGCTTTGCCGTCCTTATGCGCCGGTGGTAAGCCCCGCCCCATGCACCAGCAGATCGACGCCGCCACCAGTTACCTGTCCGGCTTCGGCAACCACCACTCGACGGAGGCCGAGCCCGGCGCGCTGCCGGTCGGGCGCAACTCGCCGCAGCAGCCGCCCTTGGGGCTCTACCCCGAGCAGCTGTCGGGCGCGCCGTTCACGGCCCCCCGCGCCGAGCAGCGGCGGAGCTGGCTGTACCGCGTCCGGCCGTCGGCGGCGCACGGGGCGTTCCGGATGGTCGCGGACGACGCGTGGGGCGCGGCACTGGACGTTGCCACGCCCAACCGACTGCGCTGGGACCCGCCCGCGCCGTCGCCCGACGCCGACCTGATCGACGGGTTGGCCGCGGTCGCCGCGACCGGCGAGCGGCCGACGGCAGCGGGGGTGACGGCGCTCACCTATCACGCGGGGCGTTCTATGGACCGCGTGTTCTTCGACGCGGACGGCGAGCTCCTATTCGTGCCGGTGGAGGGCCGGCTCACCTTGTTCACCGAATTCGGCCGGCTAGAGGTCGCCCCCGGCGCCATCGGCGTGGTGCCCCGCGGGGTGCGGTTCCGGGCGGAGCTGCCGGATGGCGCCGCCCGCGGCTACGCTTGCGAGAACCACGGCGCGCCGTTCCGGCTGCCGGAGCTGGGGCCGATCGGGGCCAATGGCCTCGCCAACCCGCGCGATTTCGAGAGCCCGGCCGCGGCCTACGAGGTCGGCGAAGAGCCGACGGAGGTGGTGCAGAAGTTCGCTGGGCGGCTGTGGGCGACGACCCTGCCGCATAGCCCGTTGGACGTCGTAGCCTGGCACGGCAACCTCGCGCCCTACCGCTACGACCTGAGCCGCTTCAACACGATCAACACCGTGTCGTTCGACCATCCGGACCCGTCGATCTTCACCGTGCTGACGAGCCCGACCGACACCCCGGGCACCGCCAACTGCGATTTCGTGATCTTTCCCCCGCGCTGGATGGTGGCGGAGGACACGTTCCGCCCGCCCTGGTTCCACCGCAACATCATGAACGAGTTCATGGGGCTGGTGCTCGGCGCCTATGACGCCAAGGCGGGCGGCTTCACGCCGGGCGGCGCGAGCCTCCACGCCTGCATGAACGCGCACGGGCCGGACGCGGCGACGGTGGAGGCCGCGACCGCGGCGGAGCTGAAGCCGCACAAGATCGACAACACGCTCGCCTTCATGTTCGAAACCCACGCGCTACTGGTGCCGACGCGGGCGGCGATGACAAGCCCGGGGCTGCAGGCCGACTACGACGCCTGTTGGAACGGGATCCAGGCGCGCTTCCTACCGAAAGGGTGACCATGATCGTCGAGCCGCAACCGGACGTCTTCCGCCCCGGCCTGATGGCGGGCAAGCGCGTGCTCGTGACCGGGGGCGGCACAGGGCTGGGCAAGGCGATGGCCGAGCACTTCCTGTCGCTGGGCGCCCGGGTGGCGATCTGCGGCCGGCGCGGGGGCGTGCTGGAGGAGACCGCGGAGGAGCTCCGCTCGAAGCACGGCGGCGAGGTGGCCTGTTACGCCGTCGACATCCGCGACGCGGCCGGGGTCGACGCAATGGTGGAGGCCATCTTCGCCGACGGCCCACTCACCGGGCTGGTGAACAACGCGGCGGGCAATTTCATCAGCCGCACGGAGGACCTGTCACCGCGCGGGTTCGACGCGATCGCCAACATCGTGATGCGCGGGACCTTCTACGTCACCCACGCAGTGGGCAAGCGCTGGATAGCCTCCGGCTCCCAGGGCAGCGTGGTGAGCATCATCGTCACCTGGGTGCTGAACGGCGGGCCGTTCGTGGTGCCTTCCGCGATGAGCAAGGCAGCGGTGCACGCGATGACCAAATCACTGGCGACCGAGTGGGGCCGCCACGGCATCCGCCTGAACGCGATCGGCCCGGGCGAGATACCGACGGAAGGGATGAGCAAGCGGCTCAGCCCCGGCGAGGAGCCGGGCGCGCGAGCGCGCGTGGCGAACCCGATGGGGCGCGAGGGGCGGATGCCGGAGCTCACCAACCTGGCGACGTTCCTGCTGTCGGACGCCTGCCCGTGGCTCAACGGCGAGTCGATCATGATGGACGGCGGCGCGGCGCTGGCGACCGGCGGCAACTTCTACGGCCTGCGCGAATGGGGCGACGAGCAATGGGCCGAAGCCGCCGCGGCGATCCGGGCGCAGAACGAGAAGGACCGGGCGCAACGGAGCGCGTGAGGATGGGCGCGAACGTCGGGAGAGGCTGATGGCTGAGGTGTACCCCGTCCCGCGCGAGTGGGCCGAGCGCGCGCGGGTGGATGCGGCGGAGTACGCGCGGCTGCGCGACGCGGCGGCGGCGGATCCGGACGGCTTCTGGCTGGAGCAGGCGCGGCTGCTGGATTGGGCGCGCTTTCCCGAACAGGCGGGCGACTGGTCGTTCGGCGAGGCCGACTTCCGCATCCGCTGGTTCGCCGACGGGCAGCTCAACGTCTCAGCCAACTGCGTCGACCGGCATTTGCCTGAGCGGGCGGACGAGACGGCGATCCTGTGGGAGCCCGACGACCCCGCCGCGCCCGCGCGGGCGATCACCTACCGCGAGCTTCATGCGGAGGTCTGCCGCTTCGCCAATGTGCTCAAGGCGCAGGGCGTCGGGCGCGGCGACCGGGTGACGATCTACCTGCCGATGATCCCCGAGGCGGCCTTCGCCATGCTGGCGTGCGCGCGGATCGGCGCGGTGCATTCGGTGGTGTTCGGCGGGTTCAGCCCGGACTCGCTCGCCGGGCGGATCGCCGACTGCGGATCGAGGCTGGTGGTGACCGCCGACGAGGGGCTGCGCGGGGGCAAGGCGGTGCCGCTGAAAGCCAACGTCGACGCGGCGCTCGAGCGCGAGGCGGCGCGGGACGTCGTCGAGCGCGTGCTGGTCGTTCGCCGCACGGGTGCGGACGTACCGATGCGCGAAGGCCGCGACCTCGCCTACGAGGAGGCCGCGGCGGCCGCCTCCGCCGATTGCCCGGCGGAGCCGATGCGTGCGGAGGATCCCTTGTTCATCCTCTACACCTCCGGCTCGACCGGCAAGCCGAAGGGCGTGCTGCACACGAGCGGCGGCTACCTGCTGTGGGCGGCGCTCACCCACCGATGGGTGTTCGACCACCGGCCGGGCGAGGTCTTCTGGTGCACGGCGGACGTCGGCTGGGTCACCGGGCACAGCTACGTCGTTTACGGGCCGCTGGCGAACGGGGGCACGACGCTGATGTTCGAGGGCGTGCCGAACTGGCCGACGCCGTCGCGCTTCTGGGAGGTGTGCGACCGGCACGGCGTCGGTACAATCTTCACCGCGCCCACCGCGCTCCGCGCCTTGATGCGCGAAGGGGACGAGTGGGTGGCGTGCACCTCGCGCGCGTCGCTCCGCCTCCTCGGCACGGTGGGGGAGCCGATCAACCCGGAAGCGTGGAGCTGGTACCAACGCGTGGTGGGCGACGGGCGCTGCCCGATCGTCGACACTTGGTGGCAGACGGAGACGGGGGCGGCGCTGATCGCGCCCCTGCCGGGAGCGACGCCGCTCAAGCCCGGCTCGGCGACGCTGCCGCTGCCCGGCGTCGAGCCGCGGCTGGTGGATGCGGAAGGGCGGGTGCTCGACGGCCCCACCGCGGGCAATTTGTGCCTGGCGGCGAGCTGGCCCGGGCAGATGCGCACGGTGTTCGGCGACGACCAGCGCTTCTTCGAGACCTATTTCACGACCTATCCGGGCAACTACTTCACCGGCGACGGCTGCCGCCGCGACGAGGACGGCTACTATTGGATCACCGGCCGGGTGGACGACGTGATCAACGTCTCCGGCCACCGCATGGGGACCGCCGAGGTCGAGTCGGCGCTGGTCGCGCACGAGGCAGTGGCGGAGGCCGCGGTGGTGGGGATACCGCACGCGGTGAAGGGGCAGGGCATCTACGCCTTCGTCACCCTGCTCGCCGACCGGGAGCCTACGGACGCGCTGCGGGCGGAACTGGTGAAGTGGGTGCGGCAGGAGATCGGGCCGATCGCCGCGCCGGACGCGCTGCAGTTCGCGCCGGGCCTGCCCAAGACGCGGTCGGGCAAGATCATGCGCCGCATCCTGCGCAAGATCGCGGAAGGCGAGACGGGTGCGCTGGGGGATACGTCCACCCTGGCCGATCCGGCGGTGGTGGACGACTTGGTGGCGAACCGGGTGGGGTAAACCCCTCCCGCTCGCGCGGGAGGGGCCTAGCACCACATCAGCTCGACGCGACGTCCGACGTCGTGCGGCTGGACGCGCCCTGGCTGCCGAAACCGAACGCCGAGCGGCTCGTCGACGCGTTGTAGCTGTCGGGCGAGGACCGGCCGTCGTAGCTACCGCCGCTCCTGCGGTAGAAGACCAGCAGGGTGCGGCGGTACTCGGGCGAGAACTCGGGCGCGTCGTTCGCCTCGAAACGGGGCGCGTCCTGCAGTTCTTCCTTGGACACGTTCAGCCGATAGCCGTTCGCGCCTTCGTCGAAGGTCAGCACCGCCCAGGGGAGCGGGAACAGGCTCTCGCCGAAGCCGAAGGTCCCGCCGAAGCCGAGCACGGCGTAGGCGACGCGGCCCGTGTACTTGTCGATCATCAGGTTCTTGATGGTGCCGATGGCCGAACCGTCGCGGTCGACGACCTTGGTTCCTTCGACCTTGTCCGACGCGATTAGGCGCAGGTTCTCGTCGGTGTCGAGCTTGAGCGCAAAGTCGCGGTCGGCGCTCTTGCCGCTTCGGCGCGACAGGAAGGAGCGCGCGGGCGCCTCGCCTTGCGGCCCGTCCTGCCGGCGGCCCTGGAAGTAGCGCGTCGCGGCGTAGGCGGCGCCGGCGATGGCCGCGGCGCCCGCCACAGTGGCGAGCGTCGTTGGGGTCGCGGCGCGGGACAGCGGGCCCTTCATGCGGCGGAGCTTCGCTTCCTCGTAGCGGCGGCCGAGCTCCTCCGGCGTGCCGAGCGTCGACAGGCGGGAAACGAAGGTCTCGTGCCGCGCGGCCAAGCTGTTGAAGCGGCTCGCCAGCCGGGCGAAGTCGTCCGACCATTCGCGCGTGTTCTTCGGCGAGCGATCGAGCGTCTTGAGTTCGGCGCGGATCGCCTTGTGCTCGGCGGTCATGTCCGACAGGTCGGCGTCACCGCTGCCCAACGGGCCCGTGAGCTCCTCCACGACGTCGAGGTGGCGGCGGAGCTGGGTGTCGTAGAGCTCAAACTGGTCGTCGCGCAGACCACCGGTCGCGTCGTCCGTGCTCTTCAGGATGTCCTCGGCCAGCGAGCGCAGGTTCTCGTGGTCGTGGTGCATGTAGGTGTTGAGGTCCATCGAACTTCTCCGTGGCTGAAAGTCGGCGCTCCAACCCCCCGCGCGCGCGGCTGTTCCCGCAAGGGGGCATAGCGGGGGCGGAGCGAGCCGCGCCGTTGCCGAATGCGTCTGCCCGCGCCTAAGGCCCGCGGTGATGCGCCGCGCCGCCCTGCTCCTGCCTCTGCTCGTTCTGCCCGGCGCGGCCCTCGCGCAGGACAGCGGAGCCATCGTCGTTACGGGGACGGGGCTGCGCGCCCCACCCGGCGCGGCGGCCTATGGTTCGGTCGAGGTCGGGCGCGACCGGCTCGCCCGCACCGCGTCCGGGCGGCTGGAGGACGCGCTGCGCGACGCGGCGGGCGTGCAAACCTTCCGCCGGTCGGACAGCCGCACGGCCAACCCGACCGCGCAGGGGCTGACGCTCCGCGCGCTCGGCGGCAACGCGGCGAGCCGGGCCTTGCTGCTCCTCGACGGCGTGCCGCAGGCGGACCCGTTCACCGGCTTCGTCCCCTTCGCCGCGCTCGCGCCCGAGCGGCTGGCGCGGGCGCGGGTGACGCGCGGGGGCGGTTCCGGGCCGTTCGGCGCGGGGGCGCTCGCCGGGGTGGTCGAGCTGGAAAGCGCGGGGCCGGAGGAGGCCCAGGGGCTGAGCGGGCGCGGCTTCATGGGGAGCCGCGGATCGATGGAGCTCTCGGCCGGGCTCGTCACCCCGCTGGGCGCGGGCTTCGTCGCCGCGCACGGCCGCTTCGACCGCGGCGACGGCTTCCTGCTCCCGCCGGCGGAGCAGCGCGGCCCCGCCGATGCGCCATCGCGCTACCGGTCGTGGAGCCTCGGATCCCGCGCGGTCGCGCCGCTCGGCGGCGGGTGGGAGGTGCAGGCGAACCTGCTCTTCTTTGACGACCGCCGCCGCCGAGGTCTGCCGGACGCCGACGCGCGCAGCCGCGGGGCGGACGCGAGCCTGCGCGCAGTGAGGCGCGGGCGCTGGGGCGCGGACGCCCTGCTCTACGTCCAGGAGCGCGGCTTCTCCACGCGCTTCGTCTCGGCGACCGCCGGGCGCACAGGGGCGGCGACCACGGCCGACCAGTTTGCCACCCCCGCGCTCGGGCTCGGGGGCAAGCTGGAAGTCCGCCCGCCCGTCAGCGGTCGCCATCTGCTGCGGATCGGCGTGGACGCGCGGCGCGCCGGCGGGCGGACGAACGAGCTGTTCCGCTACCAGGCCGGACGCCCCACCCGCTACCGCCGTGCGGGCGGGCGCACGGAGGTCGCCGGGCTGTTCGTCGAGGACGACTGGGACACGACGCGCGCGCTGACGCTGACCGGCGGCGCGCGGCTCGATCGCTGGCGCATCCGCGACGGCTCCTTGCTGGAGGTCGACCGCGAAACGGGCGCAGCGACGCTCGCGCAAGCCTTTCCCGACCGGGTAGGCACGCGCGCCTCGTTCCGGGCGGGCGCGCTGGCGCGGGCGAGCGCGGCGGTCGCCCTGCGCGCCGCCGCCTACACCGGCTTCCGCCTGCCCACCCCCAACGAGCTCTATCGCCCGTTCCGCGTTGGCCTCGACGCGGTCGCCGCTAACGCCGAGCTGCGGCCCGAGGCGCTGCGCGGCGCGGAAGTGGGCGCGGAGGTGCGCGCGGGACGGCGCGCGCGGCTGGGGCTGACCTTGTTCGACAATCGATTGGCGGGCGCGATCGGCAACGTCACGCTCGGCGCGGGGCCAGGCGTCTTTCCGCAGGTCGGCTTCGTCGCCGCGGGCGGGGCGTACCGGCGGCGGCTCAACCTACGCGCGATCCGTGCGCGGGGGGCGGAAGCGACGGCGGAGGCCTCCGCCGGGCCGTTCCGCTTGGCCACGACCTACGCCTTCAGCGACGCGCGCGTCCGCGCCGCCGCGGCCGGCCCGGCCGCCGCGCTCGACGGCCTGCGCCCCGCGCAGAGCCCGCGCCACGCGGCGAGCGCGACGCTGTCTTGGCTGCCCGCGCGCGGCCGGGCGGAAGCGTCGACGACGCTGCGTCACCTCGGCGGCCAATGGGAGGACGACGCCAACAGCCGCCGCCTGCCCGCCGCGACGACGCTCGACGCCTTCGCCGCGCTCGGGCTGGGCGGCGGCGCGCGCCTCGTCGCGCGGGGGGAGAATTTGGCGGGTGCGCGGGTGTTGTCGGGGATCGCGGGCGACGGGGTGGCGGAGCGCGCGCAGCCACGTACCCTTTGGCTGGGGCTGAGCTTCGGCGGCTGAAAGGAGAGCGCCGAGACGGCGAACCGCCCCCCGCTCAGGCCGCGGCGAGCGCGCCCTGCGGGCGGGGGCGGCGGCGCATGGCTGCGCCCACCGCGCCGAAGCCAGCATCATCGCCCAGGTCGCGGGCTCGGGCACGGCCCCGCCGCCCGCGCTGTACAGCACGGCGGTGGAGATCGTTTGGTAGCGCAGCGCGAAGCTGTCGAGCCCGACGGTCCCCGCGTCGAAGCTGTAGAAAGCGGTGTCGGCGCCCAAGCCGCCCTGGCCGTTGCCGTACTTCAGCCCGCTCACCGTCAGGCCGGTGAGCGGCGTGGCGAAGTTCACGCTGGTGTGCCGTCGTCCCCGAACGACTCCAGCCGCTCCAGGGAGGTCACGCCGCCGCTGGCATTGACGTCGAGCTGCGCGAGCGCGGCACTCTGGACGGCGCGCGCGGCGGCGTTGCCCGACACCGCGTAGCCGTCGAAGAAGCCGGCGCACGCCGTCGCGTCGGGCGTGATATCGCTCGTCGAGCAGACGGTGGTCGCGGCGGCAGCCGGCGTCGCGGCAGCGAGCGCCGCGGTCGCGGCGAGCAGGCGGAGTGTGCGCATTGTGTTTACCCTTTCGCGCCGCCGGCCCGGCCCTGTTCCGGGCGGCGGTGAACTTACCCGCCGCCTCGGTCACAGTTGCGCGAAAGAGGATCAAGCGATCGGAAAGAAGAAGAACTGTCATGACTTGGCTACGGACGAAGTATAATGAACGCTGCTCTACAACAGATCTGCAAATTCGCATATATTTGTTAGTAATCAAGATCTTCTCTGACCCTAGGCGCGTCGTTTCGGGGTGAGAAGCGCGGCGCGATGCGTACCGCGGGTCGCATCGGTGATGATGGGCGGCGTTCGGGGAAACAAAGGCCGGGTCGGGCGGAGCCTAGCCCGCCGGTCGCAGCCACCGGCTGGCGCAGCGTTCGGGCGCGACCCGGCCGGCGGCCTCGCCGCGCAGCGCCCCGAGCTGCGCGCGCGCCATCTCGTCGCCGCCCACGTGAAGGACGGCCGGGCTGGAGGAGAGCGGAGCCGCGGCCGCCCGCGTTCGATCAGCGGACCGTCGCCCCGTCGGCGCCGGGCAGCGTGCCCATGTCGATCACGAAGCGGTACTTCACGTCCGAACGGACCATGCGGTCGTAGGCTTCGTTGATGCCGTCCATCGGGATCAGTTCGATGTCGCTGGTGATCCCGCGCTCCCGGCAGAAGTCGAGCATCTCTTGCGTTTCACGGACGCCGCCGATCAGGGACCCGGCGAGCGCGCGGCGGCGGAACACGAGGTTGCCGACGTCGGGGGACTGGTGCGGCTCGGCGGGCACGCCGACCAGCACCATGGTCCCGTCGCGTTTCAAGAGCCGCAGGTAGAGGTCGAGGTCGAGCGGCGCCGCAACCGTGTTCAGGACGAAGTCGAAGCTCCCCTCCTGCGCGGCCATGGCATCGGCGTCCTTGGACACCACCGCGTCCGCGGCGCCCAGCCGCAGCGCGTCCTGCTTCTTGCCCGGCGAGGTGGTGAACACCACCACCTCTGCCCCCATCGCCGCGGCGATCTTGACGCCCATGTGGCCGAGCCCGCCCAGCCCGACGACGCCGACGCGCTGCCCCGGCCCGACTTTCCAATGGCGCAGCGGCGAGTAGGTGGTAATCCCCGCGCACAGCAGGGGCGCGACCGCCGCCAGCTCCGCCTCGTCGTGGCCGACGCGCAACACGAAGTCCTGGTCGACGACGACGTGGTCCGCATAGCCGCCGAAGGTGTGGCCGCCCATCGCCGGGTCAGGCCCGTTGTAGGTGCCGACGAAGCCGGAGCCGGTGCAGTACTGCTCCTCGCCGTCCCGGCACGACGCGCACTCGCGGCAGCTGTCGACCATGCAGCCGACGCCCACGGCGTCGCCGGGCGCGAAGCGCGTCACCTCCCCGCCGACCGCGCGCACGCGGCCGACGATCTCGTGGCCGGGGACGCAGGGGTAGAGCGTGCCGCTCCATTCGCTCCGCGCGGTGTGCACGTCCGAATGGCACACGCCGCAGAACAGGATGTCGATCGCCACGTCGCGCGGCCCGGGGTCGCGGCGGGAAAAGGAGAAGGGCTCGAGCGGCGCGTCGGCGGACGGGGCGGCGTAGCCGCTGGCGGGAGTGGGCATGACGATTTCCGATGCTGGGGACCGGGCGGGAACGTCGGGGCGGGCGCTAAGCTCCCATCACCGCGATCACGAATGCCGGCGGCGACGGGCCGACGACGAAGCGGGCATCCCGGATGGCCTGCTCGCGCTGTCGGGCCTCGCTGGACGCGGTTGGCGCCGCGCGCGGCCCGTCGCTACATCCGCCGCCATGCTGCGCCTGACCAACCTCCTGCTGCCGCTCCACCACGCCGACGAGTCGCTGCCGGCCGCCATCCGCGCGCGGCTGCGCATCACGCCGCGCGACTTGGTGCGGCACCATGTCGTGCGCCGCGGCCACGACGCGCGCGACAAGGCCGACATCCGGCTGGTCTACACGGTGGACGTGGCGCTCCGGAACGAGGCGGCGGTGCTCGCCCGCCACGCCAAGGACCGCAACGTCCAGCGCACGCCCGACACCGGCTACCGCCATGTCGCGAGGGCGCCGGCGGGGGCGCCCCGCCCGGTGGTGGTCGGCGCGGGTCCCTGCGGGCTGTTCGCCGGGCTGATCCTCGCCCAGATGGGCTATCGCCCGATCATCCTCGACCGCGGCAAGGTGGTGCGCGAGCGGACCAAGGACACTTGGGGCCTGTGGCGGAGGAGCGTCCTCGACCCCGAGTCCAACGTCCAGTTCGGCGAAGGGGGCGCGGGCACCTTCTCCGACGGCAAGCTCTACAGCCGCATCAAGGATCCCCGCCACCTCGACCGCAAGGTGCTGACCGAGTTCGTGAAGGCGGGGGCGCCGCCGGAGATCCTGACGGAAGCGCACCCGCATATCGGCACCTTCCGCCTGGTGACCATGGTGGAAAGCATGCGCGCCTCCATTGAGGCGCTCGGCGGCGAATACCGGTTCGGGCAGCGCGTCGACGGCGTCCACCTCGAGCCGGACGCCGACGGCGTGCGCCGCATCCGCGGGCTCCATCTGCACACGGGCGACTATCTGGAAGTGGACCGCGTCGTGCTGGCGATCGGCCACAGCGCCCGCGATACGTTCGGGATGCTCCACGCGGCGGGGGTGCACGTGGAGGCAAAGCCCTTCTCGCTCGGCGTGCGCATCGAGCATCCGCAGTCCTGGATTGATCGGGCGCGCTTCGGCGCCAACGCCGGCCATCCGGTCCTGGGCGCGGCCGAATATCACCTGTCGCACCACTGCGCGAACGGCCGCACCGTTTACAGCTTCTGCATGTGCCCCGGCGGCACGGTGGTCGCGGCGACGTCGGAAGAGGGCCGGGTCGCGACCAATGGGATGAGCCAATATTCGCGCAACGAGCGCAACGCGAACTCCGGCCTCGTCGTCGCGATCGACCCCGCGCGCGACTACCCCGGCGATCCGCTCGCGGGCCTTTCGCTGCAGCGCTATTGGGAGGCGAAGGCGTTCGTCGCGGGCGGCTCGAACTATCACGCCCCGGCGCAGCGGCTCGGCGACTTCCTGGCGGGCCGGCCGTCCACGTCGCTCGGTTCCGTCGTCCCCTCCTACCGACCGGGCGTGCGGCCGACCGACTTGGCCGAATGTCTCCCCTACTTCGCGGTCACCGCTATGCGTGAAGCGCTGCCGGCGTTCGGCCGGCAGATCGCGGGCTACGACCACCCGGACGTGGTCATGACCGGCGTGGAGACGCGCACCTCGTCGCCCGTCCGCTTCACTCGGGGCGCAGATTACCAGAGCCTCAACACCGCCGGCCTGTTCCCCGCCGGCGAGGGCGCGGGCTACGCCGGCGGCATCCTTTCCGCCGCGGTGGACGGGATCAAGGTCGCCGAAGCCGTGGCGCTGAGCCTGTGCGCCCGCGGGTGAAGGTCTTCTTCGACGGGGGCTGCCGCCCTAATCCGGGCACCATGGAGGTCGCGGTCGTCGCCGCCGGGCGGACGACGATCCTGCCGGACTTGGGCCGCGGCACCAGCGCCGACGCCGAATGGCTGGCGCTAATTTACGCGCTGTCTATCGCCCGGTCGCTCGGCGTCCCGGATTTCGTTCTGCTGGGCGACGCGGCGGACGTGGTCGCCAAGGCTAGCGGCGCGATGCGGTGCGACGCCGGCGCTCGACCGCACCTCGAGCGTTTCCGCGCAGGCACCGACCCGGCGCGCCCGCCCCGCGTGCGCCGCGTCAAGCGCTCGCAGAACCTCGCCGGCATCGCGCTCAACAAGCGGCATCCGCGATGACGCTGATCCTGTTCAACAAGCCCTACGGCGTGCTGTGCCAGTTCACCGACGGCGGTGCGGGCGGCGCCCGGCCGACGCTGTCGGCCTTCGTCGACGTGCCCGGCGTCTATCCGGCGGGGCGGCTCGACCTCGACAGTGAGGGGCTGCTGCTGCTGACGGACGACGGCGCGCTCCAAGCGCGGATCGCCGATCCCCGCTTCAAGCTGCCGAAGACCTACCTCGTGCAGGTGGAGGGCGAGGTGGCCGACGCCGGCTTAACCTCGCTGCGGCGCGGCGTCCGCCTGAAGGACGGCCCGACCCGCCCGGCCGCCGTCGAGCGGGTCGCCGCGCCGGCCCTCTGGCCCCGCGTCCCGCCGGTGCGCTTCCGCAAGACGGTGCCCGATTGCTGGCTGGAGCTGACGATCCGCGAGGGCAGGAACCGACAGGTGCGCCGGATGACGGCCGCGATCGGCCACCCGACGCTGCGGCTGGTGCGCTGGAGCATCGGCGACTGGGCGCTCGACGGGTTGGCGCCGGGAGAAATCAGGCACGCCTGAGCCCAGGCCGGATCCTTGCGCCGCGCACCCGGCATCCCGAGACCGACGAAGTCGCAGGCATAGCCGGGGAGGCTCGGCCCTCGACGTTGCCGAGGACCCGAACAGCTCTGGCCGCGGCCCCTTACCCGTGCGACCATGACCTCATGATCCTCGACGACTTGATCCGGCTCGGGGCCGAGCTCCATGCGCCGCGGATTGCTGTGCGCTTCGGGCCTGCGACATTGAGCTTCGCCGAGGTGGACGCACTGGCCTCGGGCATGGGCCTGCGCCTCGCCGCCGCCCTCCCGCGCGGCGCGCCGGTCGGCATTCTGGCGAACAACGGCCTCCTCAGCCTGCCGCTCGACTTCGCTTGCGCGAAGGCCGGGCTGGTCCGCGTCCCGCTCAACGCGCGGCTCTCGGCGTCCGAGCACGCGACCATGCTGCGGCGGCTCGAGGCGAGCCTGCTGATCCACTCGCCCGATCTCGCCGGGCGCGCCGCGGCGCTCGCCGCCGACCTACCCGGGCTCGAAACGCTGGCGCTGGACGCGCTCGCCCACGGCGCGGCGGCCGAGCGCGGCGGCCTGCCCAAGCCGCGGGCTGACGATCCCGTGCTCGCGCTGTTCACCTCCGGCACGACGGGCCGGCTCAAGGCGGTGGTCCACAGCCAAGCGAGCTACGGCGCAGTGGCGCGCAACGTGCTGGGGAACCTCGTCGATCCCCGGCCCGGCGACGCGATGCTCCACGCGGCCTCGCTCTTCCACGCTTCCGGCACGCTGCTCGTCCCCTTTTGGCTGCGCGGCGGCGCGGCGCTGGTGCTGCCCGGCTTCGAGCCGGGCGGCTTCCTCCGCGCGGTCGAGGAGGGACGGCCCACGACGCTGATGCTAGTGCCCACCATGCTGGCCATGCTGCTCGACCACCCCGCGTTCGACCCGGCGGCGTTCGCGTCCGTCGCCACGATCCTGTACGGCGCTTCGCCCATGCCGCGCCCGCTGATCGAGCGCGCGCTGGCCGCGCTGGGACCCCGCTTCGTTCAGTTCTACGGCCAAACGGAAGCCCCGCTCGCCATCGCTGCGCTCGCCAAGGAGGACCACCTCGACCCGCGGCGGCTGAGCTCCTGCGGCCGTTCCGCGCGCGAGGCGGACGTGCGGGTCGACGCGCCGTCCGGCCAGGAAGGCGAGGTGCTCGTCCGCGCGCCCTTCGCCATGGTCGGCTACCGCGACGAGCCCGAACTCACCGCGGAGACGATGACGCCCGATGGTTGGCTGCGCACGCGCGATGTCGGGCGGGTCGATGCGGACGGCTTCCTCACGCTCGTGGACCGCGCTTCCGACATGATCGTGACGGGCGGCTACAACGTGTACCCGAAGGAGGTGGAGGACGCGCTGGCCTCCCACCCGGCCGTGCAGGACGCGCTGGTGGTCGGCGTGCCGGACGCGAAGTGGGGCGAAGCGGTGCTCGCCTTCGTCGTGCCGCGCCCTGGCGCGGTCGCGGAGCCGGCGACCTTGGTCGAACACTGCCGCGCGCTACTCGCGGGCTACAAGCTGCCCAAGCAGGTGCGCTTCATCGACGCGCTACCGCTGAGCGCGGTCGGCAAGCCGCTCCGCCGGGCACTGCGCGAGCCCTTCTGGGAAGGTCATGAAAGGAGGGTAGGATGAGGGAAGTGCTGGTCGAGCGCCGGGGCTGGACGACGCTGGTCATCTTAAATCGGCCCGAGCGCCGTAATGCGGTCAACGCGGCGACCGCCGAGCAGCTCCGCGCCGCTTTCGCCGCTTTTGAAGCGGACGAGGACGCGCGGGTGGCGGTGTTGCACGGGGCGGGCGGCGCCTTCTGCGCGGGCTACGACCTCCGCAGCGTCGCCGAAGCCCCGCCGCCCTACGACCTCGACGGGCCCGGACCGATGGGGCCGACCCGCACCCTGCTCTCCAAGCCGGTGATCGCCGCGATCGAGGGTCACGCGGTGGCGGGGGGCCTGGAGCTCGCGCTGTGGTGCGACCTGCGCGTAGCGAGCCAGAACGCGGTGTTCGGGGTCTACTGCCGGCGCTGGGGCGTGCCGCTGATCGACGGCGGCACCGTGCGGCTGCCCCGCATCGTCGGCCACGGCCGCGCGCTCGACATGATCCTGACCGGCCGGCCGGTAGCGGCGGAGGAGGCGTTCGCCATCGGCCTCGCCGACCGCCTCGCGCCCGAAGGCGGAGCGCTGGCCGAGGCGCTGTCGCTGGCTGAACGGATCGCCGCCTTTCCGCAGGCCTGTCTGCGAGCGGACCGGCTGTCCGCCCACCGCCAATGGGACGTCGACCTCCCCGCCGCGCTCCGGGCGGAAGCGGCGGGCGGCGAAGCACCCTTGAAGGCCGAGGGGCTGGCGGGTGCGGGCCGCTTCGCGGGCGGGGCGGGACGCGCGGGACGCTTCGACAGGTGATTGACCGGGCAACGACCTATCTGGGCCAAAGCCGGTACGTCCGGTGTCGATCGACGGCAGGGCGGATAATCCTACCTGAGCCTCACGGATCACGAAACATTGAAGTAAATGGCCGAAATTTCTGCATCCGGGAACGCAAGGTCCGCGGCTCAGCACCCGGTAAGGCCGGAGCGGCGGAGGTGCTCGACCAGCTGCAGCCCAAAGCCGATGACGCTGTACGGCAGCGGCTCTATTTCGGCTGGTCTTTCGAAAACGAGAATCGCCGGGGTTTCATCTTTCTAAAACTTGCATCGCTACCGTCGATCCTACAGCATCGGGCTGGGCGGGAGTAAAGGCGTGCAGTAGATCATCCACATCGTCGACGACGACCCGCTGGTGTGCGCCTCGACCAGCTTCCTGCTGCACAGCCTGAGCTACGCCACGCGGATCTACGGTGACGGTATGGAGTTCCTCGATCAGGCGCGGATGGAGAGCGGCTGCATCCTGCTGGACCTCCGCATGCCCGGCATGAGCGGGCTGGACGTGCAGAAGGAGCTGCTCCGGCGTGGCGGCGCGCTGCCGCTCGTCGTGATCAGCGGGCACGGCGACATCGCCACCGATGGCAGTTCCGGTCGGTGAACAAGAAGTTTGTGCAGCGCATCGAAAATGATCTTCTCCGACAATACAGCAATCAGCTAGACTTGCCGAGCAACGACGCGGACCGGGAATGAATCATGGCGGCTTCCCGGAAAACCATGCTGAGCTTCACAACTGTCGGCCGGGAGCAGCCGACCAAGCGGCCGCCGGACGGCCGCGCGCAGGATTTTCTGGAGGTGGCGCGGCCGTTCCTCGCCGCCAAGGCCGAGGAGCAGGCCTCGCGCTGCTCGCAGTGCGGGGTGCCCTTCTGCCAAACGCATTGCCCGCTCGGCAACCACATTCCCGACTGGCTGCGGCTGGCCGCCGAGGGCCGGCTCGAGGAAGCTTACGAGCTGTCCAGCGCGACCTCGTCGATGCCCGAAATCTGCGGCCGCATCTGCCCGCAGGATCGACTGTGCGAGGGCAATTGCGTGATCGAGCCGGGCTTCGGCGGGGTCACCATCGGCGCGGTGGAGAAGTTCATCACGGACACCGCGTGGGAGCAGGGCTGGGTGCGCCCGCTCGCCCCCACGGCCAACCGGTCAACGCAGTCGGTCGGCATCGTCGGCGCCGGCCCCGCCGGGCTGACCGCGGCCGACGCGCTGCGCGCCAAGGGCTACGATGTCCACGTCTATGACCGGCACGACCGCGCGGGCGGGCTGCTGACCTACGGCATCCCCGGTTTCAAGCTGGAGAAGGACGTGGTCGCGCGCCGCGTCGAGCGACTCGCCGCCGGCGGCGTGCGCTTCCACCTCGGCGTGGAAGTCGGCCGCGACCTGCCTTTCGCCGAGCTGCGCGCGTGTCACGGCGCGCTGCTCGTCGCGACGGGCGTTTATCGCGCTCGCGAACTCGGCGGCGCGGCTCCGTCCGCCGGCGTCATCCCCGCGCTCGCCTATCTTACCGCGTCCAACCGCAAGGGGTTCGGCGACGCCGTGCCCGCCTTTGACTCCGGGGAGCTCGACGCGCGGGGCAAGCGGGTGGTGGTGATCGGCGGCGGCGACACGGCGATGGATTGTGTGCGCACCGCCGTCCGCCAAGGTGCGGCGGGCGTCACCTGCCTGTACCGCCGCGACCGGGCCAACATGCCCGGCTCCGCGCGCGAGGTGGCCCAGGCGGAGGAGGAAGGCGTCCGTTTCGAGTGGCTCAGCGCGCCGACCGGCTTCGAGGACGGCGGCGACGGACGGGTCGCGGCCGTCCGCGCCCAACGGATGCGGCTCGGGCCGCCCGACGTCGCCGGCCGCCGCCGGCCGGTGCCCGAGCTCGGACCGGAAGCGCGACACGAGGCGGACCTGGTCGTGATGGCGCTCGGCTTCGACCCCGAGGACCTGCCCGGCAGCTTCGCCGCGCCCGCCCTCCTCGCCACCCGCTGGGGCACGCTCCGCGTCGACGGCGCGACCGGGCGGACGAGCATGGACGGCGTGTTCGCCGCGGGCGACATCGTGCGCGGCGCGAGCCTGGTGGTGTGGGCGATCCGCGACGGGCGGGAGGCGGCGAAAGCGATGCACCGTCATCTTCAGGCCGAAGCGGCGAGCGGCGCGCGCGCCGCGGCGGTGGCGGCGTGACCTCCCCCGCCGAGCGCGAGCGCATCGCGCGCGACGGCATGTACCGGCCCGAGTACGAGGCGGACGCGTGCGGCGTGGGCCTGATCGCGGCGCTCGACGGCCGACCGTCCCGCCGCGTGGTCCAATCGGCGATCGAGGCGCTGAAGGCGGTGTGGCACCGCGGCGCCGTCGACGCCGACGGCCGCACGGGCGACGGCGCGGGGCTGCACGTCGAGATCCCGCAGGCGTTCTTCCGCGAGCACATCGAGCGCGCGGGGCAAACGCCCAAAGCCGCGCTGCTGGGGCTGGGCATGATTTTCCTGCCGCGCACGGACCTCGCCGCGCAGGAGGCCTGCCGGACGATTGTGGAGGCCGAGATCATCGGGTTCGGCTACACCATCTATGGCTGGCGCCAGGTGCCCGTGGACACGACGGTGATCGGCGACAAGGCAATGCTGACCCGGCCGGAGATCGAGCAGATCATGATCGCTGGCCCGCGCGTCGCCGACGATACTCCGCCCGCCGAGCGCAGCGAAGCCGCCGCTCGGTTCGAGAAGGACCTGTACCTGATCCGCCGCCGCATTGAGCGGGCGGCGATCACGGCGCAGACGCAGGGCTTCTACGTCTGCTCCCTGTCCTGCCGGTCGATCATCTACAAGGGGCTGTTCCTCGCCGAGTCGCTCGCGGCCTTCTACCCCGACCTCGCCGACGAGCGTTTCCGATCGCGCTTCGCGATCTATCACCAGCGCTATTCGACCAACACCTTTCCGCAATGGTGGCTGGCGCAGCCGTTCCGATGCCTGGCGCACAACGGCGAGATCAACACGCTGCGCGGCAACCGCAACTGGATGCGCAGCCACGAGATCAAGATGGCGGCCTTGTCGTTCGGCGAGCACGGCGACGACATCAAGCCGCTGATTCAGGAAGGCGCGTCGGACACCGCCGCGCTCGACGCGGTGTTCGAGGCGATCGTCCGCTCGGGGCGCGACGCGCCCACGGCCAAGCTGATGCTGGTGCCGGAGGCGACGCCCGCCGACGCGGTCCTGCCGGACGCGCATCGCGCGATGTACGACTTCTTCGCTTCCGTGATGGAGCCATGGGACGGGCCGGCGGCGCTGGCCATGACCGACGGGCGCTGGGTGGTCGCGGGCGTCGACCGCAACGCCTTGCGGCCGATGCGCTTTCTGCTCACCCGCGACGACCTGCTGATCGTCGGCTCCGAAGCCGGCATGGTGCCGGTGGAGGAAGCGGCGGTGCGCGAACGCGGTCGGCTCGGGCCGGGGCAGATGATCGCGGTCGACCTCGACGAAGCGCGCTTCCACGACGACCGCGCGATCAAGGACCGCATCGCGGACGAGGCGCCTTACGGCGAGTGGGTGGCGGGCTTCGCCGGGCTCGACGGCGTGCCGGGCGGCGATCTGCCGCAGCCGGCGGCTACGCTGCCGCGCGACGAGCTGCGCCGCCGACAGGTCGCGGCGGGCCTGACCATGGAGGACATGGAGCTGATCCTCGCGCCCATGGTCGCCGACGGCAAGGAGGCGGTCGGCAGCATGGGCGACGACGCGCCGCTCGCGGTGCTGTCGGAGCATCCGCGCCCGCTGTCCCACTTCTTCCGCCAGAACTTCGCGCAGGTCACCAACCCGCCGATCGACCCGCTGCGCGAGGCGCGGGTGATGTCCTTGCGCACCCGGTTCGGCAATTTCGCCAACATCCTCGATACTGACGCGCGCCAGGAAGGCGTGATGGTGCTCGAGTCGCCCGTGCTGTCGAACCGCGACTGGGCGCGGCTGCGGGCGCATTTTGGCGCCACGGCGACGGAGATCAACTGCACTTTCCCGGCCGGTCGCGGCGCGGACGGCCTGCGCGCCGGCATCGCGCGGGTGCGCAGCGAAGCGGAGGCCGCGGTGCGCGCCGGAGCGGGCCAGCTCTTCCTCACCGACGAGCATGTTTCGCCGGACTGCGTCGCCATCCCCATGATCCTGGCGGCGGCGGGCGTCCACAGCCACCTCGTCCGCCGCGGGCTGCGCTCCTTCGCCAGCGTCAACGCGCGTTCGGCCGAGTGCTTGGACACGCACGGCTTCGCCGTGCTGATCGGCGCGGGCGCGACTACCGTGAACGCCTGGCTGGCGCAGGAGACGATCGCCGACCGCCACGCGCGCGGGCTGTTCGGGGAGCTCGGCCTCGATGAATGCGTCGCTCGCTATGCCCGGGCGGTGAACGACGGCCTGCTCAAAATCTTGTCGAAGATGGGCATCGCCGTGGTCTCCTCCTACCGCGGCGGCTATAATTTCGAAGCGGTCGGCCTGTCGCGGACGCTAGTCGCCGACCTGTTTCCCGGCATGCCGGCGAAGATTTCGGGCGAGGGCTACGCGTCCCTCCAGCTCAACGCCGCCGACCGCCACGCCGCCGCCTATGACGAGGACGCGGCGCGGCTCCCCGTAGGCGGCTTCTACCAGCAGCGCGCGGGAGGCGAGGCGCACGCCTACGAAGCGAACCTCATCCACCTGTTGCAGACCGCGGTCGCCACCGACAGCTATTCGCTGTTCGGGCGCTTCAGCCGGTCGTCGCGCGAGGGCGCGCCGATTGCGCTGCGCGACCTGCTCGACTTCAACTACGCGCCCGAGCCGCTGCCAGTTGAGGCGGTGGAGTCGATCACGGAGATCCGCCGCCGCTTCGTCACCCCCGGCATGTCGCTCGGCGCGCTGTCGCCGGAAGCGCACGAAACGCTCGCGGTGGCCATGAACCGCATCGGCGCGAAGGCGGTGTCGGGCGAGGGCGGCGAGGACCCGGCGCGCTTCGAGCCCTACGCCAACGGCGACAACGCCAATTCGGCGGTGAAGCAGATCGCTAGCGGCCGTTTCGGCGTGACGGCCGAATATCTCAACGCGGCGGCCGAGATCGAAATCAAGGTCGCCCAAGGCGCCAAGCCTGGCGAGGGCGGTCAGCTGCCCGGCTTCAAGGTGACGGAGACGATCGCCCGGTTGCGCCACTCGACGCCGGGGGTAACCCTGATCAGTCCGCCGCCGCACCACGACATCTACTCGATCGAGGACTTGGCGCAGCTCATCTACGACCTGAAGCAGATCGCGCCCCGCGCGCGCGTCGGCGTGAAGCTCGTCTCCTGCGCCGGCATCGGCACGATCGCCGCCGGCGTCGCCAAGGCGCACGCCGACGTGATCCTCGTCTCCGGCCACGTCGGCGGCACCGCCGCTTCGCCGCAGACCTCCATCAAATACGCGGGCACGCCGTGGGAGATGGGGCTTTCGGAGGCGAACCAGGTGCTCACGCTGAACGGGCTGCGGAACCGCGTGCGCCTGCGCGCCGACGGCGGGATAAAGACGGGGCGCGACGTAGTGATCGCCGCCATCCTCGGCGCGGAAGAGTTCGGCATCGGGACTCTGTCGCTGGTAGCGATGGGCTGCATCATGGTGCGGCAATGCCATTCCAACACCTGCCCCGTCGGCATCTGCACCCAGGACGAGAGCCTCCGGCTAAAATATGCAGGCACGCCGGAGAAGGTCATCAACCTGATGAGCTTCATCGCGGAGGAGGCGCGCGACATCCTCGCCAGGCTCGGCGCGCGCTCGCTCGACGAGGTGATCGGCCGCACGGAGCTGCTGCGCCAGGTGAGCCGGGGGTCCGAACACCTCGACGACCTCGACCTCAATCCGATCCTCGCCAAGGTGGAGGCGCCCGACCACGCGCGCCGCTTCGCCATCGCCGGTTTCCGCAACGACGTCCCCGATGGGCTCGACGCGCTGATGCTGGAGGACGCGCACGCGGTGTTCGAGCGGAGAGAGCGGATGCAGCTCACCTACGCCGTGCGCAACACGCATCGTGCCGTCGGCACTCGGCTGTCGTCGGAGATCGTCCGCCGCTTCGGCATGGCGGGCCTCGCCCCCGGCCATCTCCACGTCCGGTTGCGCGGCCAGGCGGGCCAGTCGCTCGGTGCCTTCGCCGCGCAGGGACTGAAGTTAGAGCTGTTCGGCGAGGCCAACGACTATGTCGGCAAGGGGCTGTCGGGGGCGACGATCGTCGTCCGGCCGATGGCGTCGAGCGTCCTGCCGAGCCAGGACAACACGATTATCGGCAACACGGTGCTCTACGGCGCGACCGCCGGCCGGCTGTTCGCGGCCGGCCAGGCGGGCGAGCGCTTCGCCGTCCGCAATTCGGGCGCGACCGTTGTGGTGGAGGGCTGCGGCGCGAACGGCTGCGAATATATGACTGGCGGCACGGCGGTCGTGCTCGGCCCCGTCGGCAACAACTTCGCGGCGGGCATGACGGGCGGCATGGCCTTCGCCTACGACGCGGACGGCGACTTCGAGCGGCGCGTGAATCGGGGCAGCGTGATCGTCGGTCGCCTTTCCTCCGCCCATTGGGAAGAAGTGGTGCGCGCACTGATCGAAGAGCACGTCCGCGAGACGGGATCGGCGTGGGCGGCGGGGCTGCTCGGCGACTGGGCGCGGGCGCGGCTGCGCTTCCGGCAGGTCTGCCCGCGCGAACTCATCGATCGAGTGGCAAGCCCGCTCGCGGGCTTGCCACTCGTCGCCGCGGGATAATCGGCGCTCGCCAGGATTTTCGCATGAAGTAACGGGGTAACGCGGCGTCGAACGGACGGGGCGAGAAACGCAGTAGCCGCTATTCTCGGCACATCCGGGATGGCCTGCGCGCTCCACTCAATCGGATGTTGGTTCAGGTGCTGGTTTGCGGCCGGGATCGGCGGAAGATAGCCTGTCTGTTTTTGCCTGGGACGCACACGAAGTCGACGTTTAGAAAACCAAATGGTGAGGCTATGATTCCGACTAATATCGGACCGCGTTTTCTTGTGACGAGGCTGCCGTTGCACTTCTATATGTGCAGTCATCAACAGAGATCCCCAGCCAGTACCGCTGCGTTCGAGACACAAAGCCCGCCTTCGATGCCGCAGCCGCCTAGGGATTAGGTCGTTGGCAACGCCCGTAGCCGTCTAGCCGCTGTCAAGCCGTATAAACTGGACGCCGGCCAACGTGCGAGCAAGGTCGCGCTGCTACGGCGTATCAGCGGCGCCGCTTGCCCAGAATCGCCGGCGGCGAACAAGCAATCACCGCGCGTGCTCTCGACCCATGCGGAGCGCCAAGGGTCGTCAGGATAATCAGCGCGCATAATCGGCGCAGCACGGTCGAGAAGGCGCGCGGCCTCGTCGAAGCGAAGCGACGCGCACAGCGCCTCGGCGAGGTCAGTCAGCACTGGGGCAAGATTGCGGTGGCCGTGCTTCTCCGCTGCCCGCAGCGCTCGGCGGAACGTGGTGATTGCGTCGGACGTATGCCCCTGCCCACGTAGCGCTAGGCCAAGGTTGCAGAACGTGAAGGCAAGATCGTCGTGCGTGTCATCGCGTTGGGCGAGGTTGATTGCAACCGCGCGCTCAAGCAGGGGCCGGGCCTCATCAAAGCCGCGCCGCTCAACCATGACGCGGGCGATGTTGCTAAGGGTAGCGGCCACGTCCGGGTGTTCGGGGCCGAGAACCTTTCGGTCGAGCCGCAATGTGCGCTTCCAATAATCTTCGGCTGCGCGAGCATCCCCTTGCAGGTAGGCGATACTGCCGAGTGCGTTCAGGTTCTCGGAAATGCGCGGGTGGTCCGCTCCCTGCGCTCGAAGCCGGATCGCCGAGGCGCGCTCGTACATCCGCCGCGCTGCCCGGTAATCACCGGCAAACGTTTTGGTAAGGGCGAGCGCTTCGAGGTCACGCGCAACTTCCGGAGCATGGGGGCCGAGGCTCCCCAAATCACTGGCCAGAGCTCGCCGGATCGCTGCCTCTGCTTCCGGGTACTTTTCCAACGCTGCCAATGCTTCACCCAACCCGATCAAGATAGCAGACTCGGGAATGGGAGTGCCACCGGCCGCCTGATCGATACGGGCGAGGGCGGTTCGGAATGTCGCAACGGCTGCGACATACTTTCCTTGGCGAGCTTGCGAGTTGCCAAGCGTGAAATATTGGCGCGTCTTCGTTGCCGGATCATTCACGTTGAGCAGTAGAGAGCGCTGTATCAGTGCGTCGCCCCTGCGGTACAGCCCGAGGCCTTGGTAAACTTCGCTGAGCGTTGTCGTCAGCTCCGCCTTTACGTTTGGCTCGTTATCAAGCGCCTGATCGATGCGAGTGGCGCCACGGTCGAGGATCTCGGCCGCTGTGATCGTTGACCCCCGCGCTTCAGAGGGATCGGACACCTCGAACAGAGACTTGACGAATTCCACCGTGCGCTCGGCGGTAAGCGTCTTCTGCCGCGCGACATCTCGCTGCTTCACTGCGTCGTTCCGCGACAACACGGCGGCAAGAGCAAGCGCCGTCGTTAGCAGCAGCCCACCCGAAGAAGCAGCGGCAACCCTAACAAGTTGGCGGTGGCGGCGGACTAGGTCACGCTGGCGGAGGTCATCAAAGCCGACGTTGAGTAGGCCCGCGAGGAGCTTGAGCAGCGCACCCTGCTTTCCGTCACCTTCCCGCCGCACGTCAGAAGCCAGCGGCTCGGTCCCGTCCTCCCGGAGCGCGGGGGGGAAGCAGCAGCGGGCGGAGTCGGCGGAGTTTGGCTCGCCGTCAACGATGACGCACTGAATCAGGTGGCCGCGCCCGCTTGCCTTGAAAGCGCGGATTTCAGCGTCCACCCAAGGTGAGGCGGCGGACGCGGGCGAGCAGACGACGATCAGGGTGGATGAAAGGGCGAGCGCGTCCCGGATCGACGCGCCGAGGTCGGCGGAGGCGGCGAACTCTTTGCGATCTTGAAAAAGGGGCGGCAGCCGCACACCAATCGGGCCGACAGGTGATGGACGGCCGCGCAAAGCCATGGGAATTGTGTAGCGTTCTAGGCTACGATGAAGCCAGTCAGCCCAGCGGCGGTCACGGCTGCTGTAACTGATGAACGCTGCGTAGCGACGACCCGCTTGCCGCGGCGCCGCCGCACCGGCTGCCGGTGGTTCTTCGAGGGTCGTGGCGCTCATCGGCGCTGCTCTACAAAGCTCGCCCGCTTAGGCTGCAGCCTCGCCGAATGCGCTCCGCCGCCTCCGTAGGGCGCTGCCAGTCATGCCGAAGCCAATGATCATCATCGCCCACGTGCCCGGCTCGGGCACAGCGGACGCAAGAGGTGAGCCGTTAGCATCGAATGTGAAGGACTGGTTTCGTAAAGCGCCGAATGTCTCGAACGATCCAGTAGGTAAATTATACCCAGAAAGGCCGTTGATAGTTGGCCCGTCCGGTCCGTACGTGAAGTCTACGGAGAAACCATCGGATAACCTAGTGAGAAATAATCCAAAGTTATTCCGAAAACAAGTGTTAGAAGTCGTACATGAAAACCAGTTAACACTCAGATTATTGCTTTCTACCACTAATTGAGCAACAAAGTCGCCATCACGGTCGAACTCAGAAGATCCCTCACCATTCCGCAGAAACGGGCTAAAGATCGGGGTAGAGAAATCCCTTAGACTATTAGAGAATTGATCGAATTCGAGTGCAGTTCCAAACGACAAGGCCCCGTTACTATGAGCAACCACTGTATTGAACATCGTTCCACCCAAGTTGAGGGCGAACGGCAATTCCACTGGTTCGCAATCACCTCCCGGAATTCCGGACTGCTGTCGGCTGCAATAGCCATCAAAGGAATAGGTGGAACCTATATCGATAACGATGCGACGGGCCTGCGCTGTGTCTGGTTGCAGGACTCCTGCTAGCGCGACAACAGCAGCGAAAACGAGTGGTGCTCTCATTCTCCGTCTCCCTTCTAGTCACCATAGCATGTTCGGGTGAAGTTAGCTTAACATATTTGTTAGAGAGCTATTCCATGTCCGCGCGAAGATTCGCAAACGGTCAACATGAATAACCTTCGCAAATCATTCATCTTTTCTCGTCGTGACATCATACGATGCACGGCTCGACTGGGCATCCGACATCGGAGCG
>CADCVW010000006.1 GCA_902806235.1 uncultured Sphingomonadaceae bacterium | reverse complement strand
GCCCGCCGCGGCCTCCAGAAACGTCTTGTTGTTGATCAACGGCGACGCGCCCTTGTAGGCGGTCACGCCGACGTCCTCGAAGATGTAGGCGCCCAGCAGGAAGTTCTCGTCGTTGGCGTAGGGATCGAACGCCTGCCCCGCGCCCACCAGCCCGGCGGCGCGCGCCGCGTTGGAGAAGGCGGAGGTGGCGGTGGAGCCGATGTCGAGCTCCGGCTGCGCGACGGCGGCCGCGCCGAGGGCGCCGCGCAGGAAGGCGACGTGCGCCTGCTCGTCGATGGCGATCTCGCGGGCGTACTGCGCCACCAGCGGGTCGGTGAAGTTCACTTGCCGCCCGCCGCGTACCGGCCCCTGCCCGCCCTGCCCCGTGAGGAGCGAATTGGGGAGGCCCTGGCCCGTCGCCGCGAAAACGTAGAACTGCGCTTCGAGATACTCGAGGTTCAGCGCGAAATTGAGGATCGCCGGATCGTCCACCGCGCTTGGCCCCGCGACCGGGGGCGGCGGGGTCGTGCCGGTGTCGGGCGGCGTTCCCCCGCTGTTATTGTTGCTGTCCCCGCCGCAGGCGGCGAGCAACGACATGCCAGCCGCGGCGACGCCGAGCTGGGCGGTGGTGGTCAGGAACTCGCGGCGCTCCTCGCGCCGGCGGGCGCGGTTCTCAAACGCCGCGATCATCTGGTCGGTCTGGTTCATGGTTCTTCGCTCCGATCGGGCGTGGAGATCAATTGGCGGCGCTGGTGCGCAAGGGGCCATTCACCCCGTTGGGGAAGAAGCCCCCGGCGGTCACCGCGGCGCGGTTCAGGTAGACGATGTTGAGCACCTGGCCGGTGGTTCGGCTGAAGGCGATGCCGTTGGCGTCCGTCGGCACGATGTTGGACGCGGTGCCGATCGGCGTGCTCGTCGGCCGGATACCCTGGTCGCGGTCGTCGGCCCCGTCCACGCCGTCGCGCGCGCCGGAGATCGCCTCTGTCGCGTCGATCAGCGCAGGGGCGGTCATGCCCTTGCGCGCCAGCGTGGTGCGCACGTTAGCCGCGTGGTAGGCCTCCACCGCCAGGATGCCCGCCGCGGCCTCCAGGAACGTCTTGTTGGTGATTAGCGGCGACGCGCCCTTGTAGGCGGTCACGCCGACGTCCTCGAAGATGTAGGCGCCGAGCAGGAAGTTCTCGTCGGACGCGTAGGGATCGAACGTCTGGCCCGGGCCGATCAGCCCGGACGCGCGCGCCGCGGCGGAGAAGGCGCTGTTAGGGCCGACGCTGACGTCGATCTCCGGCTGCGCTACCGCGGCGTTGCCGAGCGCGCTGCGTAAGAAGAGCACGTGCGCCAGCTCGTCCGCCGCGATCTCGCGGGCATAGGCGGCGACCACCGGGTCGGTGAACGTCACTTGGCGGCCCGGGCGCACCGCGCCCTGCGTCCCCGTGCCGGTCAGCGCGGTGGCGGGCAGCCCCGTGCCGTTCAGCGCGTACAGGTAAAATTGCGCTTCGAGATATTCTAGGTTCAGCGCGAAGTTGAGCACGTCCGCGTCCGACGGCGCGGCCTGCGCCACCGCCGGCGCGCCCGCCGCGAGATAGGCGGCGCCGCCGAGCGAGGCGGCCGCGCCGATCGCGCGGAAGAAGCCCCTTCGATCGTTGCGCCGCTCGGCCACTGCCTCCAGCGCTGCGCCGACGTCCTGCTTGTCTTCGTTCATCGCTAATCCTCTCGCGCGGAGGGCGCGCGGGATCATTAATCCCGTACGACCCGATCACTTGCCCACTTGAATACGTTCCGGAGGCCCGGTCGGACGCCGACCGACGCAGCTTTTATTTTCGGCGGCCGAGGTCGCGTCTTTCCGTCGCGCGAGCTAAGTCGGCCCGGCACGCGCGCCGCCTCACACCCGGACCAGCATCTTGCCGATGTTCGTCCCGGTGAACAGGCCGAGGAAGGCTTCGGGCGTCTTCTCGAACCCCTCCAGCACCGTCTCGCGGACGTGCAGCTGGTCCACCTTCACCATTTCGCTCATCTCGCGATGAAAGCGGTCAAAATCCCCATAATGGTCGCTCACGATGAAGCCGCGGATCTTCAGCCGCGCGCCGATGATGCGGGTGGCAAAGCGAAGCGACAGCGCCCCGCCGTCATTATAGGACGAGATCATGCCGCAGATGGCGAAGCGAGCGAATGGCTTAGCCACTGCCAGCGCCGCGTCTAGGTGCCCGCCGCCAACATTGTCGAAGTACACGTCGATGCCGTCGGGCGCGGCGCGGGCAAGTGCCTTCACCAGGTTCGGCTCCGCCTTGTAGTCGATGACCTCGTCGACGCCGACGTCCTTCAGCCAGCCGCACTTGTCCGGCCCGCCGGCCGAGGCGACCACCCGCATCCCCCGCGCGTGGGCGAGCTGGCAGACGACGCTCCCCACCGCGCCGGCCGCGCCGGAGACGAACACCGTGTCCCCCTGCTTCGCTTCCGCCACGTCGAGCAGCCCGAAATAAGCGGTCGCGCCCGGCATGCCGAGCACGGACAGGTGGTGGCGGTCGGGCACGTTGAGGTCGGGCAGCTTGGCGAAGGCCGACGCCGGGCCGACCGCCTCCTCCCGCCAGCCGAGCATGGACTGCACCCGCTCGCCCCGCTGGAAGCTCGGGTCGTTCGACTCGACCACCTCACCGATCGCCCCGCCGTCCATTGGCTTGCCGAGCTGGAACGGCGGGACGTAGCTCTTCACGTCGTTCATCCGCCCGCGCATGTAGGGATCGACCGACAGCCACAAGTTGCGCACCCGCAGCTCGCCCTCGCCGAGCGGCGCGTCCGGCAGCTCCACCAGCGCGAAGTCGCTCGGCCGGGGCATTCCTTCCGGGCGGTGCTGCAGGGTCCAGGCGCGGTTGGGCATGAGCGATCCTTCTTGAAAGCCCTCTCCCCCTTCAGCGGGAGAGGGTTGGGAGAGGGGCCGAGCTGCAAGCTCGGTTCTGCGCCGCGACGCGGCGCTTATTGGTTCCGTCCAACGCCGCCGCGAGGCTGGCGCCCGCTAGGCCGACGGGACCGGACCGCGCGCTTACCGGTCGTACGTTCCGCCGAACGCCCGGTCGAGATAATGCGGTCCGCCGCCTCCACCCCCGCGCTCGTTCAGCGCGCGGTCGCGCTCCTCGTCCATCCACTCGCGCATCGCCTGCTCGGCGGACCGGTTGACGACCACCTGGTCCTCCACCCGTTCGATCCACGAGGACGGAAAGCTGTGGTGGTGCCCGCCTGACTGCGGATCGTCGCGCTTCAGCTTAATCCGATCGCCTTCCACCTTGTCCACCGCGCCGATCCGCTGGCCGTCGGAGCCAACCACCGGAATGTCCTCCCGCACGCTCCGCAGCATCTCGCGCTGGGTCTGCCGGCGGCTACGCCAGCCATGGAACTCCTCCTCAAACCGGCGCTGATGCTCCTGCCGGAACTCGTGGTAGTCGCGGTCGAGCTCCGACATTTGCCGGTCGCGCCAGTTGCTGTAGTGCGGGTCGTAGGGGTGGCCCCGGTCATCCGCGCGCGCCCCAGACCCGTAGCCGCCGCCGGACCCGGCGTAGGCCGCGGGCGAGGCGAGCCCCTGGCTGTACTGGTTGGTCTGCCCGTAGGCTCGGTCGGGCGGCCCGCGGCGCTCATCGCCGCGCGGGTAGGCGCCGTGCTCGCCGCCGCCGTAGGACTGGAGCTGATGGTCGTCGCCCGCGCGCGCCATCCGTTCCCGGTCGTAGCCGAAGGAGCCGTAGTCGCCGCCCTCCGGCCGGTGCGCGCCGCGCTCCCCGCGGCGCTGGTCGCCGCCGTCGCGTTCAAAGCCCATTGGATCGCCTCCGCTGTTCACTGCAGCGGATAACGGGCGGCCGGGGGACGCTGTTCCCCGTTGCGGAGGCGGCGCGGTCTCGTTAAGGGGGTCGGCGGAGCGGGGCTGTAGCTCAGATGGGAGAGCGCTGCAATCGCACTGCAGAGGTCAGGGGTTCGATTCCCCTCAGCTCCACCACCCGCCTAAACTTTGGAAATCCGCGAATACCAGAAGCTTAGCTGGAGCAGCCTTGGCGCCCAGCGCAGGCTTGAGGACGCTTCCAATCGCCCGTCGACACAATCTCGACACAGGGCGGTGGACGATGGCGACGATTACGAAGCGGGGAAGCGGCTGGTTCGCCCAGGTACGGCGGAAGGGCTACCCGGCCTAATATATAACATCAGCACGAAGTCGGAAGCTCAGGCGTGGGCGCGCGAGCAGGAAGCTCGAATAGACCAGAGACAAGCTCCCGTGGACCTCAGGAGGCTCCGGGCCGTGACGCTCGGCGACGTGCTACGGCGCTATCTGGAGGAGGTGACGCCCCGGAAGCGGAGCGCGGAGTCCGAACGGCTCAGGCTCACCAAGCTCCTTCGGGACCCTCTGTGCGACCTGCCTCTCGCGGACCTGACGCCCGCTGCCCTTCGGCTTACCGGGACCGTCGTCTGGCAATAGTGAAGCCCGCGACCGTGCGCCGAGAGTTTGCGGGGCTCCACCACGCGCTCGACGTTGCCCGGAAAGACTGGGGGATTGTTCTAGAGCGTAGCCCGGTCGCGTCTGTGTCCCTACCAACCTTGAACAATGGGCGGGACCGACGATTGCGGGAAGGCGAGCTGGTGAGGCTGGAGGAAGCCCTAGCCCGGACCCGAAACGAGCTGGTGCGGCCCGTGGTCCTGTTCGCCATCGAGACGGCAATACGTCGCGCGGAGATACTCGCGCTCGAATGGCGGCACGTCGACCTAGAGCAGCGGACGGCCAATATTCCGTGGTCTAAGACGGGCAAGGCCCGGACCATCCCATTGACTGAGGCCGCGGTTGGGCTGTTGCGCGCGAGGGCCCCGGCAAAGACACAAAGCCGGGTCTTTCCCATCACCTCTGTCGCTTTCCGGCTCGCTTGGGAGAGGGCACGGGAGCGGGCGGGTCTGTCGGACCTTCGCTTTCATGACTCCCGCCACGAGGCTCTATCGCGCTTCTGCGAACTCGGGCTCACCATTCCCGAGCTGGCGGTCATCAGTGGTCATCGGGACCCGCGGATGTTGTTCCGCTACGCCCATCTTAGCCCGGCCGACCTGGCAAAGAAGCTGGCGGGACGGTCGTGGGCGGAGGAGATTGGGCGAAGGACCTAACCGTTTCAAAGCGTCCGAAGGGTGCGTAGGATGCCTTCCGGAATGCGCGGAGGGGGCCGTTGGAGCGGCAATGGTCCGCGTTTGGCCCACTGGTGGCTCTGCGCGTCCGGCGCGTTCCACGGGCTTGGGATAAGTCACTAGACCATGGGACGGTGCGCCTTGCCATACGATCCGGTTTCGACCGCTTAGGGGTAGCTTGAAAGTCGTAAAGTTTGCGGATTTCGCCCGCGCCTTGGACCTGAGCCCATCCGAGCTGGTCGCCACCATTCAGTAGCTCGGCGCAGTTAGTTCCCGAAGCGCTTATGCCGACTTATCCACAGCAACGCCGAGCATGGTATGTCGGAAGAACTAGGGTCACAGGTAAGGCCAGGAGCCGGATTAAGCATCTTGGTTCGAAGGCGCGCGCAAAATGCTCAAAAAACGGTAATAAAACCGTCACCGCCGGAAACCTTGGCCAGCGCACCCGTTAACGTAAGTTATGCACAGACCTTCCGGTTCTTCGCATCTGGGTGCGCTGTTCGAGATAGTGCTCCCTCCGTTGGGACCTCAGAACGTGCTCGGAGCCAACCTCCGGCGCGTGTTCCCGTTATCCGATGACGCCGCCTTCGCCGACCTGCTTAACAAGCTGGACGAAGTAGGTGGCCAACTGGCTCAGGAAGGCCCTTGAGCCTTACAGCAGCGCACCAAGGCTCTTTCCTACAAGTTCCTGTTCTGTTCTATGTTCGCTCATGGAACCTCTCAGCCCTGCCCGACTCGCCTCCACACTCCTCAAGGCACCCGCTTGGGCGCGCCGAGCCATCGCTGCTTCCGACGAACGCGCGCGGGAACAGGGTGCCCATGCCATAGCGTTCGCAGTCGTGGCGGACTTGGATGAGGCGGGTTCACGTAGCGACCCGAACCAAATGTCGCTCCCGCTCTGACGAAAGCGCGCGGTGAACTGGCTTTCCCGGCGCGACACTCCGCCCTTCAAAACTCCACCAACAACAGCAGCCTACCGAGTTTAAAGGTTGTTTCGAAGTGCCTCATCGGCTGGGCCGGGGGACCCTGATGGAAGGCAACAGGGGACACTATGAGGCCGTTGGGGGTCGAACGTTTCATCCCTCTCGGCTTCCGCCTCCCTCGCCAGCGCGCTTCCTAGCGCGTCTCAGGACTACCCCGCGGACGGTATATGGCGCTGACGCTGGTGGCGTGGGCTGCCTGAACGTCCGCTATGGCTGGACAGCGCACCTTCAGGCGAGGGCGGGCTCGTCGTGCTTCAGGTGCAGATAGCTGCTGTCGAAGTCACCTGCGTCGGCGAGCTTTCTCCAGTCGCCAATGGTGATGGAACGGC
>CADCVW010000005.1 GCA_902806235.1 uncultured Sphingomonadaceae bacterium | reverse complement strand
TTGCCAAAGCGGGGGGTGGTGGGGGGGTGGGCGGAAACGGACCTGACGGGGTGGGGATGCGACCCTAGCCACTCTCCTCCAGGGGAGGAGTTAGGACGGGGCTGTCCGACCTCCCACCCTGTCGAGCGGTGGACCGCCGCGAGACGTTCCCACCCCAACCCTTCCCCTTGCTCTCCCCTTCAATCGACCTCTTCTAAAACCGGCAGCGGCGCGCCCTCGTCCACGTCCGGCTCCTCTTCAGCGGACACGCCCTCCTCCAGCATCTTCTCCTCGCGCGCGAGCTGCTCGGCGTCCTCAGCGTGGATGCCGAAGCGCGCGGCGACGTCCGGGGCGAAGCGCAGCAGGTCGGGGCGGAGCTTGAGAAGGCTGATATCCTTGGCCTTGCCTTCCATCATCACGTCGAAGTCGAGGCCGTTCGCCATCCGCATGAAGGTGGCGAACTCGAACGGGTTGGTGAAGTCGCTGTGGCCGGTCCAGATCGGCGGCAGCAGCACCGTCTTGATGCGGGCGGTGGCCTTGACCGCGGTCTTGGTGACCTCGCCCTTCTTCGGTTTGGCGGTGCCGGCCTTGGCCTTCTCCCGCTCTTTAGCGGTGATCTTGCGCTTCACCTCGCGCATCTCGGTGCGCGGGCTCGAGAAGTGGATCTTCGGGCGGCAGCCCGCGGGCCAGGAGCGGACGAAGCGCTCCAGCGTGTCGCGCATGTCGAGCCCTTCGGGGTTCAGGCACCAGAAGTGCTGGTAGTCGAAGACGAGGCGGACGCCCGTGCGCTCGTGAATCCACAGCACGTCGGCGGCGGAAAAGCGGATGTCGTCGTTCTCCAGCACCAGCCGCCGCTGGACGTGCTCGGGGCACTGCTCCCAACCCTTTACCCAGCGCGCGCGGGCCTCTTCGCGCTCGCCGTAGACCCCGCCGACGTGGGTGATCATCACCGCCTCGTCGTCGAGCCCCATGCGGTCGAGCATCTCTGCTTGGGAGGAGAAGTCCCAGATGCTCTTCTTGGTGAGCTGCGGGTCGGGGCTGTTGAGGAGGACGTACTGCGAAGGGTGGAAGGACAGGCGGATGTCCAGTTCCTTGGCCTTGTTCCCGAAGGCGCGCAGCTCGGCGTCCGACTCGGCGACCATGCCGTGGAACTGCGGCATGTCCGGGTGGGTCGCGTAGGGCGCGAGGTCGGAGGACAGGCGGTACATGTCGAGCCCAACCTTGTCCAAGTACTCGAGAATCTCCGACACGTACTCGAGCGAGGCCTTGAGGTGCGGGCTCTTCTGCCAGCGGCGGGTATCGTTGCTCTTCATGCCGGGCTTGCCCATCACCTTGACGGGGAAGCCGAGACGCAGGGGGCGGGTCGTGTCGGTCATGCTGCCAGTTGCTCCTCGGGAAAGCCGATCCCGGACACGAAGGCGTTCCATTGGGCCGGCCGCAGCGCCCCGCCCGTCGCTTGGACGTGGCCGCTGCCGTAATGTTCGTCGGCGCCTTCCGGCCGGTGCTCGGCGAGGAAGGCGATGAGGTTCGTGTGGGTCGCCGTGCGCGCGGCGAAGTGGACCCAGCCGGGGCGGTAGCCGCTGTTGGCGGCGAGCACGATCTTGTCCTTCAGCCGCCCGCGCCACTGCTGCGCGATCAGCGGGTGGATCTGGCAGGGCGAGTGGAAACGGATCAGGGCGATAGCTCCGCGGACCTTGGGCGCGACGCGCTTGGCCACGTCCATCGCCGCCTTGACCTCCGCCTTGGCTGCTAGGAGCTCGGCGGTCTCCGGGTGGCGGCCGGACAGGAGCTCCTTCGGCGACTCGCACTTCATCAGCAGCGCGAGCGCCGGGCGCGCGTCGGCGGCGGCGGCGCGGCGGGGAGCGTTGATGAGGGAAACGGCGTCGCGGAGAGCGGTCTTGCCGTAGCGGGACTGGGCCTCGGCAAGTTCCGGAAAGCCTGGGCCCTCCGCCATGTCGCCGATCAAGCCGGTAGCGGCGAGCCACAGCGATTCTTCGGCGTCGCTGATGCCCTGCGCGCACCAGTAAGCGAGCAGCGCGCTGGTGGGCTCCGGCTCCTGCCCATTGCCGCTAATAACCAGCGCGTCGCCGGGCGTACCGGTGGGCACGTGGTGGTCGACGAGCACGGTGGGCACACCCGGCGCGAGCGCGCCTTCGCGCACGCCGAGGTCGGCGACGATCAGCCCGCCGGGGTTCCTCTCGGCCAGTTCGGCGCGCAGAGCCGAGCTCCAGGGGTTCTCGCCCTTGCCGACCAGCCGCACCTCCGCCGGGCGGCCGGCGCGCTCCAGGGCGCGGGCGAGCACGGCTACCGCCGACAGGCCGTCGGCGTCGAAATGGCCGAGGATCAGCGGCGGCCGGTCCCGCCCGAAGCCCTCCACGGCTTGCGCGAAGGCAGCGGATACGGCTTGAGGGTCAGGGCGCGGGGCGTCGGTCACGAGGGCACAACGTGGCGGGCGGGCGCGCGCTCCCTGGCGCGTGCGCCATGTTACCGTTCGGAGGCGCGCGATGGTGAACCGTTACTACCGGGCACCGCCCAGCGACCATTTCGACGGCGAGCGCTTCTTCAACCCCGGGCAGCCGACCACCGACCGCGCGCTGGGCCAAGTCGCGCGGTGGCGCTTAACGAGCCGGCCCGTGCGCTGGCCGGCAAGCGTGCCGGTGCGGCAGGCTCTGCCCGACGCGCGGGTCGTCGGGTTGCGGATCACGATGGTCGGCCACGCGAGCTTGCTGATCCAGGCGGGCGGGCTGAACCTGCTAACCGACCCGGTGTGGTCGGAGCGGGCGAGCCCTGTTTCCTTCGCCGGGCCGCGCCGCGTGACCGCGCCGGGCATCGCGTTCGAGGCGCTACCGCCGATCCACGCGGTGCTGTTGTCGCATAGCCATTACGACCACATGGACCTGCCCACGCTCGCCCGGCTGGAGGCGGCGCACCGGCCCTTGTTCGTAATGCCGCTGGGCAATGACGCGATCGTGCGGCGGGTGGCGCCGGGCGCGCGCTTTGCAGTGGGCGACTGGGGCGACCGGGTGGCGCTGGGCGAGGGTGCGAGCGCGACGCTGACGCCCGCCAATCATTGGTCGGCGCGGGGAACGCGCGACCGACGGATGGCGCTGTGGTGCGGCTACGCCATCCGTACGGCGGCGGGGCTGGTCTGGTTCGCGGGCGATACCGGTTACGGCGACGGTGCGGTGTTCCGGCGGATCGGCGCGGCCGAGGGCGCGCCGGACGTCGCGCTGATCCCCATCGGCGCCTACCTGCCACGCTGGTTCATGGCCCCGCAGCACTGCGACCCGGCGGAAGCGGTGCGGATCATGGAGGACGTGGGCGCGGCCCGCGCGCTCGGCATCCACTGGGGGACGTTCCAGCTGACGGACGAGGCGCGCGACGAGCCGCCGGCGCTGCTCGCGGCGGCGCTGGCGGAGCGGGGCATCGCCCCCGGCCGGTTCGTCGCGGCCGATCCGGGGGAAGTGTTCGACGTCTAGGCCGCTAGGCCGCCGCGGCGAAGGAGGGGCGGATCACCTCCGGCAGTTGCGCCCGGGCGGCGGCGAGCGCTTCGGCGCGGGCCTCGTCGCCGTAGGCGAGCTTTTCGACGCGGACGAACTCGACGTCGTCGATGCCGACGAAGCTCAACAGCGTGCGCAGGTGCGGCTCCTGGTGGTCGTTGGCGACGCCCGCCCCCTCGCTGTAGAGCCCCGCGCGGACGGAGACGACGATCGCGCGCTTGTTGCGGAGCAATCCTTCCGGCCCGGCCGCCGTGTAGTTGAAGGTGCGACCGGCGCGGAGCGCGTAGTCGAACCAGCTCTTGAGCGTGCTGGGCAGGCCGAAATTGTACATCGGTGCGCCGATCACGAGCACGTCGGCGGCCTCGGCTTCGCCGATCAGCAAGTCGGACAGCGCGCGCGTCTCGGCGGTGGCCTGGGTTTCGGGCGCGACGCGGCCAATGCCGGCGAGGTTGGCTTGAGTGACGTAGGGCAGCGGCTCGCGGTCGAGGTCGCGGTTGACGACGCGGACGCCGGGTTCGCGGGCGCGCCACTGGCTCAGCAGCTCGTCGATCAAGCCGTTGGAAACGGACTGCGCGCCGGTGGCGCTGCTGCGGAGGACGAGAAGGTTGGTCATGATGGAGCTTCCTTGGTTCAGCGGGTTTCGACGAGAACGAGTTCGGCGTCCTCCAGCGCGATGACGCTCAGGGAGGGTTCGTCGCGGACGGCGGCGCCGTCGCGGGCGTTCAAGCTGACGCCGTTCACCTCCACCCGGCCCTTGGCAGGGACGAGGTAGGCGCGCGCGCCGGGCGCAAGCGGGTGCTCGATCGTTTCGCCCGCGCGCAAGGTCGCGCCGAGCACGCGGCCGTCGGTGCGGATCGGCAGCGCGTCCGCGTCCTCCGGTAGTCCGCTAGCTAGCGCGACGAAGCGGCCGGAGCGGTCGTCCTTCGGGAAGGGACGGGCGCCCCAGGAGGGGGGCAGGCCGGCGCGGGTCGGTTCGATCCAGATCTGGAAGATGTCGGCGCGCTCGTCCTCCTCATTATACTCGGCGTGGGCGATACCAGTGCCGGCGGACATCACCTGCACGTCGCCCGCCTCCGTCCGGCCCTCGTTGCCGAGATTGTCGCGGTGGCTGATCGCGCCCGAACGGACGTAGGTGACGATTTCCATGTCGCGGTGCGGGTGCGGCGGGAAGCCGGAGCGGGGTGCGATCTCGTCGTCGTTCCACACGCGGAGCCGCCCCCAGCCCATGCGCGCTGGATCGTGGTAGCTCGCGAAGGAGAAATGATGGCGGGCCTTGAGCCAGCCGTGGTCGGCTCCCCCAAGCGAGGAGAAGCGGCGAACGTCGATCATGCGGCGATCCTTTCGAGGCTGTCGGCCGCGCCCCGCACGCCGTAGGCGTCCATGCGGAGCACGCCGAAGATGGTGGAGGCATGCAGGCGCTCAGCGCGGGGGGGGGGGCGTCGCTCCCTGCGCCGAGCGCGACGAGGAAGTCGCGCGCGGGCGAGTCCTCCAGCGGCAGCGTGGGCGCGCCGTGCGAAAGGAAGAAGGCGGGGAGCGGTGCGTCCGTCATGGCGCGGAGGTAAGGCTGGCCTGCGCCGCCCGCCATCGGCCAGAAGGGGCTAGCGGCTATGCAGAAACGGATCGATGGACTGGGACGACATGCGCACTTTCCTTGCCGTCGCGCGCGACGGCACCCTGTCCGGCGCGGCGCGCGCGCTGGGCGTCACGCAATCCACCATGAGCCGGCGGATGGCGGCGCTGGAGCGACGCGCGGGCGCGCGGCTGCTGGAGCGCACGCCGCGCGGTTACCTGCTGACGACGCTGGGCGAGGCGGTGCTGCCCAACGCGGAGCGGATGGAGGCGGAGGCTGACGCGGCGCTGCGGAGCGTCGCCGGGCGCGACTGCGCGCTGGAAGGCACGGTGCGCGTGACCACCGTGGACCTGCTCGCCGACCGGCTGATCGTGCCGGCGGTCGCCGCCTTGCGAGCGGCGCACCCGGGCATCGGCGTCGAACTGTCGCCGGACAGCCGCAGCCTGAGCCTGTCGAAGCGGGAGGCGGACGTCGCGGTGCGGGTGCGCCGCTTTGACGGGCACGAGCTGGTCGAGCGCCGGTTGGGCGATTTCACCTTCGGGCTCTACGCGAGCCCGGCGTACCTCGATGGGCGGGGGGCTCCGCGCGACGGGAGTTCGGGGCACGCGCTGGTCACGGTGGCGGAGGACCAGGACGAGCTGCCCGAGGCGCGCTTTCTGCGCGAGCGGCTGCCGGAAGCGGCGGTGGCGCTGCGCTCCAACAGTCGGGAGGTGCAGCTGCGCGCGGCGGCGGCGGGCCTGGGCGTCGCCTGCCTCGCGCGCTTCCACGCCGACGCGGAAGGCGGGCTGGAGCGGCTGGCGGAGCTGGGCGCGCCGCCCGCGCGGAGCATCTGGCTGGGGGTGCACCGCGATTTGCGGAGCACGCCGCGGGTACGCGCGGTGACGGAGACCATCGCGGCCGAAGTCAAGCGGCAGGCGGCGAAGTTATCGCCAGTTTAGCTTGTCTATGCTCCAGGTGACGCTGCGGACCTATGGCCGACCCGTGGTGGTTCAGCGGTCAATGAGCCAAGGGATTGAAGGTTGCGGCGGACGATTGCACCGGATGATGTGGAGCGAATTTCATGGATAGCCTCGGTTCGGCCGTGGACGACGAAAACGACTGCGGCCCGAATTTGAATTCCGGATCTTCTCCGTCGTGGAACGAGTCTGAGCGCCTGGCAGCGCTGGCGCGCTATAACATCCTGGACAGTCCGCGCGAGCCGCAGTTCGACGATGTCGCTCGTCTCGTCGCTGACAATTTTGATGCCCCGATCGCGGTCGTCAGTCTGATCGCCGAAGGGCGGCAATGGTTCAAGGCCGAGGTGGGACTTGGAGCTGACGAGCTATCCCTCGACGTCTCGATTTGCGCCCACGCCATTTTGCAGCCAGGAATTTTCGTAGTTCCGGACACAACG
>CADCVW010000004.1 GCA_902806235.1 uncultured Sphingomonadaceae bacterium | reverse complement strand
GGTGACATCATCCTGGACGCGTTCGCCGGGTCCGGTACGACGCTGATTGCGGCACACAAGTGCGGCCGCACCACTCGCCTTATGAAGCTCGACCCGCTTGAGGGTCCCCCGGTTTCTCATCCAACCTGAGGGTGAGTATCCGGCGTTCATTTGGCTGCTTGTGCAGCCGCGGCGGCAGCATATTCGACCGGCGTCAGCCAGCCAAGCGATGTGTGAGGACGGCTCTCGTTATAGTCACGCCGCCAGGCCTCGATCTTGGCGCGAGCATCCGCCAACGACAGAAACCAGTGGGCGTTGAGGCATTCGTCGCGCAGGCGGCCGTTGAACGACTCCACGAAGGCATTGTCGGTGGGCTTGCCCGGCCGCGAGAAGTCGAGCGTGACGCCATTCTCGTACGCCCAACGATCGAGCACTCTCGATATGAACTCCGGACCATTGTCCACCCGGATGGTCCTGGGTGCGCCACGTGACAATGCGATGCGCGTCATGGCAGCGACCACCTGCTCGCCCTTGATGCCTTGATCAACGTCGATCGCCAGCGCCTCGCGGGTGAACGCATCGACCACCGTCAGCGCCCTGAGCCGGCGTCCATCGAACAGCGCATCCGAGACGAAGTCCATCGACCACATCTCGTTCGCGGCCGATGCCGCAGGCTGCCGTTCGCGGTTGGCAGCGCTGTTGTTGCGTCTGGGCTTCTTAAGCCGAAGGCTCAGTCCGTCTTCCCGGTACAGCCGGTACACCCGCTTGTGGTTCACGAGCCATCCTTCCCTACGCAGCAGGATGTAGATCCTGAAGTAGCCGTAGCGCGTGCGCGTCGCCGCCAGATCGCGGATGCGCATCACCAGCGGCGTCTGGTCAGCGCTGTGCGAGGTGTAGCGCACCGACGACCGCTCGGCGCCCAGCACCAGGCAGCTACGTCTTTCGCTCACCCCATGAGACGCCTGGACGTGCGCGACGAGCTCGCGCCGTCGTCCAGGCGTCAGAGCTTTTTTGCCAGCACGTCCTGCAGGATATGCTTGTCCAGGCTCAGATCCGCGACCAGCTGCTTGAGCTTGCGGTTCTCCTCCTCGAGCTGCTTCACCCGCCGCAACTCGCCGACCCCAAGCCCGCCGTATACCTTCTTCCACCGATAGAACGTCTGCTCCGAGATCCCCATCCGGCGGATGACCTCAGCCACTGGCGTACCCGTCTCCGCCTGCTTCAACGCAAAGGCGATCTGCTCGTCCGTGTACCTCGACTTCTTCATTCTCCAGCTCCTCGCCCGCAGGTTCAACAGGGCCGGAAAACTCTCACTCAGGCTGGATGAAAAAACAGGGAGGACGTCACCTTGGTCCAGACTTCCATAGCTGATGGACAACTCAGAAGGGGGCAGCTCAAGCGGGTCGAGCTTCATAAGGCGAGTGGTGCGGCCGCACTTGTGTGCCGCAATCAGCGTCGTACCGGACCCGGCGAACGCGTCCAGGATGATGTCACCCCGTTTCGAGCAGTCGCGGATCGCATCGGTGACCAGGGCCACTGGCTTCACCGTCGGGAGCATCGCGAGGTCCTCTGGGCGACTGGTCCCGCCACCGGTGATGCCGGCGTAGTCCCACACGTTGGTCCGGTACCTTTTCAAAACGGCGCGATCTGCTGCCAGCCTTGTAGCACCGAACGGTCCGGCAGACCGGCGATCCAGTAATGACCTTGTGACGGCTGGTCCGCCCCTTGGTTGATTGGCTGGCCGAGGTAGCTGCACGACAGCAGCGTACCGATCGCGCCGTGGGCGACGACGGCCAGGTCGCCGTCCCCATGCTCAGCCAGGATGCGGTTTATGGTGCGACGGATACGCCGCTGAGCGTCGACCGCCCGCTCCCATCCGTGCATACTGAACTCGGGTTGCGCGAAGAAGGCGTTCGCGACCTGCTCGAACTCACTAGGCGGCAGATAGCCCGTCGAACTGCGATCGTTCTCCCCAAGGTCGTGCGCGACGCGCACGCCTAAGCCCAGTCTGGCGGCGAGCAGCCCGGCAGCCTCGATCGCCTTGGTTTCAGTGCTGGCCCACACCGAAGTCACGTTTGATACCGCCTTGCTCCCGGCGAACTGGCGCATGCGACGGATGCCCTGGTTGCTCAGCCGCCACCGCTGGACGGGAACGGAAGGATCAACGACCACCTCAGGATGAGTGACGAAGATCAGGCGGCCCACGCATCGAAGGATCGCACGGGTGGGACGGGGTTTCCAGCCCGAGAGGCAAGGATTGGTGCTCGTAACCACCTGCTGCCGAGGAGGACGTGCTTCACCTATACGGCCTCTTCGAAACGCCAGTTGGGAGTCTGCTGTTTTCAGAAAGGCGTCATGACGCGCGCCAGGCAGCCCTGTCGATCTTAGCTCATGTCGAGCAAGGCGGGAGCACCGGTAGTGGAATCCACGAAGCTCGGCTTGAACGACATGGATCAAGTCGCGCTGATCCATCGTGCCTCTTTTCCAGCAAGTTCTTGCAAATTGGTCATTCCGAGCGGCCGCCTGCTCGCCCGTCGGGAAGCGAAGCATGGCAGTTGACTGTCCCGCACGCGTGGTTCTCATGCTAACTGGCAGACGGTAGGCGGAGTATCGGAAGTGGATGAGCAGAGCTTCACGACGAGCAGGCGTGCGCTGCTCGGGGGTGCCGCGGTCGGCGCCGCGGCAATGGTGCCGGGGGTCGCGTCGGCCGCGCGGTCGGGCGACATAGCTGCGATCCGCCGGGCGGTGGACGCGGGCCTGGGCGCCTCCGTGCAGCGCATCCAGGACTGGATCCGCAGCCCGACGATCGCTGCCGAGCGGCACCGGATCGACGAGGGCGTCGCCCATATGAGCAAGCTCGCGCGCGACGCGGGCTTTCAGAAGGTGCGCGCCGTGCCCACAGGCGGCGTGCCCGCCGTGTTCGCCACGCTCGACGCCGGCGCGCCCAAGTGGATGGGCATCTACTTCATGTACGACGTGAAGCAGTTCGATCCAGCCGAATGGTCGGTGCCACCGCTCGAGGCGAGGATCGTTGATCGGCCGGGCGTGGGCAAGGTCGTCATGGGCCGGGGAGCGGTGAACCAGAAGGGACCGGAGGGGGCGTTCTTGGCCGCGCTGCACGCCTTCAAGGCGTCCGGTCGCAAGCTCCCCGTCAACATCGCGCTGATCGCGGAAGGCGAGGAGGAGATTGCCTCGCCCAACTTCCTGAACGCCATCCGCGATCCGGAGGTGCTGGCCACCATGAAGCGCTGCGTCGGCGTGATCATCCCTAGCGCGGGCCAGGCGCCGAACGGCAACGCGACTATCACTCTTGGGGCCAAGGGCGCTGTTGAGATGGAGATTGTGTCCAGCAGCAAGAGCTGGGGCCGGGGGCCAGCCAAAGACATCCACTCCAGCCAGTTCGCGCGGGTGGACAGCCCGGCCTGGCGGCTCGTCCAGGCGCTGGGCACCCTCATGGGGCCAGACGGGCACACGCCGGCGGTGGAGGGCTTCTTCGAACATGTGCGTCCCCTCACCGCGCGTCAGAAAGCGCTGATCGCCGAGGGCGCGCGCAAGGGGAGCGAGGCAGACGCGAAAAAGGCGCTGGGCGTGCAGCGCTGGATCAAGGACGAGACGTGGGAGCAATCACTCGAACGGCTCGCCTCGCAGCCGACGATCAACATTCAAGGGTTGGTGAGTGGCTATACGGGACAGGGCGGCAAAACGATCCTGCCGCATCGCGCGGTCGCCAAGGTCGAGATGCGCCTCGTGCCCGACATGACGCGGGATGATAGCGTCGCCAAGCTGAAGGCGCATCTCGCCAAGCGGGGCTTCCCAGACGTGGAAGTCAACGTCACGGGCGGCTACGGGCCGACGCAGACGCCCGAAAACTCCGCGCTGATTAAAGCGCAGCAGGCCGTGCTGACCAGGGCCGGAGTGCCCTACGCGTTAAACGTGCGTAGCGCGGGTTCATGGCCGGGCGTGGTCTTCACGGGCGACCCGTTGCGCTTGCCGGCGGGGCAGTTCGGGATCGGCATGGGCGGAGGCGCCCATGCGCCCGACGAGTATTTCGTCATCGAGAGTAGCAATCCTAAGGTCGCCGGGCTCGTCGAGCAGACGATGGCCTATGCGGACCTGCTTTATGAGATCGCTGCCCAAGCCTGATCGTCAGCTCCCCGCCGGAGTCTCTTGTCAGGACGTTGTTTTCCGATCAGGCTGGTCGGAGAAGATTGGCTGGCCGCGCGGGTCGCGCGCCCAAGCCGACGCATGGCACGCCGGCCCGAGAGGATGAGGACTCAATGAAGCAGCAAGCCAGCAAAGCGATGCTCGCCCTCGCGTTGTTGAGTCAGTCGGTCGGGCTGTCCGCGCAGACGCCGGTCACGGCCGACACGCCCGGCAAGACCGCGGCCGGGACGACCTACACGCAGCCGAAGAGTTGGACGGCGGCGACCAGGGGTCAGGCGACGGTTCTTGCCGCGCCGGAAGGGAACCTCAGCGTCGTCGTGGTTAACGTCGGCGCCGCGGCGGACGCGCAGGCGGCCGCGGCGAAGGCGTGGTCGCTTTACCGGCCGGGGGTGCTGCGGCCGGTACGGCTGGTCACTGCGGACGCTCCAGGCGAAGGTTGGAACGAGCGCGTCAGCATCGCCTATGAGACCTCGCCCAGCGAGCGGGCGGTGGCCGCGGCGCTGGCGTTGCGAAGCGGGAACGCGTGGACCGTGATGATCGCGGACGGCTCGGAGTCGACGTTCGCCAAGCGCTCGGCGGCGGCCACGGTTATCCAGCAGAGCCTGCGCCCCGCCGGCTACGCGCGCGAAAGCTTTGCGGGCAAGACGGCGCACCGGCTGACCCCCGATCGCGTCGGAGCGCTGCGGGAGTTCGCCGCGCAGGCCGCGCGGGCGCTCGAGGTGCCGGGCGTCGGCATCGCCCTCATCGATCGCGGCAAGGTCGTCTGGCAGGGCGGCGTCGGCGTGCGTACGCTCGGCTCGGCCGAGCCGGTGACCGCAGACACCAAGTTCATGATCGCCTCCAACACCAAGGGGATGGCGACGCTGCTGCTTTCGGTGCTCGCCGACGAGGGCAAGCTGCGTTGGGACCAGCCGGTGACGGAGCTGTACCCCCAGTTCCGGCTGGGCGACGACGCCACCACGCGGTCCACGCTCGTGCGCCACCTCGTGTGCGCCTGCACCGGCCTGCCGCGCAAAGATTACGCCTTCGTCCTCGCCGACACGATGGCGCCCGCGTCCGACACCTTCAAGCAGCTCGCGGCGACGCAGCCGACCAGCAAGTTTGGCGAGCTGTTCCAGTACAACAACTTGATGGCGTCCGCGGCGGGCTATCTAGGCGGCGCGCTGGCCTACCCGAAGCTCGAGCTCGGCGCCGCCTTCGACCGGGCGATGGAGACCCGCATCTTCCAGCCCTTGCGGATGCGCAACACGACCTTCGACTACGCGCAGGGGATGCGCGGCGACTGGGCGCGGCCGCACGGCCGGGACGTCGACGGCAAGACGGTCGTGATCTCGAACGAATTTAACTTTACAGTCTACCCGCATCGGCCGGCGGGCGCGGCCTGGTCGACCGCCGCCGACATGGCGCGCTACGCGCAGCTCGAATTGTCCAAAGGTCTGACGCCCGAGGGCAAGCGGCTGGTGAGCGAGGCCAACATTGTCGAGCGCCGCCGTCGGGGCGTGCTCGTTGCGGAGGACAGCTGGTACGGCATGGGCCTGTTCGAGCGGATTGCCTACGGCGTTCCCATCGTCACGCACGGCGGCACGTTGCAGGGCTACCGCAGCAACTTCTGGGTCCTGCCCGAAGCGGGCATCGGCGCGGTCGTCCTGACCAACTCGGACAGCGGTGCCGCCATGCTCGAGCCGTTTTTCCGCCGCCTGCTGGAGGTGGTGTACGATGGCAAGCCCGAGGCCGCGCAGGACGTGGCGGCCGCCGCGGCGCGGGTCCGGGCGCAGACCACCGCGCGGCGCGAGAAGCTGACGGTGCCCGGCAATCCGGCGGTGCTTGCGAAGCTGGCGTCGACCTACCGCAATTCCGAAACCGGCGCGCTCACCCTTCGCGATCGCAACGGGGCCAAGTGGCTCGACGCCGGATTCGTCGAAGGGCCCGTAGCGACGCGCAAGAACGCGGACGGCAGCGTGTCGCTGGTGTCAGCGGGCCCCGGCGCGATCGGCATCGAGATGCTGATTGGCGAACGGAACGGCGCGCGGACGCTGACGGTCCAGGACAGCCAGCACGAGTACGTCTATACTGAGGTCCGCTGATCGGGCGCGGGAATGGTGGCGCGCGGGGCGTCGTCTAACACCCGGAGGAGCGCTGCGGCGGACAGGGCAAAGCGGCAAGAAGGCCGATCGCCCGCTTATTATCGCGCTTCCCGTAGCTGGACGTTTCCAGGCGCGCTTGCTTGCCCGAACTTTTCGCCGAGGAAGCGCCGGGTTTCCGTCCACAGCTGCTGCCAGCTGGAATGGCGGACCAGATCGTGCGACTAGCCTGGCACAAGCACCGTGCGAACGGCGACCCCCTTGGCGCGCAGCTTCTGGTGCAGATCGACTGTCTCCAGCACATCGACGTTCATGTCCCGCTCGCCGCTGAACAGCAGCACGGGCGACTTCCAGCCTTCCAGCCCCCCCAAGGGCGACGACCGGAACGCGAGCGGCTTGTCCGCTTCGCCGACGCCGAAGAACGTGTTCGGGTTCAGGTGGCCTGGAATGGGTGACGGCCAGCTCCAGTCGAAAACTCCGTGGACGGCGACGCCGGCCGCGAACGGGTCCGAATTGCGCGCAAGCGCCTGGGCGGTCAGGAGACCGCCATAGGAGCCGCCCCAGATGCCGATCCGCTTGCAGTCAACGTCGTTGCGCCCCGCCAGCCACCGACCGGCGCCGAGCACATCGGCGTATTCGGGCGCGCCGCGCCAACCACGCTTCGGTGCTTCGCGGAACGCGCGGCCATAGCCCACGCCGGAACGATAGTTGACGCTAAACACCACGTAGCCCAACTCGGCGAGACGCCGGTTCAGCGCGTAATCGTTCGCGTAATAAGTCCCGAAATGGAAAGCCGGGAACATCTGGCGCGACGGGCCGCCATGAACGTAGACCAGCGCGGGATAGGGCCCCTTCGCCGCAGGCAGGAAAGGCTGCGCCGGAACCGTGCCGCCGTCGCTCGCCCTGACTCGCACGACCTGCGATGTAGGAGCTTTGAAACGGTGTTCGTAACCATGATCCGCCGGGCGTTCTGCGAAGGCAAGCCTGCCTGAACCGAGGTCGATGACACGCAGCAGCGGCGCATCTTGCGCATTGCCGCCAGTGAAAGCGACAAAGCGGCCGCCGCCGACCGCGCCGCCGAGACCCATGACGACGTCACGTCATCGCTCGCGATCGCGCGTTCGCGGCCGGTCAACACGTTGATGCGGGAAAATTGGCGTGTATGAAGGTCCCGACAATTGTGAGTGACGAACAGGGTGTCCGGCTCCGTCAGTTCGCTTTCGGCAACTTCGCAACTTGTCGGCGTCAGCGCGCGGCGCGCTCCGCCGCCCCGCGGGATGGTATAACGCCCGAGCCCTCGCCCCGCCCTTGGGCGACGCCGTCGTCAAGCGTGACCACAACGGAGGGCATCGCCTCGAAGGTGAAGCCGGTGATGCGGAACGGCGCGGCAAAGGGTAGGTCCTGCACCTCGATCGTCATGAACATCCGGCCCATCAGTAGCGCGCTCCCCAGCCAATCAAGTGGAACACGATCGCCACCCAGAGCACCGATCCCGCCGCGAGCACCAACGCAATGCTCCACGTTTTTGCGGGCCAACGCCGGCCTCCGCCCCGCCGCCAGACCGAGGCTAGGTTCCAGAGCATGATAGCGAACCCGCCTACGAAGACGACCGTGCTGAGCAGTTGAAGGGTGAGCACAAACGGATCGTTGGCGGGACTGAGCTGTTCGATGTTGCCCAGCATGGTGCTGACCAGCGCCGCCCAGCCGATCAGCACGGCAAGAATGAGCAGCGCCGCGACCTTGGTGGCGCGGTAAGCGCGCAAAGGCCGTCCCTCCAGCGCCAGCTTGGCGCCGTATCGGCGGCGCACGACCGCCGCGGCGGGCCAGGCCACCGCGGTCAGCAGGAGAGCGAGGAGGCTGGCGTAAAGCCAAGGCAGCAGCCAAGAGCTGTTCTGATACCAGGGCACACGCTCGAAGACCATGAACGGCGCGATCGAGTTGATGCTGAAGCGGGTCACACCCTCCGGGCCAGCCACGGCTGCCAGCCGCTCGTGGCTGTCGCGATCCTCCCATACGAAAGGCGCGACCTCGACCCACTTGCGCGGCTGGCCATTCAAACCATTAGCAATGGGCAGCACGGGTGAGCCGTCGGCGGCGATGCCGACCTTAGCTTGGCCTAGTAGCCCGCCGATGCTCATGAAGCTCGTTTCCAGCCGACGCGAGTTGCGCCAGTTGCCCGTCAGCATCTCGGAATGTCGGCGGGCGGTTCGCGCGTCGATCGGCCGGATTGACCTCGGGGCCGGGAAGTAGCGGTCGGCGAAGGCCGTGAAGAGCTGGGTGCGGATGTTCCCGACGGCGCCGTTGCGCCCCGTGCTGTTGAAGGAGGCGTAAAGGCCGACCCCGTCGTTCAGGAACAGGTGCAGCGTGCTGTGGAAGCCCACGGTGTCGCCCGCGTGGCTGATCACCGTGCGGCCGTTCACATCCGACTCGTAAAAGCCCAGCTCCATCCCGTTCAGGGCGGGAATGGGCCTGGTCGTCGCGCCTCCGTGCATGAGCCGCGCCGTTTCCGGAGACATCAGGCCCGCGCCCCCGTTCAGGTGCGCGACCATAAAGCGGGCCATATCCTCACCCGTCGCGGACAGGCTGCCGGCGGGCGCGGGATTGACGAACTCGAAGCCGACGGGCTCGCCCGAGCCCAGCTTGTATCCCTGCGCCATGAACGGCCGCAACGGCTGTGGAAGCGGTTGGCGGAAGGTAGACATGCGCATGCCGATGGGCCCGAACACCCGGCGGTCTAGGTAGTCGTCGAAGGGCATCCCGGACACGCGGCTGACGATGTAGCCGGCGAGCGAGGTGGCATAGTTGGAGTAGGCGGGCGTGGTTCCCGGCGCGTAGATGCGCGCCGGCATATACTCCTTAAGCAGGGCGTCGTAGGCCCGCGCCTTGGCCGGGTTCGTGGTGATGAGTTCCTTCGCCTGCTCCTCGAAGCCGGCCGTGTGCTTCATGATCTGGCGCAGGGTGATCGGGCGCCCGGCATGGGGCGGGATGCGAAAATCGAGGTAGCGGTTGACGTCCGCGTCGAGGTCGAGCCGTCCTTCCTCCACCTGCTGCATTACCGCCGTCCAAGTGAACAGCTTGGAGATTGAGCCGGGGCGGAACAGGGTTCGGCGGGGGTCGACGGGGCGGCGCTTCGCAACGTCGGCATAGCCAAAGCCGCGCTGCGTCAGCACCTTCCCGTCGCGCACCACGACGACCACGGCTCCTGCGATGTCGCCGCTAGCGAGCGCGTATGGGACGAAACCGTCGAGCAAGGCATCTACGTCCGTGGCGCTCAGTGCGCCGGGAGCGCCCGGCGTCCGGGGCACCGCCCGCGACGTCACATCGCCCTCGACCCGCTTCGTGCTGACCGGGGGCGCGAGTGGATCGACCTGCTGCGCCAGCGACGGGCCCATCGTCAAGGCCAGCAGCATGGCCAGCACGATCTTAACGAAGCGCCCCATAAAACCTCTCCCTCGATCCCGACGGTTCGCTCGGCCCTCGCTCTTTGGCGTTGAACTGAACTTCATCCCAGATGGGCACTAATGCGCCCATACGGAAAATTGTCAAAGGGTACGCAGGTGATTGCTTATACTGAGAAAACCCACACTCGGACTGAGTAAGCATAGTCTAGAGTTGCATACGGGCCGCAGCGGGCCAGAGCGGGTGCGCAAGACAATCCTGCGCTTCCAGCCGTATAGAGATTTCCAGGAGCCTAGGCCCGTGCAGGATTGCATTTTCCAACTGGGCGTGTTCTGAAGAATGCCGAACCTGTTCAGCAACGGCCGCAGAGCCGGGAGAAGGGTCGAGGATGAGGGAAACGTTTATGAAAAGTCGGTCGTCCAAGAGGATGTGCGCGTGGCTGGGCGGCGTCTCGGTCGCCGCGATGCTCGCCTTCGGCTTCCCCGGCGCCGCGCTCGCGCAGGCGACCGGCGCGTCCCCGGCCGACACGCCTCTCCCCGAACAGGCGGGCGAGGGGGAGAGCGGTACGGAGGGCGAGATTGTCGTCACCGGATCGCGCATCAACAGCGCCGGTTTCGATCAGCCTACCCCGACCACGGTGCTGGGCGACGTAGAACTGCGGCAGGGCGCGCGGCCGAACATCCAGCAAATTCTGAACGATCAGCCGCAATTCCGTCCCACGGTGACGCCGCAAGTGTCCGTCGGCAACACGTCCACCGGCACCGCGCCCGTGGACCTGCGCGGGTTGGGCACGCAGCGCACGCTCACCCTGATCGAGGGGCGCCGCTTCGTCGGCCGCAACAACCTCAACTTCGTGCCGACGAACCTGATTGAGCGCGTGGAGGTCGTCACGGGCGGCGCATCGGCGGCCTGGGGTTCGGACGCGGTCGCCGGCGTCGTCAACATCCTTCTCAGGGACAAGCTGGACGGGCTGTCGCTCGGCGCTCAGGCCGGCCTGTCCTCGCGTGGAGACGGGGCGCGCTACGGCCTGGACGGCTCCTTCGGCCTGCCGTTCGCGGGTGGCGCGGGGCAATTCCTTATCGGGGCCGAATATGTCGAGGACCAAGGTATTCTCGACCGCAACTCGCGCCGCAACCTCGGCAGCGCCGGCATCGCTCGGGTCAGTCCGTTCAGCGCTACCGACCTCTCGACACAACTGGTGCGCGACGTTAACTTCGGTAACACGGCACCCGACGGTTTGATCACCAGTGGCGTGCTGGCCGGCCAAGTGTTCAACAGCGACGGGACGCTGCGGCCGTTCCGGACCGGCGCGCCGCTCGGCCCGGGCGCGTTCCCGGGGCAGGTGCTCGGCGGCGCCGACGCCGTTGGCTTGTATGACTTCATTTCGGCTTCGACGCCGTTCGAGCGGCTCAGCGTCTACGCCCGCGCTTCTTATGATTTCGGGCCAGCGACGGTTTACGTCGACGGGACCTACGGCCGCGCGACCACCGACTCGCGCTTCGTGCCCGACTTCCTCGTCCCGCCGCTCACGATCCAGGCCACGAATCCATTCTTGCGCCCGGAGATCCGCAATCAGCTGGCGGCGGCCGGCCAAGTCAGTTTCACCTTGGGCCGTTTCTTCGAGGACATTCTATCCCTCAATCTGAATAGCGAGCGCGAGAACTACGAGGGCGCAATCGGTCTCGAGGCGGAGCTGGGCGGCGGCTACACCTTGAGCGGCTATTACAGCCACGGCGAGATCAAGAGCGACCAGCAGTTGGAGAACGCCCGCCTCGCGGCCAACTTCAATCGCGCCATTAACGCGGTCTCCTTCAACGGCCAGATCGTCTGCGCGGTGAACGCGGACGCCAACCCGGCCAACGATGATCCCGCCTGCCGTCCGCTTAATCCTTTCGGCCGGCTCAACGCCTCGCCCGAAGCAATCGATTACGTGACCGGCACCCAGCGCTCGCTGTCGACGGAGCGGTTGGACGCCGCGGCGGTGGAGATCGAGGGCGAGCTATTCCAGCTGCCCGCCGGCCCGCTGGCGATCGCGTTCGGCGCCGAAGCGCGGTGGGAGGAGATCGAGTCCTCGCGCGACGAAGCAACGCGCGCGGGCGGGTTCGGCATCCCTATTTTCACGAGCGACCTGAACGGCGGCTTCAACGTGCAGGAAGCCTTTGTCGAGGCCGCTGTGCCGCTCATCGGCGTCGACGAGAAGTTCGACCTCGATTTCAACGCAGCCGCGCGCTACTCGGATTACAGTCGAAGCGGCGATGTTTTTGCGTGGAAGCTGGGCGCGACGGCTCGGCTATTCGACGCCGTGCTACTCCGCGGCACCCGCTCGCGCGACGTGCGTGCGCCCAACACGAACGAGTTGTTCGCTGTGCAGGCGATTACTGTAGGGCCTCTCGTCGATCAAGACACAGCCGGACGTACCACGCCGGGGTATAACCCGACCCCCGCGGCCGTGACGACCTTCACCGGCGGCAACCCCGATCTGGAGCTTGAGCTTGCGGACACGCTGACCTTGGGCGCGTCCTTCTCGCCCGGGTTCCTGCCCCGCTTCAATCTTTCCGTCGACTATTACGACATCGAGATCGAGGGTGCGATCATCGCGCTCAACGGTTCGACGCTGACGCTCGCCTGCGCTCAAGGATCGCAAGAGGCATGCGACCGGATCACCCGCGACGCGACGGGGACGGTGACCCAGGTGCTGGCCAACCAGCAGAACTTGGCTACCTTCCAGACGCGCGGCGTCGATATCGAGGCTTCGTACCTGCTGCGGTTGGACCAATTGAGTGGCGACCTGCCAGGTACGATCCGGTTCAGAGGCCTCGCGACCTACGTCGACCGGCTGATCTTCGACACGGGCGTGACCAGGGTCGACACGGCGGGCGAGGTCGGCGACCAAGTGCAGCGCGGCACGCCCAAGTGGCGGGCCACGGTGGGCGCTACGTACCAGGACGAGGTGGTAGGGCTCGACCTGCGCCTGCGCTACGTCGACGGCGGCTTCTTCAACAGCGCGCTGACGACGCTCGCGAACAACCGCATCAGCTCGCGAACCTACGTGGACGTCGGCGCGCAGTTCAAGGTGCGCGACCGCTTCACCTTTTTTGGCAATGTGAACAACTTGTTCGACGAGGAGCCGCCGCTCTCAACCGTGGGCAACTCCAATTACGACGTCGTCGGAACCTACTTCTCCGCAGGCGCGCGGGTAAATTTCTAGCGGACCGGGTTCTGCGGTTCGGTGATAGCTACTGCAAAGGATAGGCCGTGCTCGCACATCTGCTGGGAAGCGTGCTCCTCGCGTCGGCGCAGGCGTCCGCGCCTGCGCCGTCCACTGCCGCGCTCCCGGCGTCCGTCGCCGATCCGCAGCTCGCCGCAGCGGTGGATCGCGCAGCGGGCGAGGTATTGGCGGCGGGAGAGTCGGTTGGCTTCGCGGTCGCAATCGTGGAGAATGGGCGCGTGCGCCTCCTGCGCGGCTACGGCTCCGCCGATCTCGAGCAGCGCACCCCTGTGCGCGCCGACACTGTATTCCGCATCGGCTCGGTGACCAAAGAGTTCACGGCGGCCGCCGTGCTGCTGCTAGCCGAGCGCGGGCGCCTGTCGCTCGATGACAAGCTCGCCAAGTTCGTCCCCGATTTTCCGCGCGGCGACGAGGTAACGCTCCGGCAATTGCTCAACCACACGTCGGGCATCGCCAATTACACGGGTGCGCCCGACTTCCTCGCCGCCGTGGCCCCGCGCGATTACGCCGCTGCCGAATTCATCAAGCACTTTGCCGCCGCCGACCCACTCTACGACTTCGCCCCCGGCACGTCGTGGAGCTACTCCAATTCGGCCTTCTTCCTGCTCGGCGCGGTCATCGAAAAGGCGTCGGGGCAGGCTTATGGCGATTTCCTCGCCGCCAACCTGTTCCGCCCGCTCGGCCTCACGAACACCAAGCTCGACGATCTGGCCGAAATCGTGCCCAACCGCGCCGAAGGCTATGACAAGGATCCGGCGCGGCCGGGTGCCTTCCGCAACGCCACCCATCTGTCGATGAGCGTCGCGGCCGCGGCGGGCGCGATGCGGTCGACCGTCGGCGATCTCGCCCGCTGGCACGAGGCGCTGCTCGGCGGCCGGGTGCTCAAGCCCGCAAGCTTGGCGCTGATGACCGCGCCCGGCCGCCTCGCTGACGGCCGTCTGGCCAGCACGGCGCGGCCGGCGAACCAGTCCGTCCCTGGCGTGACCAGCAACTATGGCCTCGGCATCGCTACGTCCGTGCGCGACGGGCGGCGCGGCATCGGCCACGGCGGCTCCATCAACGGCTTCAACGCCGCGCTGCAAACCTTTCCCGAAATCCGCACTACGGTGGTGCTGCTCACCAACACGGGCGGCGGCACGGCCAAGCTCATGCCGCGCCTCGTCGAACTGGTATTCGAGCGCCGTGCGCCGGCTGCGGGGATGAGCGGGAGGAAAAGGTCCGACAGCGAACGTTGGCCGGGCTGAAGTCGAGCCAGCGCACCGCCATGCCGCGGTCCTCGGCGACGCGCAGCCAGGGGGCGACATTGGCGCCGCGGTCGAGGCGCGTTACGATCAGCTCATCGCCCTCCCGCCAGCGCGCGCAAGACAGCGAGCGTGAGGCTCGTCATGTTCTGCCCGAAGGCAATCTCGCCGGGGTCGCGTCGAGCAGATTCGCCATCGCCGCGTGCGCCTCGGCGTTCAGCGCGTCCATTGCCGCCGACGTCGCGAAGCGTCCGCCCAAAATGGCGGTGCCGGTCCGCAGATGCTCGGCCATCGCGTCAATGGCCTCGGCGCAGGCCTGGGTGTCTCCGGGGGCGTCGAAATGGATGCGGGGCCGCCGGCCGTCTGTGACGGCGAGCGCGGGCAAGCGGGCGCGGACGGCGGCGATCGGGAAATGCATTCAGCGGACGACGGGCAGCTCGACGTAAGACGCGTTGGCGGCGTCGTGGTGGACGGCGTTGCGCGCAACGACGTACCGGCTTTCGCGTTCGTTGTTGCCGCCGGTGTTCAGGTTGCGCGCGAACTTGGGGAAGTTGGACGAGGTCACCTCCACGCGGATGCGGTGGCCGCGCCCGAAGCGGTTGCTGGTCGCCATGGGCGTGGGGCGGACCGTGGCCACCTCGCCCGTGCGCAGGAACGTCGGCCGGTCGTAGCCGTCGCGGTAGCGCGCGCGCTGGATCGTGTCGGACAGGATGTAGGCCGTCCCGTCCGGCGCCACGTCGACGAGCTTGACCGCGAAATCCGTATCTCGCGCGTCCGACGAAACCTTGAGCACGGCCTCGACAAAGCCGCTGACCTCCAGCGGCTCGGTCAACGGCTCGCTGGTGTAGACGAGCACGTCGCTCCGCGCTTCGATCACCCGCTGGTCGAAAGCGCCCGCGGTGACGAGCCCACCATTGCAGCAATCACCACCGCCGATCGTCTGGACGGGGTTGGCGGGGTCGTAGACGTAGCGGTCCGGAGCTTCGCCCGCGGGCGGCGCGGAGGCAGACAGGCGGCCGTCGCCGTGCAAGCTGTTCGCGCCGCCACCGCTGCGCAGGTACATGCGCACCGTTTGCGCCCGCGCGGGCGGCCATTGCGCGGCCGCGTTCCAGCGGTTCGCGCCCATTGTGTAATAGCGGACCTTGGGCGTCGATGCGGGAAAGGCGCGCCTGTCGCCCTTCAGCCAGCGGTCGAACCAGCCCCAGACGGCGCCGTCCATGTCGAAGCTGGGATCGCCAAGGTCACGGTCGCCGGATTTGAGGCCGGGCTTCAGCGCAGCGAACTGGCAATGGTTGTTGGGCGCAACGACGACATATTGATTGTCGCTCGCCTCGCGGTCGGTGCGGGACTGGCGGACGTGGTTGAACAGTTCGAGGTTGGGCCCAATCGAGACGTCGTACCAGCTGTTGAACCACAGCGCGGGCACGCCCCAGCCCATGTCGTCATGATAGAGGCCGCCTTGGCGCCAAGCGGGGTCGGAAGGGCTGCGCGCGATGAAACGCTCGAAGGTCGCGGGCGGTTCGCCGAGGTCCGACAGGATGGTGTCGACGGGCAGCCGCCGGATCTGGCGCGGCCAGTCGACGGCCGGCTTCTTGGGCGAAAGGTCGTCGTAGCCCGCGACGCGCGCGCGCGTCGCCGCGTCGATGTCGGCCGGGAGCTGCGGGCGGATCGGGTTTTCGACGCCGTGCAGCCAGACGAAGAACAAGCTCCTGGGCACGCCGCCCGTGTACCAATTGCCCTGCTCTTGATACCGGCCGACCTTACCGATACCCGCGCCGGCCGCCATCGGCACCATCGCGGCGTGCGCGGGGTGATTCTGCGCCGCCAGCGCGAGCTGCCATTCGGCCGAGGATGAACAGCCGAGCGTGCCGACCTTGCCGTTCGACCAGGGCTGCTTGGTGATCCAGCTGAGCGCGTCGAAGCCGTCCGTCTGCGGCTTGCCGAGAATTTCGAACTCGCCCTCCGAATGGAAGCGCCCCCGCTCGTTCTGAACCACGTAGGCATAGCCGCGGCGCACCGCCTCGAGCGCGCGGCGCTTGGTGCGCGCATTGTCGCCGAGCTCGTTGTATGGCGTCTTCCACAACACGGTGGGCAGCGGTCCGCGCGCGTCCTTGGGCCGGTACACATCCGTCGCTAGCCGCACGCCGTCGCGCATCGGCACCATGACGGTCGCCTCGACGACCGCAGCGTCGCTCACCGCCTGCCGGGCTGCATCGTCGCTGTAACGCGCGGCCTCCTGCGCGGGCGCGGGCGCAGCGAGCAGGAGCACGGTCGCGAGCACGGCATATTTCATAAATCTTCTCCCGCCGCGCCCGATGTACCTGCCACACGGTCGTCCGTCACTGTCACACGGCCGTCAAGCATCGCGCCGTTGAGCAGCGGCAGGCCGTCCACCAAAATGGTGAGCGTCGGCAGCCTGGACGCAAATGGATCGGCGGCCTCGAAGATCAGCGTTATCGCCCGCGCCATGCCGTCGCCGGAGCGCCCCGTCCCCGTGACGCTCGCCCAATCGCGCGCGGTCTGTAGGAGGGCCGGCGTGAAACGGAGTGGCCCGCCAGTTAGCCCGGCAAGCGTCACGCGCCCGCGCGGGCCCGCCGCGCCCTGATCGATCCGCGCATCCACCCGCACGCCGCCGGCGTGCCCTGCGACCCGCAGCGACCGCGCGCCGGTCGCCATCGGCCGGGCCGGCTCGTGGCGCGAACGGGCGAGCGCGCGGCCGAGCGCCCCGCCCATCACGACGCCGCGGTCCAGGGCCAACTGGCCGTTCACCACCACTGTGTTGATCCCCACGGACGGGAGCGCCGGCTGCTCCACCGTCGCCCGGTCGATCACCGTCGCGGGGTCGAACACCGTCACGTCCGCGATCATACCGGGCAGCAGATAGCCGCGCTCGGCCAACCCCAGCATGCCCGCGGGAAGCGCCGTCATCTTGCGCACCGCCTCTCCCCAACTGAACAACTTACGCTCGCGCACGTAGCGGCCCAGCACGCGCGGATAGGCGCCCCAGTTGCGTGGATGGCCGGTGGTCGACGCCGTCGCGCCGCAATCGCACGACACGGCGGTCAGCGGATGCGCGACCAGCGCTTCCTGGTCCGACTCCTTGCCGAAGCGCAGCAGCACGCGCCGCCGCCCCGCCTCGAGCAAGCGCATGATTGCTTCGCCCGGCGACGGGTTGCCCGTCTCGGCGATCACGGCCGTCAGCTCCTTGCGCAACTCGGACAGGTACACGCCGCCCGGACCGCCCCAGCGAATGGCGAGCTGCTCATCGGCTTCCTTGGCGATGCGCGGGCGAAGCGCCGGATCCTTGAAGCGGGAGAGCATCGCCTTCTCGCCGCCCGCCTGCGCCCAGGCAGGGATTATAAGCTGCTCCAAGCTCGTCGAACCGTAGGTGTAGGGGTAAGCATCCAGCAGCACGGGGCGCCCACGGCGCACGGGCCCGGTCGCGAGCGCGAAGGTATCAGCCAGGCGGCCTTGGTCGCGGCCCTGGAGCTTGGCGTGCGTGATGACGGGCAGCAGGCCCGCGCGTTCGCCGATCGCCACCGTCTCGGCCATGCCGGCGACCGAGCTATAGCCGTTGCCTTCAAACACGCGCTCGTGGTTGGTGAAGCTCGTGCGCCAGGGCGCCGCCGCGCCGGAAACGGCCGCGACCTCGTCGGCATCGGCCCAGAAGCCGGGCTTGTAGTCGAGCCCCGCCGACACGCCGAACGCCCCCGCGGCCATGCCGTCGCGCACGAGGTCCTGCATCCGCTCGAGTTCAGCCGGCGAGGCACGCCGGTCCGTCGCCCCCATTACCTCGCCCCACACGGTGTTGAAGCCGATATACGCGCCGTAATTGAGGCCGAGCGGCCGCGCGAGTTGCGCCCGAATGTCGAGCGGTCCGCCACCGTCGGGATTGGTGATCGCGGTCGTGATGCCCTGCGTCAGCAAACCCGCGGGTTTGGCGTAGACGTCCGGCTGCGAATGATCGTGGACGCTAATAAAGCCCGGCGACACGTAGTGCCCGCGCACGTCGCGCTCCTCTCGCGCCCGCGCGCGACGGAGGTTGCCGACGGTGATAATCCGATCGCCGATGATGCCGACGTCCGCCACCCGCCCATCGCCGCCGCCGCCGTCGAATACAGTGCCGCCACGCAGGATGAGGTCATAGGTGGGCGCGCTCTGGGCGAGGGCCCCATGGGCCAGCGCGGCGGCCGGCACGGCCAGCAGCGTGCGGGCGACGCGCGCGGAACGCCTCATGGCGCTGCCGTTTCGCGGGCGTTCTTGAGGACTCGCCCCACGCCCACCGTGCACAGCGGCACCACGAACACGGCGAGCAGGACGTAGGCGAAGAAGCGGTAGCCCGAGCCGATCAGCGCGACGAGGCCGAAGCGGTCGGCCAGGAACATGCATCCGGCGAGAAGGCCCAACGAAATGAGGAGACGCGCGCGGGCCCCGATGGGCAGCCCCCGGCTGCGCCGCCACGCTGCGTCCACGCGCTCGTTGAAGGCGTGCACCGCGCTGACGCCGCTTTGCAGCAGCGCCGAGAAGACCATGAGCTGGAAAAGTCCGCGGAACCAGGGCCGGTCCATTGCCGCGAGGAGGGTGTCGGACGGTAGCTCCGCCCCCATGATCGTCGGGTAAAAGGCGACCGTCGCCACGAAGAACAGGAGCGCGGGCAGCATCGCGAGCGGTCCGCAGATCGCGCCGGCGATCACTGCGTCGCGGCTGCTGGTGAGGTGGCGCAGCACGGGCAGCACCACGATCGCGCCCAGGATGTTGTAGCTGAAATAGGTGCCGCCGTTCAGCGCCCAACTGCCCGCGTCCGCGGGCGCCGCGGAGGCGAAGCCGTCCGCGATGCGGTCGCCGAACGTCGTGAACGCAAAGACGAAGAACAGGGCATACACGCCGTAGAGGAGGTAGGCCGCCCACTCGAACAAGCGCTCGACCGCGCGGTTGCCGAAGGTGGTGAATATGATGATTCCGATCATTAGCGCCGTTGTTCCCGCCAGCGCTGGCCACCCGAGCGCCGCCGCCCCGATCGCCCCTGCAGCCGCGCCGTAGACGGCCAGGATCAGGATGACGAACAGTATGTAGGCCACTTCCCACACCACCCAGCCGGGGCCGAGCAGCGCGGCGAAAAAGCTTTGGTAGTCAAAGCTGCGGGCCGCGCGCGCGAACAGGAAGGTCAGGATGCAGGCGGCGCTGAACAGGAAAGTGGCGAGCAGGATGGCGTAGACGCCGCCCCACGGTCCGCTCGGCAGGAAGAACTCGGCAACCTCGCGGCCCGTCGCGTAGCCGCCGCCGATCACCAGCGCCTTAAACGCCAGCCCCGGCAGCAGGAAGCGTTGGAACCGGCTCGGCCGGCCCGCGTGGGCGTTCGCTCCTGCCGCCGCGTCGCTCACCTCAGGCATACGTCGACGAGCGCGTCAAACGCCGGCCCGCCGCGGATCGGGTCAGCGGCGGGCAGACCGAGGCGTGCCGCCGTGCGCTCGATCTCGCCTTGCGCTTCCGCCTCGGCCAGCGCGGACGTGTTGAGCGCCACGCCGCCGCAGCGGATGCCCGGGTTGGTGCGCGATCCCAGGCGAACCGTGAGGTCGATCACTTCCTCGATCGCGGGCAGCGCGAAGTCGGGCAGCCCCAGCACGTGGCGGCGCGTGGGATCGTGGCACACCACGAACACGTCCGGCTGGCTGCCGTGCAGCAGGCCCAGCGAGACGGCGGCGAAAGCGGGGTGGAACAGCGATCCTTGGCCCTCGACCACGTCCCAATGCTCTGGGGAGGCGGCCGGGCTCAGCAGCTCAGCCGCGCCCGCCTCGAAATCCGAGACAACGGCGTCCATCGGCATGCCGCCGCCGGCGATCAGGATGCCCGTCTGGCCCGTGGCGCGGAAGTCGGCGTCAAGACCGCGCGCGCGGAACGCTTTGGCCAGTGCCAGCGCGGTGTATTTCTTGCCCAGCGCGCAATCGGTACCGACGGTGATCAGGCGCTTGCCGCTCCGCTTGGCGCCGGTACCCGTCGGAATGCGCGCGGGGGGCGTGCGCACGTCGACCAGGCGCCGGCCGGTGCGCGCCGCCGCTCGCGCCAGCGCGGGAACGTCGCCCAGCTTGGCGTGCATGCCGCTCACCAGGTCCAAGCCCGCGTCCAGCGCTTCCAGCAGCGCCGGGACCCAAGCTTCAGCGATATGCCCTCCTTCCTTGGCGACGCCGATCACCAGCGCGCGGGCGCCCGCCGCCCGCGCCTGGGCGGGCGTCATGCGCGGCAGCCCAGTCGTGACCCGGGCCGACGGCAGGCCGTACTCGCCGACGCAGCGCTCGCCGGCCCAGTCGCGCAGACCGAGCGCCGTCTTGGCATAGCCGGGGTCGGCCGCGTCGCCCAAGAACAGCAAGTAAGGCTGCGGCACGGCGGCTGGCGCGGGCTCGCCCGCCGGCGCCGTCGCTGGGAAGGCCGCGGAAAGCTTGTTGTCTTGAGCAGGCGCTTGGGCGAGATCGGTCAAAACTGCGTTCCGACGATCAGGCCCACGGTGCGCGGACCTATGGTGGACACGTTGCTCGCGGCGAGTGGGCCCGCCGCGAGCATCATGGAAAACCCGAGCGCGCTACGCGCGAGAAGTCCGTGCTTGCTCATCCGTCTTCCCTTCGTCGGCGCCGCGATTATTTCCACGTGTCGCCCAAAAGACGGCGGAAGTTTCCGCCGAGTATCGCGGTGATGTTCGCGTCCGAGTAGCGGCGCCGGATGAGTTCTTCCGCGAGATCGAAGACCTTCATCGGGTGATCGAACCCATCCACGTCAATTTTGCCGCGGAACGCGTAGCTTTCCTTGTAGCCAGCCTTGAGCTTGGCGTACTGGTCTGGCCGCATGTCGTCGTAACCGTACAGGTCCGCATCCGAGCCGATGCCGACATGTTCGACGCCCGCGAGCTTCACAACATGATCGATGTGGTCCACGAAATGACGGATCGTGGTCGGGTCCGTGCGGCTGACAAATTGGCGCACTCCCGTGATGCCCATCACACCGCCCTTCGCGGCGAGCGCGCGGATAGCTTGATCCGTCTTCGTGCGCGGGTGGCCTGAGATGGCGCGGCAATTGCTATGCGTGTAGGCGATCGGCCCTGCCGACAGCGCGACCGCGTCCAGCGTCGTGCGGTCGCCGCTGTGGGACACATCCACCAGCATGCCGGCCTCGTTCATTGCCTTGATGATGCCGGCGCCAAAGTCGCTGATCCCGCCGTCGACGCGATCCGTGCTTCCCGAGCCAATGAGGTTCTGGCTGTTATAGGTGAGCTGCGCGCAGCGCTGGCCGAGATTGTAGAAGGTCCTGACGTCGGCCGCCGTGCGGAAATGCTGCGCGTTCTGGATGCCCATAATTACCGCGGCGCGCCCTGTCGCCTTGGCGCGGTCGAGGTCGGCCGCTACGCCGACCAGAGCAAACAGTTCGGGATGGCGCCCGGCATAGCCTTGCCAGCCGGCCATATAGGCGAGCGCGTCAGTGTGAGCGTTGGGCCCGCCCAGACCATAGGCATTATGGAAGCCTGTAATGCCGCTGCGGCGGAAGTCGGCCACCCGCTGCGGCGGGAGCGGCTTGGCGTAAGCGTCGGCGTCGGTGTCGATCGTGAGCGGCGCCAGCATATCGATGACGAGCGAGCCGCGGATCAGATCCACCGCGCGTCGGGAATAGGCCCGGCCGGCCGCGCCGAGCTGGTAATAACCGCGGTTCAACATGGGGGCGGACAGTGCGGCTCCGAGCACGCCTGCCATCATCATCCGACGCGAAGTACTGCCCATCGTGTTCCTTGTCCTGGTTAGGACGGTAATGGCCTGATCATCAACGGTCAAATCGCAGTGATGAATTCGCTCGCTTATTGCGTCAGCCGCATCGCGCGGCATATCTCTCCGCTCAGCGATCCCGGAAGGGACAATGTTGCTGATCGGAGAAACATGCCGGGACTCGATAGGACGACCTCAGCCCGTCCAACCACGCTCGGGACCGTCCTGCGCCACCTCCGCTTGCGCTTCGGGTGGACGCTCAAGGAGATGAGCGAGAAGAGCGGCATCCCGATCTCCACTTTGTCCAAAGTGGAGCACGACCGCCTGACGCTAACCTACGACAAGCTGCAGCAGGTGAGCCGACGGCTAAACATTCCAATGTCGGATTTGTTCGCCGACCCGACAGCGGACGTCGAGCCGCGCTTCACGGGCCGGCGCAGCATCGGTCGTTTGGAAAACGCCTTCCGGGTGAACACGCCCAACTACGATTACTTCTTCCTGAGCCCCGAACTCCGCCGCAAGCGCATGATCCCTATCATTACGCGCATCCGGGCACGAACGCTGGAGGAGTTTGGCGCGCTCGTCCGCCACCAAGGCGAGGAAGTCATCTACGTGCTCCGCGGACGGATCGTGGTGCATACCGAGTTCTACGACCCGTTAGAGCTGGAAGAAGGCGAATCGATCTACATCGACTCAACAATGGGGCATGCCTACCTCGCCGGCGAGGGTTTTGACGAGGCTGTGGTTCTAGGCGTCTGCTCGAGTGCTGACGATGGCCTTATGAACTCTCTCATTAACTTGCGTGGCGAGGCCGCTATCTAGGAGCTGGAACGGCTGGCCTGCCGTTCATGGAAAGAGACCGCGGCGCTTCACAATAATCGAGCAGCCGCCGCCACCACGGGACGGGGTAGGGCTCGCCCGCGGGCGCGATGGCTTCCAGGTTCAACATGTCAAAGCCCGAGCGGATGCCGCGCACCCGGACGCGCCGGCCGACCAACCCGCGCGCGCCGTCCCCTACGCCCGGCCGCCATGCGCTCGCTCCCGTCGTGCGCAGGGCCTAGAGCGGGCCGTCGCGCAGCAGCAGGCCCCTGACCTCGTGCTCCGATCCTCGCGGTATCCGTTGAGCGTCCTCCTTCCAGCGCGGAAGCTGCCATGACGTAGGCCGCGTGGCGATGCCGGACCCCGACCTGTCCAGTTCTGGCACGTTAACCAACGGCCTCGGTCGCGTTTGTTGATCGTTAACGGGTGCCGTGGAACTCTGGATGCCTCATAGTCCAGGGGGGATCAATGAAACTGCATCTGTCGGCGGCGCTGCTCGCCAGCGTCGTCATGTCCACGTCCGCGCTCGCGCAGTCCGCGCCCGTGCCGCAACCGGCAGCTTATAACACGACCACGGCTCCGGTGTTCGCTCCGGTCGCGCCTGCAGCCCCGGCCGTGCGCGACGGCCAGCTCGCGGCCAACACGCCGGTCGTGATCGCGCTCAACGGCGAGGTGAGCAGCCGGACGCACCGGCTTGGTGATCAGTTCTCGGCGTCCGTCGCGTCCGACGTGATGGTGGACGGGCACGTCGTGATCCCGCGCGGCACCCGTGCCGTGGGTCATGTCACCCGGCGGGTGGGCAAGGGCTCGTTCGGCAAGGCAGGCAAGATGGAGGTCGCGTTCCGCTACATTGACCTGGGTGGGCGCCGCATCCCGGTCGAAGGGCTGCACCTGCAGAAGGGCAATAGCAAAGGCGGCGCGACCGCGGGCGCGGTTCTCCTCGCGGGGGCGGTCGGCGGCTTCTTCGTGAAGGGCAGGAGCGCTACCATGGGCGAGGGCCGCGAGTTCACCGCGCATACGCTGGACGCGATCCCGGTCAGCATCCCGACCGCGGCTGGTGCGCCCGCGCTCATCCAGGCGAGCTACACGCCCTCGCCGGTCAGCATGAACGTGGAGACGCCGAAGGAGCGCAAGCGGCGCGCGAAGGAGCAGGCCTCCGCTGCCAAGCGCCGCGCTTAACTCCATCTGCCAAGCGTACAGGGAGCCCCGGCCGCACCATGTGGCCGAGGCTCTTTCTGTCTATGGTCCGCTTCAGCCGGGCCGCGCCTCGGGCGACGCGAGCGTTTGGCGGTGTAGGATTTTCGCCGCTAGCTCGCGCTACATAGCTTCACTCATTCGCTGCATGCAGGACGTGCTAAAGCAGGGCGGCGCTGTTCGAGCGGAGTGCCGGGGCGGCCGGGTGGCAATCTTCGACACGCGCGAGCTACTGGGGCACTACTCACACAAGGGCTGGGCGGATGTATGGCCCGGCTTCGCCCACAAGCTGCGCTGCACCGCTTGCGGTGCGCGCGGACCGCGGGTGGAATGACTAGTCGGGCCGGCTCCTGGCGGGACGCTCCTGCCACGACTGCGTGAGCTGCGGGCGTCCCCTGACACCGCGCCGCTGGGGGTGGACCCGGCCGCTTGGGCTCGCGCCCCGGACGATCGGACCCACAAGCGGCTGATCCGGGCGGCACGGGGCTGAGCAGCTTGCGCGAGCGTCCGCTCTGGGTCGATGCTGTTGAAGAAGTCCGGTGCTGACAAGAGCGGACGGTCGGCCCGAGCTGGGCGCGGGACTGCCGGCGGTCAGGCGGGCACCGGCTGCGCTGCCGGCGGGATCAGCTTGGCGAGCTTGCGGAGGTTCTGGGCTGCGGCGGCGAGGTGGAACTCGTCTTTCGCTCCGTTCGGACCGCGTAGTCGCAGCCGGTCGAGCTTCAGGATGCGCTTGAGGTGCGCGAACAGCATCTCGACCTTCTTGCGCTCGCGGCGAGAGGTCAGCCATTCGTCTTCCCGAGCCACGGCGCGGGCGAGGTCGCGGGCGCCTTCGTGCATCGAGCGCGGCACCTTGCGGGCGTCGGCTGTTGGACAGCACCTCGGCTTCAGCGCGCAACTGCTGCAGTCGGCCTTGCTCGCGCGGTAGCGGAAGAACCCGTCGGCGTGCGGCTGGTCGGTCCGGCAGCCGTGGCGCCGCTGGTAGCGGGTGAGCAGCTTGCCCGCTGGGCAGGTATAGACGTCGCGGCGCGCATCGTACGCGAAGTCGCTTCGCGAGAAGGTGCCGTCCGCCCGGTTCGCCTTGTCGAGCACGGGGATGTGCGGCTCAATGCCGCGCTCGTTGACCAGCCACGCGAGCATGTCGGCGGAGCCGTAGCCGGTGTCACCGATCAGCTTTCTGGGCCAGAGCCCGAGGCCGTCATGGACGCGCTCGATCATGCGCTTGGCGGCCGTCACCTCGGCCTGCCGCACCGCCGTGCTCGGCTCCACGTCGACGATGACGGCGTGCTTCACGTCGACCAGGTAGTTGGTCGCGTAGCAGAACTGCGCCTGGCCGCCGTGGGCGGACGGGTAACGAGCGGCCGGATCAGCCGGGGAGACGCGTGCAGGCATGACCTGGGAAGCGGCCCCGAAGGCGGCGTCGTCCAGCACCGCCAGGTACTCGTTGACCGCGCGGCTCGACAGGTCGGGTGGCAGCCCCTCCTCGCCAGGGTGGAAGCGTTGCCGGTTGGCCTCGGCCCGGATCAGGCTCGCGTCCACCGCGAAGCCGTCGCCGCCGACCAGCCCTTCGGCCATGCAGCGCTCGACGGTGCGCTCGAACAGCCTCCGGAACAGGTCGCAGTCGCGGAACCGGCCGTGACGGTTCTTGGAAAAGGTGCTGTGGTCGGGAACGTCGCCGTCCAGCCCCAGCCGGCAGAACCAGCGGTACGCCAGGTTGAGGTGGACCTCGTCGCAGAGCCGCCGCTCGGACCGGAGACCCATGCAGTAGCCGACGATGAGCATGCGGATCATCAGCTCGGGATCAATCGAGGGCCGGCCCATGTCGCTGTAGTAGGGCCGCAGCTCCGCCCGGATGGCGCTTAAGTTCACGAAGCGATCAAGCCGGCGCAGGAGATGGTCGGCCGGCACATGCCGTTCCAGGCTGAAGCCGTAGAACAGCGCCTCCTGCGCCACGACCTGCTCACCCATCATCAGCATCGCTCCTGCCGCCGGCAGGAACACTGAATCAGCACGCCGTCACAACTGCAAGGCCGACTTCTTCAACAGCATCGGTCGGAAGCGGACGTTCGGTCAGGGTCCGCTTCCGACCCCAAACCGACCTTCTGAACGGGGCGGCGCACGACGGCCTCCGCCCGAAGCCGGTCGTAGCTGGCGCGATCCGCCAATTACGAAGGCCGACATTGTCACGCGGTCTTCTGACGTTCGCAGTATCGGAAGCAAGCGTGGGCAAAACAGGAGTGTCCGAACCGACCGGTTGTGGCACTCATCCTTGTTTTGGGTCAGGTCCCGCCAAAACGCAGCCGGACGCCGCCGTTTAACACGAAGCCTTCGGTCGGAGCCCATACGTCGACTGTCCAGCGGCCATCGGGCGCGCGAACCGGTCGAAGGATCGGGTCGTACTTGGTCTGTCGGACGCCAAGGATGTTTTCGGCGTTGAGGAACAGGCTGGCGCGACCAAATATGATCTCGCCCAGAACGCCTAGTTCGACGTAGGGGCGGCTGCGGGACCGATAGGGATTGTCTTCAAGCCGCTGCCGGCCGGTGTAGTACGCCTCGAAGCCGAACCGGCCCTTGCCTTCAGCCTCCCACACGGCGACCACGCCCGCGGTGTCGCGCGGTGTGCGTTCGACACGCCGTCGCACGCCAGCCGGATCGAGCTCCGTCGCGTCGATGTGGACGTAGCTGCCGGTAATGCTGAAGGCATCCCATCGCTGGCGAACCAGCAACTCGACGCCGCTCGTGCGCGTGACGCCGTTCGCCGTCACAAGCCGGACGCTCGCCGGGCCGGTCGCATCCAGCCGCAAAGCGTTGTCGACCCGCGACGTGAACAGTGAGGCGTTCACCTCGGTCCCGCCCCGTGCATGACCTATGTCGAGTGCGGCGGTGTCGGCGACCTCGGCCTTTAGCCCGCGAAGTGGCTCCAAGCGCGACAGCCCGGCGTCTTCGATCTCGTCCACGAACGGGGTGGGCGCGAAGAAGCCGCGCCCGACCGACGCGCGGAACGTCCAGCGATCGGGCCGGTAGAGCAGCGACACGCGTGAGGAAAGCCGGGTGCCGTAGTCGCTGTGGAAGTCTGCGCGGGCGCTGCCCGCGACCGTCACGTCAGGGCTAAGGTCGTGTTCCACCTGCCCGAATACTCCCGGCGCGGTGTAGCTGTAGTCGAAGGCGGTAAACGTCTCGGATCGGTACTCATCGACCTGGAACGCCACGCCTGCGACCCAGCTCGTTCCGCCCGCTCGGTGGCCAATAGATGCCTCGCCGAACGCGGTGCGGTGCCGGTCATCTTCGATTACGTTGCCGAAGCGGTGCCGGTGATCCTGCGTCATGCCCGACGCGCGGACGCGCACCGTGCCCAGCCCATCGACCAACACTTCGGCCACAAGCCCGGCATCCAGGCGCGTGCTGTCTTGGTCCTGCTGAAATGGTCGACCGTCGGGCACAACGCGGTCCGGCAAGGTGCCGCCGTCGCGTTCCTCCCTCATCGCACCGAAAGTGAACAACGCCTTCGCGCCGTCCGCCCCTTCCCAGAACAGCCGCGGGCGCACGGTGAACCGCTCGAAGCCGGGCATGTCGGCCCAACCATCATGGTCCAGGTCCTGCCGGCGCTGGTGGTGCGCGCCCCCCGTAATTGACCCGCTGAACCCACTGCCCAGCGGTGCCGCGGCATAGGCAGTCGCGTCCTGGCCGTTACGGGTGGTCGCGTTCAACAGGAACTCGACCTGCGGTGCGTCGCCGGGGCGGCGCGAGACTAGGTTGATGACGCCGCCTAGCGCGGACGGGCCGTAAAGCGCGGATGCAGCGCCCTTGATAACCTCTACCTGGCCCAGGTCGGTCGGCGGTATCTGCAACAGGCCGATGCCAGCGGCCTGTCCGCCATAGAGCGGGAGCCCGTCAGATAAGAGCTGAGTATAGCGGCCTTCCAACCCGCGCACGCGCACGTTTGCCGCTCCGATCGCAGGTGACGTGACCTGCACCCGCAAGCCGCCTGTTTCGGCGACGACCATCGAGATATTGCCGGGAACCATGAGGATTTTCTCTTCGATCTCCTCCCGGTCGATTACCTCCACCCGGATTGGCTCGTCCTGCACGCGGCGACCGGAGCGCGTCGCCTGCACAATAATCTCCTCGCCTTCCTCCTCGGCCAGCGCGGCTTCAGCTTGGGCAATGCCGCCTTGTGCCGGGACGGCTACTTGGGCGTTCGCAGCCGGATGCGCGAAGCTGATCACCAGTGTCGCCCCCCCGATCATCAAACGCCATAAGGTGGCCGATCGCGGCGGCTCGTTGCTGTCGATCATCATTCCGCTTCGTCGTTCAGCTGCACCGCCAACTCGGGCTGGATCGGCATAGGCTGGAAGGCGCTCACGTTTGAGCGCCCGGTGTTGCCCCACGGTATGCGACCGGTGATCGCGCCCAAGGGTGCCAGAACGAACTTGGCGAGCGGCCCGACGATCTCGCGCGGCTGGCGTAGCCGGACTGCGTAGGCGAGCATCGCCGCATGAACGCGCATGTGCGGGCGAAGCAAAAGCTGCGACGCGATGTGCGCGCGCTCCAACGCCCGCCGGGCTCCGGCGACGTCGCCAGCGTTTCGCGCTCGGGCGTGGCCCGCCAGTTCGTCGGCCACGATGCGGGTTAGGTTAGGTGGATTGGACATGACCGCTACTTCGCAGCCACGGCCGCGCGAGTGTGGCCGGTCGCCAGTTCGCCCCATGCCTGCCGCATGATCTGCGCGCCGCCCCATAGCCCGAGCCCAGCCATCAACGCCGCCACGATCAAGTCCGGCCATGCAGTGCCGGTCCCGAACACGCCCGCAGCCGCGGCGACCACGGCGACGTTGCCGATCGCGTCGTTGCGCGAGCATATCCACACGGACTGCATGTTCGCGTCGCCGCCCCTGAAACGGAACAGCATGGCGGCCACAACCACGTTCGCGAACAGCGCGGCGACGCCGATCGCTCCCATGATCTCGGCCCGCGGCACGTCGCCGTGTAGCGCCGCCCATGTGGTCGCGAACAGGACATAGAGGCCTAGCACGACCAACGTTGCGCCCTTCAGCAGCGCCGCTCGCGCGCGCCACGCGAGCGCCATGCCAGCGACGCCCAAGCTGATCGCGTAGTTGGCTGCATCGCCGAAGAAGTCGAGAGCGTCGGCCTGAAGCGCCTTGGACCCGCCGGCGATGCCGGCAATAATTTCGACCGCGAACATGCCCGCATTGATGGCGAGCGCGATCAGGAGCACGCGCCGCCACCCGGGGCGGTTATCCGCGGGCCGATACTCCGAAGGGCAGGTGTTGCACGCCATGATCGTCACCTCGACCGAGTCATCATGACCGACTATATGAACTCTGTAGCTACTACAGGGTCAAGGCATGGGTCACGCGCTCACAATCGGCAAGATCGCCAAGGCTGCCGACACCAAGGTTGAAACGGTACGTTGGTATGAGAAGGAGGGGCTCATCGACGCGCCGGCGCGAACCGAAGGAAATTATCGCTCTTACACGTCGCGCGACCTGTCGCGCCTGACGTTTATCCGGCGCGCGCGCGAGCGCGGGTTCTCGCTCGACCAGGTGCGGGCGCTACTCGATCTGGCGAGTGATCCGGGCCGCGACTGCGGCTCAGTCGATGAACTCGCCTCGGGCCACCTCGACGCGATCGACCGCAAGATCGCTGACCTCGCCGCGCTCCGGCGCGAGCTGGCCACTCTACTGGCTTCCTGCCGGGGCGGCACCGTCTCCGAATGCCGCATCTTGGAAGCATTTGGGCCAACCGCTACTTAGTCCGACCTTACCATGCGAGTTCGACTGTAAGCGACCCTTCCGTATCCGGCCAGGAGTGGCCGGCATCGCCTTCCCGCGAACGTCCGCTTCCCACCTATAGCGGACCTACGTGCTAGCATAGCCACCGCGCTGACGATGTTTGCTTCGGGGTAGGCCGTGAGTTGCCGCTAATGGTTGACTTGGGCGCTCAGCTGACGACCGGCGACTTCCAGCAAGCGACATTGGGTTGACGCTTATAACGCCGAGCGGTCAGGCAGCGGCGCGTGACGCTGACCCTCTCATCCAAGGACGCCCGGCTGATCGCGCTCGCGGCGCAGGGGTTCGGTGCTGGTCGGGTTGAACGGCCGACCCCTGCAGGCCTGCAAAGAACCCTCGACCGCCTCGGGCTCTTCCAGATCGACAGCGTGAACGTCCTGACCCGGGCGCACTATCTCCCGGCCTTCTCGAGGCTCGGCAGCTACGATCGTGCATCGCTCGAACGCGCTGCTTGGGGACCCGCCCGCCAGCGGCGCTTGTTCGAGTACTGGGCGCACGAAGCCTCGCTGCTGCCGCTGGATGCCCACCCGCTCCTGCGTTGGCGCATGGCTCGCGCCGAACGAGGCGAGGTCGGCTACCAAGGGCTGAAGCGCTTCGCGGCCGAGCAGCGGCCCGAGGCCCAGGCCGTACTCGACCGGATCGTTGCCGAAGGACCGATGGCGGCCGCCGACTTTGAGAACGGGTCGAGCAGGGGCGGCTGGTGGCAATGGAGCCACACCAAGCACGCGCTCGAATGGCTGTTCTGGTCGGGCAAGATCACCACCGCGACGCGGCGCGGCAGCTTCGCGCGGGTCTACGACCTGCCCGAGCGCGTGCTGCCCAAGGCTATCCTGAACCTGTCCACTCCAGATGCCGCGAGCGCGCAACGCGCCCTGGTCGAACGAAGCGCCCGGGCACTTGGCGTCGCGACCGTCGCGGACCTGCGCGACTACTATCGGCTGAAGCCTGAAGAAGCAGATCAGGCGATCGCCGATCAGACGGAGGCTGGCACGCTTATCCCCGTACGCGTCGAGGGGTGGAGCCAGAAGGCCTGGATGCATCGCGAGGCCCGCCTGCCGCGCCATGTGCGCTGCGCGGCGCTGCTCGCCCCGTTTGATCCTCTCGTTTGGAATCGTGGCCGAACCGAACGCCTCTTCGGCTTCCGCTACCGCATCGAGATCTACGTGCCACGGGACAAACGCACCCACGGCTACTACGTCCTGCCCTTCCTCTTGGACGGATCGCTCGTCGCGCGGGTTGACCTCAAGGCTGATCGCCAGGCCAGCGTTCTCCTAGCGTCCCGGGTCACCCTTGAGCCGGGAGCGCCCGCCGAAACGATGGAGCGCCTCACCATGGAGCTCGATCGCATGGCAGCGTGGCTCGGTCTCGATCGCCGTCACATCGGCGAAGTCGTTCACCTCTCCTGCCGGCGACGGTGAGCCGTCGCTCGGGATCGAATGCGCCAACCGCTAATGTCGCCCTCGAGCCTATTGAGCCCGTCACGGTCGAGAACGAGTCTCCAGCAAGCCACATGCGGCCCAGTGCGTAGTCGCCTCAAGGCACCCGTCGACAGCCGCAGGTATGGCCTCTTGCACGTAGCAGGAGTGACCTGCTCTCGCCGGGAGCAAAAGGGACGCTTCGATGCAGCATGGGAGAGAAGCGGCCGCTCGTCCTTATCAGCGGCTAACCTAATCGACCGCAGAGCAGGATCGCGGGGCGGCTCGTGAGCCGCCCCACCTTGCCTCAGGCCACCACGAACTGCGTCGGGGCGATCGAGGCCACGTCGGCGAACAAGCCGATGAGCTCGTCCCGGCTGTCGAGGCGACCGTTCGCGTTGCCGTCGAAGTAGAGACCCACGCCCGACACCCCGTTGAGCGTCGTCTGCGCTTGGATGTACTGGGACACCGGCCCGGCAACCTGCACCTTGTCGTCGGCGCCGAAGCCCCTGACCAGGGCATAGTCACCCGTGCCAGCCGTTCGGCTCACGCCGTCATCATAGAAGCGGCCGCGCGCGTCGCCGAGCACAAAGGTATCGGCGCCGCCGTTCCCGACCAGCGTGTCGAGCGTGCCGCGTCCGGTGTGCGTGCCCGTTGCCGGCACGCCCCAAATCCTGTCCCCTCCGGTTGTGCCGGTAACCGTGTCGCTCGCGGTCGTGCCGTAGATGTCGTTGATGGTGGGCGACGGGGGTGGCGGGGCGCCGATCTTGCCGATGAAGCTCTCTACGTCCAAACGCCCGCCCGTCACTGTCTTGCCCCCTAACGACGCCGTGGCAATGGTCGAGCCGAACAGGTTGGCCTTAATGTCGGCCGCGGCTTGCCCGCTCAGTGACGAGTAGAGTGCAATCGCGCCTGCGACGTGCGGGGTCGCCATGGAGGTGCCGCTGAAGGCGCCATAGCCGCCGCCCGGCAGCGTTGAGTAGATCGACGAGCCCGGTGCGCCGAGGTCGACGGAGGCTGGGCCGAAGTTTGAGAAGGACGACAGCGCACCTGCGCTGGTGATGGACGCGACGGATATCACCGCGTCGTAGCCGGCCAACGCCCTTGTGTCGTAATTCGACGGGTAATGCGGCGCGCCGTCGTTGTTGTCGCCCACGCCGTCGCTGCCGCCGTTTCCAGCCGCGGCGACGAACAGGATGTCCCGCTTCGCCCCGCGCACGATGGAGTCGAGCAGGGCCTGCGAGAAGCCGCCGCCGCCCCAGCTATTGTTGGTCGCCGCGAAGTCCTGCGCCGTCGCGGCACCTGCGGCGGCAGTGAAGTAGTCGACCGCCTTGATCGCGCCCGCGGAGCTGCCAGACCCGGTGCCGGACAAGAACTTGAGGCCAACGAGCTGGGTCGACCAGGTGACCCCCGCCACGCCCACGCAGTTGCCGCAGATCGGAAGAGCACACGTCTGAACGTGCCGGAAACATGGGTACCGTGATCATTATCGTCGTACGGATCGTTGTCGTTGTTGACGAAATCCCAACCGATCAGGTCGTCGACGTAGCCGTTGGCATCGTCGTCCGTCCCATTCTCCCAGCGCGTGTCGGCTAAAAGATCGCCGGCGTCGATGCGACCGTTGGCATTGAGATCGCTGACGTAGGCCTTGTTTTCCGTCGCGTTGAGGTCGCGGAAGTTGATGAAGCCGTTACCGTCGATGTCGACCAGCAACCCGCGCAAGCCGCTCGAGATCTCGCCGGGGTTCAGCCAGACATTCAGGTACAGGTCGGGATGCATGTGATCGATGCCGGAGTCGATCACGCCGACCACGACCTTGGACGACCCGGTGTGACCCGCGGCCCACGCCTCGCCGGCCTGGCTGCCGTACTGGTTGGCAGGGCTCGTCCGGTCGCCGTACATCCCCCACAATTGGCCGCCGGTGTATGCCG
>CADCVW010000003.1 GCA_902806235.1 uncultured Sphingomonadaceae bacterium | reverse complement strand
CACACCCTCACCGCCGAGCTGATTACCCACCGCTTTACGCCCAACTCGAAGGGCGTGCTGAGTAGTTGGTACCCGGGGACCTCGTTGGAGATGGACGAGGCGCAGCGGAGCGAGAAGCGCACTAAGTTCGGCTCCGTCAAGCACGTCTATCCGAAGGACGTCATGAAGGAGCTGCGGTCACACATCGAGGAACGGCTCGAGCACCATATACCGGGTACCCGGGTGCTGTATTGGACGTAAGCGAAGGGCAAAGTAACCGAGCGGGCATGACCGCGCCTTCCGACACCTCGCCGCTGCTGAGGGTTTCTGGCCTTGCTAAGAGCGTCGGCTCTGGCCGCTTGCTCTTCGCCGAGCTTTCTTTCGCCCTCGCCCCTGGCGAGCTCGTCGCGATCACCGGCGAGTCCGGCGTCGGCAAGTCCACCCTGCTCAACGTTATCGCCGGCCTCGACCGCCCCGATCGGGGCGAGGTTATAGTGGAAACTACAGAGCTGGGCGCCCTGAACGAGGCGGCGCTTACCCGGCTGCGCCGCGACCGGATCGGCTTCGTCTTTCAGGCCTTCCACATCCTGCCCTACCTTACGCTCCGCCAGAACGTCGCGTTGCCGCTGGCGCTCGCTGGCGGCGAGCGGCGAACGATCGAGGCGAGGGCAGGAGCGCTGCTCGGCGAAGTAGGCCTCGGCGACCGAGGCGACTCCTACGGCGCCGACCTGTCCGGCGGCGAGCTGCAGCGCGTCGCCATCGCCCGCGCGCTAGTGCACGATCCCGCGCTGATCCTTGCCGACGAGCCCACCGGCAACCTCGATCCCGAGACGGCGGAGCGCGTGCTCGCTTTGTTTGCGCGTTCCGTGCGCGGGCGCGATGCGGCGGCGTTGATCGTCACCCATTCTTCGGCGGTCGCTGCCGTAGCCGACCGCACGCTGCACCTGACTTGCGCGGGACTGCGGGCAGCGTGACGATGGACCGCTTGGCCGGCGCGGGCGCGACCCTCGCTTTTCGCTGGCTCCTGTGGGGCGAGTGGCGTCGGCACCCCGGCCGCGTTGTACTCGGCGTGCTCGCCATTGCCGTGGGTGTCGCGCTGGGCTTCGCCGTGCATCTGATCAACGGTTCGGCTCTTGCTTCCTTCGACCGCGCGGTGCGCGGGGTGAACGGTTCGGCGGATCTGCAGGTGCGTGCCGCTTCTCGCTTGGGCATGCCCGACGCCGCCTATCCCCGCGCTGCCGTCGTGGGCGGCGTCGTCGACGCGAGCCCAGTAGTCGAGCTTCCTGCCTTCGTACGCGGCGAGCGGTTGACGCTGCTAGGGCTGGACGTGTTCCGGGCGGGCGCCGTCACCCCCAGCCTCGTGGGCGTGCCGGCGGAGGGACAGGAAGCGGCGGTGTTCGCGGAGGACGCCGTGTTCCTGTCGCGCGGGACGCAAGCCGCGCTCGGGGCGCGGGCAGGGGAGGAGATCGTGCTCGCCGCCAACGGCCGCACCGCGCGGCTCCGCGTGGCAGGGGCGATGCCCGGCGTCGATGACGACCGGCGGTTGGCGGCGATGGACGTCGCTGCGGCCCAGCTCCGCTTTGGGCGTCTCGGGCGGCTCGACCGCGTGGATCTCAAGCTCGCCGCGAACGCCGACCCTGGCCAGGTGCGCGCCGCACTTACCGCCGCGCTCCCGTCGGGCGCTACCCTTTCGAGCGCGGACGCGGCGGCGGAGAGCGGCGACGCCCTGTCGCGCGCCTATCGGGTAAACCTGTCAATGCTCGCCATGGTCGCTTTGCTCACCGGCGGCTTCCTTGTTTATTCGGCGCAGGAACTGTCGGTCGCCCGCCGGCTGCGCAGCTTCGCGCTGCTCAGAACTCTCGGTCTGCCGCGCCGGGGTATTATCGCCCAGGTCGCCGTCGAAGGGCTCGCGCTCGGCATGATCGGCGCGGTGCTGGGCTTGGCCGGCGGCTACGGACTCGCGCTGCTCGCGCTACGCTTGCTCGGCGGCGACCTCGGCGGCGGCTATTTCCAAGCGGCAGCACCCGTGCCCGTGTTCGCGCCAGGGGCAGCGCTGTTCTTTCTCGCACTTGGGATCACTGCCGCCCTCGGTGGCAGCATTCTGCCTGCGCGCGCCGCCGCGCGCGCAGCACCCGCGGTGGCGCTGAAGAACGCGGGCGACGTCATTGATCCTCGCTCGCCCGCACCGTGGCGGTTGGCCCTGCTGCTGTTCGTCGGCGGCGCTTGGGCGGCATTTCTGCCTGCGATCGGCGGACTGCCGTTGTTCGGCTACTTGTCCATCGCCTTGCTGCTCGCTGGCGGCATTGCGCTGATGCCGTGGCTCGCGCGCGCGCTGCTCGATCCGCTAAGCCGTCGCTCGATCCGCGTCCCCGCCGTGGACTTGGCTGTGCGGCGGCTTCGCGGCGCCCCGGGACAAGCGGCGGTGGCCTTATGCGGGATCGTGGCCAGCACGGCCCTGATGATCGCCATGGCCACCATGGTGGCGTCCTTCCGCGGCGCGGTGGACGACTGGCTTGGCCAGGTGCTCGTGGCCGACCTTTACCTACGGCTAGAGGGCGGCGGGTCGCTCGACCCGGCGGCCCAAGCCCAGCTTGCCGCCGCGCCAGGGGTGGCGCGGATCGACTTCGGGCGACAGTCGCCCGTGCTGCTCGATCCGGCGCGGCCGCCCGTGACGCTGATCGTGCGTCCCATCTCGCCCGCTGCCGCGCAGGGCACCTTGCCGCTCCTCACCCCTGTCGCCCCGGCACCGCTCGGCGCCATCGCCGTCTGGGTATCTGAGCCTGCTGCGCGGCTCTACGACCTGGAACCCGGCGAGCCGCTGGCGCTTCCTTTAGGTGGCCGCGGCGCGCGATTCGTGGTCGCGGCGGTTTGGCGCGACTACGCCCGGCAGCACGGTTCGATCGTGATCGATGGTGCCGACTACGACCGGCTCACCGGCGACCTAGGCCGCGACGAGGCAGCCGTGCTCCTCCGTCCCGACGCGAGCCGCGTCGCCGCGCGCGAGGCGCTGCTCGCACGGCTGCTGCCCGAGCTGCGTACCACGGCCGCCATGGCGGAACCGCAGCAGCTGCGCCGCTTGGCGCTCACCTTGTTCGATCGAAGCTTCGCCGTGACGTACGTGCTGGAGGCGGTCGCCATCCTCGTCGGTCTTGCCGGGGTCGCGGCCACCGTGTCGGCGCAGACGGTCGCGCGCGCCCGCGAGTTCGGGATGCTGCGCCACATCGGCATGGGCCGCCGTTCCGTGCTCCTCATGCTGGGGAACGAGGGCGCGCTGCTCGGGCTGGTTGGCGGCGTCGCGGGTGTGCTGCTCGGGCTGGTACTCGCCCGAGTGCTGATCAGCGTCGTCAACCCACAGTCGTTCAACTGGACCATGGCAACACTGGTGCCCTGGGGCCTGCTCGCTGGCGTCGTAGTGGCGCTGGTCGCGGCGGCGGCGGGCACCGCCGTCCTCGCCGGGCGGCGAGCGACCGCGCAGGATGCCTTGCTTAGCGTGCGGGAGGATTGGTAATGCGCGTCCTCCTGCTCTTCCTCATCCTTGCGCTCGCTGCGCCTGCGCCCGCGCAGGTTCGCTACCCCGAAGTTCGCCCCGGCGTCCTCCTCCGCTTCCCTGCTGACCACGGCGCACACCCTGCCTTCCGCATCGAGTGGTGGTACGTAACCGGCTGGCTCACCGGCGAGGATGGACGCGAGCGCGGCTTTCAGGTGACCTTCTTCCGCACTCGCCCTGGCGTTGGCGAAGCCAATCCGAGCGCCTTAGCCCCGCGCCAGATCCTGTTCGCGCACGCCGGCCTTTCGGATCCGGCGGTCGGCCGGCTGCTCCACGACCAGCGCGCGGCGCGGGCGGGGCTTGGACTGGCGGGGGCGAGGGTAGGTGACTTGGATGTCGCTGTCCGCGACTGGCGCTTGCGGCTGCTGCCCGGCAACCGCATGGTGGCGACGATCACGGCGCGCGAGTTCGCGCTCGACCTGGCGTTCCGCCCGACCCAGCCGATCCTTCTGCAAGGAAAGCGAGGCTACAGCCAAAAGGGGCCGCGGCCGGACCAGGCAAGCTATTATTACTCCGTTCCCCAGCTCGCCGTGTCCGGCGCGGTGGAGCAAGGCGGCCGCCGCGTTGGGGTGACCGGCCGCGCTTGGCTCGATCGCGAGTGGTCCTCCACCCTGCTCGCGCGCGCCGCGGCCGGCTGGGACTGGGCGGGGCTGAACATGGATGACGGCGCGGCGCTTACTGCTTTTCGCGTGCGTGACCGGTCGGGGCGGAGCATCTGGGCGGGCGGAAGCTTCCGCCATCGCGACGGGCAGTTGACCGAGCTCGGCCCGGACGACGTACGCTTCGCCGCGCTGCGCCGCTGGCGCAGCCCCCGCACGGGCGGAATCTACCCAATCGAGCAGTTGATCACGGTGCGTCTGCCCGACGGCTTGCGGCGGTACCCGCTCCGTCCTTTGTTCGCTGATCAGGAACTCGACGGCCGAGTGCTGGGGTTGCCGGTCTATTGGGAGGGTGCCGTGCGCACGGTAGGCGGGCGCGGCTATCTCGAGCTCACCGGCTACGCAGGCAACCTTCGGTTGTGACGTACCGTCTTGTCGATCGGCGAACGCTTACTTGCCACTTGTTCGCCCGCCCGCGTTCGGCACTCGTGCGACCGCGCGCTCCATCGTTCCAGAGTTCTCAGATCTGGACCACGAGGAGTGACCTGATTGCGGACAGGTTTAACTCTTGCAGTAGGCCCGAGCGTCTCGGCTTCGGGTCGTCGGCACTGAGCCGGGTCCGCGGTCCTAAACGCGTCCCAAGTTCAACCGATTCGACGAGCTAGCAGAGTGACGAGCTACCAGTTCCCATGGGTTGGGCGCGCACCACTGCCGAGCCGATCGGGCCAGTGCTGCCGTCAACGCGCGTGGAGCAGCGCGAGCCGCCGTCGCCGACCGCGCTGCTCGGGCTAGGAGCCGAGCGCCTTGCAGGCCTGTCGCCCGCAGCCTTGGTCGCCAGTTCGGCACGGAGTTGCGGTCGGTTGAGGTCGGCCTTTAGCGCCCCCGTGCTAGCAGCGAGGCGAGAGGCAGGTTGGGTTGGTGCCCGTGCCTCGGCAGCTGCTACTTCCGAGTTCGTGCTGGCTGTATCGATGTGCAACACCGGATCGGGGACTAGTATGTTGCTGACCTTCGCTGTCGACGTGGGCGTCAGTTCGCTGGGACCCATGTTGGGCAGGCTGGGAAGGATGGCCGTCGTAATCTGGGTTGATGCGGCGATGGCCGGGGCGAGCAGGCCCGGCTCTACCCCGGCGTAAGCGTCCGAGAAGCTACGTGGCTCGCCCCAACCACCCTTCCAACGATAGAAGATGTGGCGGCCGACCACGGCGATCTTGTGCAGCGACGAGGCCCAGTATGGCACGACGTAGTCAGCATGATAGTTGGTCGCGAGCCCCACCGGCTTGTGAACGTATCCGGCGAGCGCCTCGCGAGCGACCTGCTGGGCAAGGGACCATAGGCGACTGGACGGTTTGCGCGCGAGCGAGCCGTCACACGTGAAGGTGAACTGGCAACCGGTTCGGCGTTCCGAGCCTTGAAAGACGACGCCGCAAACGCTGTTTGGGTATGCAGGGTGGCGGACACGGTTCAGGACAACCTGCGCCACCGCACGCTGACCGTCTAGGGGTTCAGTTGCCGCCTCGTAGTAGACGGCAGCGGTCAAACATTCCACGGCTTGGGCCTGCGTGCCAGCCGCGACATTCTTGATCTGGAACGCCGTGGCCGAAGGGTTCGGCACAGCTGCGAGCGGCATCTTCGCGTTGATGACGATCGCCTCTTCCGGAGCGATTGGCCGCAAGTCCTGCGGACTGGGCAGTACGGCCGTGCTGCTGCTCAGCTTCGCCCCTGTGCCGCGGGCAGGGAAGAAGCGTTCGACGATGCTAGTTGAAGTGCCGGACGTCCGCTTGGGCAAGAGCGCGTAAGCCCCGAGCGCCATGATAGCCAGCAGCGCGGCGACGATCGCCCAGCGGCTCGAACGACGAACGGCGGATGGCGGGGCGCGGCCGCGCAGGCGCGGCGCGATGAGCCAGCGGCCGGGCTCGATCGGGAGTGCATCGTTAGGTTCGTGCAGCTGGGGCGTGCTGGCGAGCTTCATCGCGAGGTACTTGCATCCTTGCTTTTTAAGCAGCTGCGCCGTGGACAGTCAGTTTGGCCCGGCAGGACGGCCGGCGGCCGCCCAGCGCAGCGCGACCGGGATGATGCGCGGACCTTCGAGAAGGTAACGCCTGGCAAGCCGGCGCGGATCCGATAGCAAGCGATACGCCCACTCCATGCTGATCCGCTGCATCCAGGCCGGTGCCCGACGTTGGTCGCCGGTGAGAAAGTCTATCGCCGCGCCGAAGCATAATCCCACCCCTGTGGCATCGCCGCGCGCGGCGATGCGTGCCGCCAGCAGTTCTTGCTGGGGAGCGCCTACGGCGAGGAAGGTGAACCGGGCATGGGCGGAGGTGACGAAAGCAGCGGCCGCATTGAGCGCGGCAGGATTTCGCCGCAATCCCATTGGCGGCTCATGGTGCAAGAACTCGACCTCGGGGTAGGCCGCACGGAGCCTGGTCAGCGAAGCTGCCGTGCTGCCGACCACGGCGATGCA
>CADCVW010000002.1 GCA_902806235.1 uncultured Sphingomonadaceae bacterium | reverse complement strand
TCGAGCCGCTGGCGCTGGGGACCGAGCAGCCGGTCGAGCGGGGGCTGGCGGCGCGCGGCCTGGGCGGCGCGCTCGCGGCGCTGCTCCAGGGCGCGGAAGGTGGAGCGCGACAGGCGTGCCCCCGCCTCGTTCAGCCCGGCTGCGAGCTCCGCGCGGACGGGGACGGCGAACTCGGCCGCGGCGGTGGGGGTGGGGGCGCGGCGGTCGGCGGCGTGGTCGGCGAGCGAGGTATCCGTCTCGTGGCCGACCGCGCAGATGATGGGGATGGCGGAGGCGGCCACGGCCCTGACCACTTCCTCCTCGTTGAACGCCCACAGGTCCTCGATAGAGCCGCCGCCGCGGGCGAGGATGAGCAGGTCGGGGCGGGAGATAGCGCCGCCCACGGGCAATGCACCGAAGCCGGCGACGGCCGCCGCGATCTTCGCCGCCGCGCCCTCGCCCTGCACGGGGACGGGCCAGACGACGACGTGGGACGGGCAGCGTTCCCCCAGGCGATGGAGGATGTCGCGGATCACCGCGCCGGTGGGCGAGGTGATCACGCCGATCACGCGGGGGAGGTACGGCAGCGGCCGGCGGCGCGCGGGGTCGAATAGTCCTTCGGCGGCGAGCGTCCGGCGGCGCTGGTCGAGCAGCGCCATCAGCGCGCCCGCGCCCGCCACCTCCAGCTTGTCGATGACGATCTGGTATTTGGAACGGCCGGGGTAGGTGGTGAGGCGGCCGGTGGCGACCACCTCCACCCCGTCCTCCGGGCGGAAGCGGAGGCGCTGCGCGGAGCCGCGCCACAGCACGCCGTCCATCGCCGCGCCCTCGTCCTTCAGCGTCATGTAGCAATGGCCGGACGCGTGGCGCTTCCACCCCGAGATCTCGCCGCGGACGCGGACGTAACCGAAAGTGTCCTCCACCGTGCGCTTGAGCGCGCCGGACAGCTCGCTGACGCTCAGCGCGGGCGCGTTGCTGCCCGGGGCGTCGCTGGCTACCAGCGCGGGGGTATCTTCGGAGTCGGCCATGCGTGTCCTGTTGATCGGCGGCGGCGGGCGCGAGCATGCGCTGGCGTGGAAGTTGGCGCAATCGCCGGGGCTTTCCAAGCTCTACGCCGCGCCGGGCAATCCGGGGATCGCGCGGCACGCGGAATGCGTCGCGCTGGACGTCGGCGACCATCCGGCCGTCGTCAGCTTCGCGCGGAAGCGCGGCGTGGGCCTCGTCGTGGTCGGGCCGGAGGCGCCGCTGGTGGCGGGGCTGGCGGACGCGCTGCGGGCGGCGGACGTCCCGGTGTTCGGGCCGAGCGCGGCGGCGGCGCGGCTGGAAGGGTCCAAGGGCTTCACCAAGGAGCTGTGCGCGGCGGCAGGCATCCCGACCGCCGTCTTCGTCCGCGCGCGGAGCCGGGAGGAGGCGCGGGCGGCGCTTTCGCGGTTCGGCGTCCCCGTGGTGGTCAAGGCGGACGGGCTCGCCGCGGGCAAGGGGGTGGTCGTGGCGGCGACCGCGGCGGAGGCGGAGGAGGCGGTCGACCGCTTGTTCGCCGAGTCGGGCGCGGAGGCGGTAATCGAGGAGTTCCTTGAGGGCGAGGAGGCGAGCCTGTTTGTGCTGGCGGATCGAACGAGCGCCGTCCCCTTCGGCTCGGCGCGGGATCATAAGCGGGTGGGCGAAGGCGACACGGGGCCGAATACGGGCGGCATGGGGGCGTATAGCCCGGCGGCGGACGTGTTGACGCCCGAGCTGGAGGCGCGGGCGATGCGGGAGATCGTGGCGCCGACGCTGGCCGCGCTCGCCGCGCGGGGGACGCCTTATTCAGGGGTGCTCTACGCGGGGCTGATGCTGACCCGCGCGGGACCCAAGTTGATCGAGTACAACGCGCGTTTCGGCGACCCGGAGGCGCAGGTCGTGCTGCCCTTGTTCAAGGGCGACCTGCTCGAGCTGTTGCTCGCGGCGGCCGAAGGGCGGCTGGCCGAGGCGCCCCCGCCGCGCTTCGCGCGCGGCGCGGCGCTGACCGTGGTGGTCGCCGCGCGCGGCTACCCTAGGGCGCCGGCGGCGGGCGGCGCGATCGAAAGGGTTGAGCAGGCGGAAGCGGCGGGGGCGCTCGTCTTCCACGCGGGCACGGCGCGAGGCGCTGACGGGGCGCTGCGGGCGAGCGGCGGGCGGGTGCTGGCGGTGACGGGGCTGGGGTCGGACTTGGCCGAAGCGCGGGCGCGGGCCTACGCGGCGGTGGCGCTGATCCGCTTCGCCGACGGCTTCCACCGGCAGGACATCGGCGGGCGGGCGCTCGCCGGCGGCGAGGGGGAACGTTAACAAGGGCGTGGCAGCCGATGGCGGGGGCGCGGCGATCGGCGGTGGGGGGCGAGGAACGATGAAGAAGGGCTTGGGCCCGCTGGTCGCGGCGGCGCTGGCGACGGTGCCCGCCGCGGCGGTGGCACAGCGCGACGCGCTCGACCGCGAGGTGGCGATCGTCAACGGGCGTGGCCACGCGCTGACCGGGTTCGAGGCGACGCGCGCGGGGCGGGGGAGCTGGGGCCGCGACCGGCTGGGCGAGCGGACAATCGCACCGGGCGGGTCCATGGTGCTGGAGATCAAGGACGGGACCAGCGCCTGCGCCTTCGACTTACGCGCACGCTTCGCCGACGGGGAGACGATCGTGGGCCGCGCGATCAATGTCTGCCGGACGAGCAGCTACATCTACGATTGAGGGGCGGCGGGGCTTGCGAGGGCGCTCGGAACAGGCCAGCGGGACGCTTGTTGAACAAATGCAACGAGCGTCACGGGAGCGAGCGAGCGGAGCGATGCATCCAGCCCTGAAAGCCTTCATCGGCGGCACGGCCGCCACGGTCGCGACGGTGGTCGCGCACGGCCCTTTGGGCGCCGGCGAGCGCGCGTTGGGCGGCATTGAGACCCGCGCGGCGGCGGTGGTGCGCGCGCAGGAGGTGCCGGGCATCGCCGTGCGGGTGGCGCCGGGGACGCGCGACGCGGTGCTGTCCGGCCCGGCCAACGATTTCCAGCAGCAGGGCTTCGCCGACTGCGTGGCCCCGTTGGAGGGCGTGCGGAGCGTGCGCTGGGAGACCGGCGCGCGGCTGTTGCCGTCGGGCCGGCCGTGCGGCGGGGGGATCGGCTGATGGGCCTGGACCTGCCGCTGCTCGGCGAGGCGCTGCTTTGGACGCTGGGCGCATACCTGCTCGGGTTGCTGATCGCCTGGGCGCTGTGGGGCCGGCAATCACAACATTACGATTGAGGGGCGACGCGTGATCTTCGTGCTCGAAACCTACTGGCTGCCGGTCCTGCTGGCGCTGCTGATCGGGATCCTAACCGGTCTGTGGATCTGGCGCGGGCGCGACCGCGCGGCGCGGCGGACAATGGTGGAGACGGAGGCGTCGCCGATCGACGCCGCGCCCATCGCGGGCACCGCCTACTACAAGCGGCCGGAGCCGCCACGCAGCGTGGACGTGTCGCCGCCCGACGCGACGGCCCCGCCCCCCGCCGCGCCGGCGGGCTTCGCCGAGCCTGCGCCGCCGCAGACCATCGCCGCCGAGCCGACCTCCCACCGTCCGGCCGAGTCGGTCCGGCCCCCGGCCGGGCCGCCGGCCGTGCGCCGCCTCCCGGGCGACGGCGAAGGCCAGGGCGGCGCCGACGCGGGCGCGGCGGCGGTGGAGGACATCGCCGACGAGTTCCTCGGCATCGACGCCCATCCCGGCGCGCCGGCCGACGCGCTAACACGGATGAAGGGTGTGGGTCCCAAGCTCGCCGCCCTGCTCAATGAGGCGGGGGTGACGCGCTTCGACCAGATCGGCGCGTGGAGCGACGCGGAGCTCGACGCGATGGACGCGCGCATGGGCAGTTTCCGCGGGCGCCTGCGCCGCGACCGGGTGGTCGAACAGGCACGGTTCCTCGCGCGCGGCGACCAGGCGGGATACGAAGCGGTCTTCGGCAAGCTCGGCGCGTAGGCTACGCCGAATGTCGGGCGGCTGGTGGGCGCCCTAGGGACGCCTAGCAGGCAATCGCGCCCAACTTCCGAGCTTCGCGGAAGGAGACCAGGCGGTCGCCCGCCTCGTCCCACAGCGCCAGCTTCACCGAGCGCAGGCTGCCGCTCAGGGTGAGCCGGTTGACGTCGCCGAGCTCGGGGCGGGCGCGGAGCACGGCGGGGAGCCGGTAGAAGGGCACCGCGCTGCACAAGTGGTGGAGGTGGTGGAGGCCGATGTTGGCCGAAAACCAGCGCAGCACGGGCGGCAGCGCGTAATGCGAGCTACCGTGCCAAGCGGCGTGGTGGAAGCGCCAGTCCGCGCCGTTCCGCCACGTGGTGGTCTCGAACTGGTGCTGGACGTAGAACAGCCACACGCCGGCCGACGCGGCGAGGAGCGTGATCGGCAGCTGGATCAGCAGGAAGGCGCGCAGGCCCACAAGCAGGATCAGGCCGACCGCGAGTAGCGCGATGGCGGCGTTGGTGCCCATGGTGCTGGCCCACGGCCGCCAGCCGCCGCGCATCAGCCCCAGCGGGAGCCGGTAGCGGAGGAAGAACAGCCAGGCCGGGCCGATCCCGAACAGGATCAGCGGGTGGCGGTACAGCCGGTAGCGCAGCCGCGCCCAGCGCCCGAGCTCCGCGAACTCGCGCACGGTGAGCGTGTCCACGTCGCCGATGCCGCGGCGGTCGAGATTGCCGGTCGTCGCGTGGTGCGCGGCGTGGGTGCGCCGCCAGAAATCGTAGGGGCTGAGCGTCAGCACGCCGATGCAGCGGCCGACCCAGTCGTTCGCCCGCCGGTTTGGGAAAAAGGCGCCGTGGCCGCAGTCGTGCTGGATCAGGAAAAGGCGGAGAAGGAAGCCCGCGGCGGGCACGGCGAGCAGCAGGGTGAGCCAGTAGTGGAGGTCGAGCGACAGCAGCATCAGCACCCACAGGACCGCCAAAGGCACCGCGCTGACGAGCAGCTCCCACGCGCCACGCGGGGCGCTCGGCCGGCGGAAGGAGGCGACGTGGCGGGCGACCTCCTTCAGGTCTTGGGACGAGGCGAGGGAAGTTTCGGGAGTCATCGAGCAGCCTGCGCTGGGGGATCGGACGGCGGACCGGCTTCGGCCTCGCCGCCGGGCACCGATCGCGCGAGCGTCGGGACCCTATCTATGTTGTGAGTGCTTACGCTTTCCTCAAGCCGGGAGCGGCGCGGCTCATCCTTCGCTCGCCAGCAGCTTGTCGATCTTGCGCCCGTCCATGTCGACGATCTCGAAGCGCCAGCCCGAATGGGCGAAGCGCTCGCCGGTCTCCGGCAGGTGCTTGAGCACGGACAGGGCGAAGCCCGCGACGGTGGCGTAGTCGCGGTCTTGCGGAAGGTCCAAGCCGAGCCGCTCGGCGAGCGCGTCGGCGGGGAGCGAGCCGGAGACGAGCCAGCTGCCGTCCTCGCGTCGGACGAGCGGCGGGTCCTGGCCGTCGCCCGCCTCGCCCGCGAAATCCCCGGCGAGCGCGGCGAGTAAGTTGGCGGGCGTCACTAGCCCTTCGAAGTGGCCGTATTCGTCGTGGACGAGCGCCATTGGCACGTCCGCGCCGCGCAGCGCGCCCAGCGCCTCCATCGCGTCGACCTGGTCGGGGACGACGGGGGCCTGCCGCATCAGCGCGCGGACGGAGAGCGCGTGGCCCTCGAGCAGCGCGGCCATTACGTCGCGCGCGACGAGCACGCCGATAATTTTGTCCGGGGCGCCCTCGGCGACCGGCAGGCGGCTGTGCGCGCTGTCGAGGAAGGCCTGGCGGATCCGTTCGGCGCTGGCGTCCACGTCGATCCAGTCGACCTCCGTGCGTGGCGTCATCACCTCGCGCGTGGGGCGGTCGGCGAGGCGCACGACGCCGGAGATGATGGCGCGCTCCTCCTCCTCCAGCACACCCGCGTTGCGCGCTTCGGCGACGACGTGGTGGAGCTCTTCCGCCGTCACCTCCGACTTGGCCTCGCGGTCGAGGCGAAGGAGGCGGAAGACGAGCAGGCTTGTCTTGTCGAGGAGCCAGACGAGGGGCGCGGCGAAGCGGGCGACCCACTGCATGGGGACCGCCATGGTCGAGGCGATGACCTCGGGCGCGCGGAGCGCGAACTGCTTGGGGATCAGCTCGCCGACGATCAGCGACAGGTAGGTCGTCGCGCCGATGACCAGGGCGAAGCCGAGCGTGCGGGCGGTGGCGGGATCGAGGTCAGCCGCGGCGAGCCGGTCGGCGACGGGCTGGCCGAGGCTCGCGCCCGAATAAGCGCCAGCGAGGATGCCGACCATGGTGATGCCGATCTGCACGGTGGACAGGAAGCGGCCAGGGTCGGCGCCGAGGTCGAGCGCGGCCTGCGCGCCGACGCGGCCGCGCTTGGCCATCGCCTGGAGGCGCGGGCGGCGGGCAGAGACGATGGCGAGCTCGCTCATCGCGAACACGCCGTTGAGCGCGATCAGCAGGACGATGGCGAGGACGTCGAGCCAGGGGAAGGGGTCGGGCGGGGGCATGGAGGAAGGGCGTATGTGGCGGTTTCGGGAGAAGGGGGCAACGGCTTCGCGTCCTCGGCGGATCGGGCCTTCAGCGCCGAGCCGCGAAGAACGCCCGCAGCAGGCGCACGCTTTCCCCCTCGCCCAGCCCCGCAATCACCTCCGGCCGATGGTGGCAGGCGGGGCTCCGGTAGAGGCGCACGCCGTGGTCGACGGCGCCCGCCTTGGGATCGGGCGCGGCGTAGTGAAGGCGGCGGATGCGGGCGAGGGCTATAGCCCCTGCGCACATCGCGCAGGGCTCCAGCGTCACCCATAGGTCGCAGCCGTCGAGGCGGGAGGCGCCGAGCGCGGCCCCGGCGGCGCGGAGCGCGACGATCTCGGCGTGGGCGGTGGGGTCGTTGCCGGCGCGCATCGCGT
>CADCVW010000001.1 GCA_902806235.1 uncultured Sphingomonadaceae bacterium | reverse complement strand
GGCGCCTGCTGGTCACCCGGGCCCTGGCGCAGGAAGCCGCCGGGGCCGACCGAGCGCAGCACCAGTTCCGGCTTTGGCGCGGCGACGGGTGCCGGCGCGGCCGCCTCGGCGGGGGAGACGTCCAACGCTTCTTCCTCGCTCTCAGTCGCCTCGTCCTCGGCGATCTCCTCCTCCAGTTCCGCCGCTTCCTCTAGGTCGACCGCGTTGGGCTCGTCGTCCTCGCCCGGCGCGTCGGTGGGGGCGATCGCGAGGTGATCGATCACCGCCGCTTCCTCCGGCGGCGCGGGCTCGTTCGGGCGGACGGGGGAGGGGCGCGACTGCAGCCCCAGCCGGTGCGCCTTGCCGATCACCGCGTTGCGGCTGATGCCGCCAATCGCCTGGGCGATCTGGCTCGCGGTCTGGCCTTCCTCCCACAGGCGGCGCAGCGTCTCGATCCGCTCTTCGGTCCAGGACATGGGCAGGAAAACCTCTTGCTTGCGGCGGGTGCGGCCAGCCTCTACCGACCGGTCCATGGCGGATAGGACGGAGCCCGCGCGCTCAGGGAATTGGGTGCGGACCGCCCCTGGCGAACCGGTCATCCGGAACGTCAACTGGGGCGGCCTGCGAACGCTTTATATCAAGGAAGTGCGCCGCTTCTTCAAGGTGCAGCTGCAGACGGTGTGGGCCCCCGCGCTGACCACCCTGCTGTTCCTCGTGATCTTCACGCTCGCGCTCGGCGGCGCGCGGCCCGCGGTGATGGGCGTCCCCTTCGCCGATTTCATCGCGCCGGGGCTGATCATCATGGGTATGATCCAGAACAGCTTCGCGAATTCTAGCTTCTCGCTGCTGGTCGGCAAGATGCAGGGCACCATCGTCGATTATTTGATGCCGCCCCTATCGGTCGCCGAGCTGATGGCGGCGATGACGGGCGCGGCGGTCACCCGCGCGCTGCTGGTCGGGGCGGCGGTGTGGCTGGCGATGGCGCTGTGGCCGGGGGTCGACGTCACCCCGCGCGCGCTGCCGGCGGTGCTGTGGTTTGGGCTGATGGGCAGCACCATGACGGCGCTGATGGGCCTGCTTACCTCGATCTGGGCGGAGAAGTTTGACCACGCGTCGGCGGTCACCAACTTCGTGATCGCGCCCTTGTCGCTGCTGTCCGGCACCTTCTACTCGGTCGACCGCGTGTCGCCCGTTTTCAGCGCCGTGATGCACGCCAACCCCTTCTTCTACGCGATCAGCGGCTTCCGCTACGGCTTCCTCGGCCGCGCCGACTCGCCGGTGCTGTTCGGTGCGCTGCTGCTGCTGGCGATTAATTTAGCGCTGGCGGCGCTGATCTACGCGCTTCTCAAGCGCGGCTGGCGGCTGAAGAACTGAACGGTGGCTGTCGAGCGCGTTCAGCCCCGCTGCAACGTCGTGACGCTAACGATACGAGCACACCCACCAGGAGTGCCGTATCATGCGTAAGTTTCTCTTCTCCGCCGCCCTCGCCGCGAGCGCGCTGATCGCGGCGGTCCCCGCTGCCGCCCAGTACCGCCCGCAGCAGCGCGGCTACGGCTATCAGCAGCAAGGCCAGCAGTACGCGGTGCGGATCGATCGGCTGCAGCAGCGCGTCCAGCTCCTTAGCGACCGCGGCCAATTTTCGCGCGCCGAAGCCAGTCGGCTGAACCGCGAGGCCTACCAGCTCCGCGCCCTATTCGACCGCTTCCGTTACGACGGCATCAGCCAGCGCGAGGCCTACGAGCTCGACCGCCGCATCGTCCTGCTGCGCGAGCAAGTCCGCGAGGACCGCCTCGACGGGCGACGTTACGACGACCGGCGTTACGACGACCGGCGTTACGACGACCGGCGTTACGACGACCGTCGCTACGACGACCGTCGCTACGACGACCGTCGCTACGACCGCGACGACGACTACCGCTTCCGGCGCTAGTCGAGGGAAGAGCGGCGCGGCGCGTTGACGCGCCGCGCCGCCTTTTCTACATCGCGGTTCCGCAGGAGGCGGCCGTTCGGGGCCGCCTTTTTGCGTTCCGGCCTGTCGAGGAGCCCGCGCCATGGCGATCACCCCGCTGATGCCCGTTTATCCCCGGAGCGCGGTGCGCCCGGTGCGCGGGGAGGGCTGCTACCTGTTTGGGGAGAACGGTGAGCGCTACCTCGATTTCGCGTCCGGCATCGCCGTGAACGCGCTCGGCCACGGCCACCCTCACCTGGTGGAAGCGATCCAGCGCCAGGCCGCGACGCTGATGCACGTCTCCAACCTGTACGGCAGCCCGCAGGGCGAGCGGCTCGCGCAACGGTTGGTGGATAACAGCTTCGCCGACACCGTGTTCTTCACCAACTCGGGCGCCGAAGCGATCGAGTGCGCGATCAAGACCGCGCGCCGATTCCACCACGTGCGCGGCGCCGCGCATCGCACGGAAATCATCTCCTTCACCAACGCCTTCCACGGCCGAACGCTCGGCGCGATCAGTGCGACGAACCAGGAGAAGCTGCGCGACGGCTTCGCCCCGTTGCTGCCCGGCTTTGCTGTAGTCGAGTTCGACGACTTGGACGCCGCCCGCGCCGCGGCGAGCGACCGCACCGCCGGCTTCCTCGTCGAACCGATTCAGGGCGAAGGCGGCGTCAAGCCCGCGTCGCCTGCATTCCTGCAAGGCCTCCGCGACCTCGCCGACGAGCACGACGCCCTGCTCATCTTCGACGAGGTGCAGTGCGGCATGGGCCGCACCGGCGCGCTGTTCGCCTATCAGAAGTACGGCGTAACGCCCGACGTCATGGCGATCGCCAAGGCGATCGGCGGCGGCTTCCCGCTCGGCGCCTGCCTGGCGACCGAGAGCGCAGCCGCCGGCATGACCATCGGCACCCACGGCTCGACCTACGGCGGCAATCCTTTGGCGATGGCCGCTGGCGACGCCGTGCTCGACGTGATGTCCGCGCCCGGCTTCCTCCCGCACGTCGAGCGCATGGGCGAGCGGCTGCGCGCGTCGCTCGAGCAGTTCATCCCCAACCACGCCGACCTGTTTGAGGGCACCCGCGGCATGGGGTTAATGCTCGGCCTCAAGATGCGCTCGGACAGCCGCGCCTTCGTCGCCCACCTGCGCGATCATCACGGCCTGCTGACGGTCGCGGCGGGCGAGAACGTCGTCCGCATCCTGCCGCCGCTGGTGGTGGAAGAGGCGCATCTCGCTGAGTTCATGGAGAAGCTCTCGGCTGGCGCCGCGGACTACGCCCGGGCCGCCGCCGCGTGATCCGCCATTTCCTATCGCTCGGCGACGCGGGCGGCGACGCGCTCGCCGCCATGCTCAGCGACGCGCTCGACCGCAAGGAGGCGAGGGCGGGCCAGCCGCGCGGAAAGCCCGATCGCGACGCGCCGCTCGCCGGCCGCGTGCTCGCCACCATCTTCGAAAAGCCGTCCACCCGCACCCGCGTGTCGTTCGACATCGCCATGCGCCAGCTCGGCGGCTCGACGATCGTGCTCGACGCCGCCGGCACCCAGCTCGGCCGCGGCGAAACGATCGCCGATACCGCGCGCGTGCTGTCGCGCTACGTCGATGCTATCGCACTCCGAACGGACGACCACGCCAAGCTCGAGGAATTTGCGGAGCACGCCACCGTGCCCGTCGTCAACGGCCTTACCGACCTGTCGCACCCCTGCCAGCTCGCCGCGGATCTCCTCACCGTCGTGGAGCGCGGCAAGGCGCTCCCCGGCCTGTGCTGGGCGTGGCTCGGCGATGCAAACAACATGCTCCATTCGCTGATCGAGGCCGCGTGGCTCCTGCGCATGGAGGTGGCGGTCGCCTGCCCCGAGGCCCACGCGCCCGGTCCCGCGCTGCTCCGCGAAGCGGAAGCGCGCGGCCTGCGCGTCCGCGTTACGCGGGACGCGCGCGAAGCAGTCGACGGCGCGGACGTGGTCGCTACCGACACCTGGATCAGCATGGGGCAGGAAGGGTCTGCGCAAGCCGCGAAGCTCGCGGCGATGCGGCCCTACCAGGTCACGGAGGAGCTAATGGCGCGCGCCCGGGCTGACGCACTGTTCCTCCACTGCCTTCCCGCCCACCGCGGTGAGGAGGTGGTCAACGCCGTGCTCGACGGTCCCGCCTCCGCCGTCTGGGACGAGGCGGAGAACCGCGTTCACGCGCAGAAGTCGATCCTGCTCTGGTGTTTCGGAGAACTGGCTTGAACGGAGGTTCCGACGCCGCCGGCCGCGACGTGTCGATCGAGCTCGACGTCGCGCGCGGCTTCACCATCGCTTCCCGCCACTCGCGCGGGCGGCTCGTGCGGCTCGGGCCGGCGCTCGGCCGCATCCTCGACAACCACGACTACCCGCCCGTCATCGCCCGGCTGCTGGCTGAGGCCGTCACCCTCACGGCGCTGCTCGGCTCGCTCCTCAAGGAAGCGGGCGGCCAGCTCACCATGCAGGCGCAGACGGAGCGGGGCATCGTCGACCTCCTCGTCTGCGACTTCCGCGACGGTGTGCTGCGCGGCTACGTCCGGCACGACCCCGAGCGGCTGGCGGAGATGCCGGCGCAGCCGTCGCTCTTCGCGCTGTTCGGCCGCGGCTACCTCGCCATCACCTTCGACATGGCGACCACCGGCGAACGCTATCAGGGCATCGTCCCGCTGGAGGGCGCCAGCCTTGCGGAGGCGGCCGAGTCCTACTTCGGCCAGTCCGAGCAGATCCCGAGCCTGGTGCGGCTCGCGATCGATCCCGGCGGGCGGCTCGCGGGCGGCCTCCTTCTCCAGCATCTGGCGGAAGGCGAGGAAGGGCGCGAGCGCATCCACACCCGACTCGACCATCCGGAATGGGAGCACGTCCACGCGTTGGGCGTCACCGTCTCGGACGCGGAGCTGGTCGACCCGACGCTTTCGGCCGAGACGCTGATCTGGCGCTTGTTCCACGACGAGGGCGAAGTGCGGCTGACCGCACCGGTGCAGCTCAGCCAGGGCTGCCGCTGCGACCCGGAGCACTTTCGCGACGTGATCGGCCGTTTCCCCGCCGACGAGCGAGCGGCGATGGCCGACGCGGACGGGGTGATCGGCGTCGACTGCGAATTCTGCTCGTCCCACTACCGGATCGGGCTCGACGAGTTCGCCTGAGCCGCGCCCGGCGGCATAGGCCCGCTTCGCGACACCTTATGCATTCTTCTATTCATTCCGTGTTTACCAATGTTATGTAGACGGGGTGGCGTGCTCTTGGGCACGCTTCCCTCCCTAGCGGGGCTTAACGGCCTCCATCCTGGGCCGTCGGACTCTTCGAGTCGGACGGCCCGTTTTTGTGGAGCGCTTGCGAAGGCGCGCCTGCCCGGATAGCCGCCCGCCGACGTGACTTCCGCATCGCCCCAACCCCTCGCCGTGGTCCTGCTCTCCGGCGGGCTCGACTCGGGCGTCGCCGCCGCGCTCGCACGAGAGGAGGGCTTGGGCCTCCTCGCGCTCACCGTCGACTACGGCCAACGCCACCGCGTCGAGCTCGCCGCCGCGGCGCGCGTCGCAGCGTCGCTCGGGGTCGCCCGCCACGTCGTCGTGCCGCTTGACCTGCGCGCCTTCGGCGGCTCGGCGCTGACCGCGGACATCGCGGTGCCGAAGGACGGGCCGGGGGAGGGCATCCCCGTCACTTACGTCCCCGCGCGCAACACCTTATTCCTATCGCTTGCGCTTGGCTGGGCGGAGGCGGCGAGCGCGGGGGAGATCTGGCTCGGCGTCCACTCGCTCGACTACGCGGGCTATCCCGATTGCCGCCCGGAGTTCGTACAAGCCTTCGAGGCTTTGGCCGCCGTGGCAACCAAGGCCGGCGTCGAGGGCCGGCCGTTCCGCTTCCGCGCGCCGCTGATCCATAACAGCAAGGCCGACAACGTCCGCGAGGGCGTGCGGCTCGGGCTCGACCTGTCGCTTACCTGGTCCTGCTACGATCCCGCGCCGGGCGACCGCCACTGCGGCCTGTGCGACGCCTGCCGCCTGCGCCGCGACGGCTTTGCCGAAGCGGGCGTGCCGGACCCGACCGACTACGCGGCGCGCCGATGAGCTACGCGGTCAAGGAAATGTTCCTCACCCTGCAGGGCGAGGGCGCGCGGGCCGGCCGCCGGGCGGTGTTCGTGCGCTTCGCCGGCTGCAACCTGTGGTCGGGTGTCGAGGCGCACAGGGCCACCGCCGCTTGCCGCTTCTGCGACACCGAATTCGTCGGCCTAGACGGGGAGGGTGGCGGCCGCTTCAGCGAAGCAAGGGCGCTCGCCGGCGCCGCCGCGCGACTGTGGGGTGAAACCTCGCGCGAGCACGCCTACGCCGTGCTCACCGGCGGCGAACCGCTGCTGCAGGTGAACCGCGACCTGATCGAAGCGCTCCACGCGGAAGGCTTCGAGATTGCGGTCGAGACCAATGGTACCCTCCCAGCGCCGCCCGGCCTCGACTGGGTGTGCGTCAGCCCCAAGGCGGGGACGGAGGTGGTGCAGCGTCGCGGCGACGAGCTCAAGCTGGTCTGGCCGCAGTCGGGCATCGACCCTGCCGAGCTGCGCGGTTGGGACTTCGCCCACTTCCTCGTGCAGCCGATGGACTGCTCGGATGCCGCTGCGGCGCGGGAGGCGGCGGTGGCGCTGGCGATGGCCGACCCAGGGTGGCGGCTGTCGTTGCAGACGCACAAGCTGCTGGGGTTAAGGTGAGGCGCCCGAGCCTTAGGCGGCGGACGCGCAGCGTTCGCCGCCTAAGGCGAGGACCGGCGCCCACCGGGGCGGCCCTAGGCCGAACCCGTCCGACGCGTCGCCGCGGCTTGGCCCCGACGCGTTGGGACAGGATGAAGGAGAGCGCCGCGGCGGAGCCGCGCCGTGAAGTCGGACGAGTTCGCTCGGCGGAGCCGAGCGTCTCGCCGACCGGGCGGGCGCTGATCCGAGGCTAAGACGGCGTTCGCCGTCTTAGCCTCGGGCGCCTCGCCTTCGCCCTAAGCCGTCCCCCCGCAACGCCGCCGCAACTCGTTCCGCCCATTGTAGCAACGCGCCTCCAGCGGCGGCACCTCCGTCCGGATCTCCCGCACGTTGGCCGATAGGAAACGCGGGTCGCGGAACGGCGTTAGGCTGTTGCGGAACTCGCGAAGCCGGCTGATCGCCACTAGCTGCATCCCGCCCTTGGGCGCATAGAGCACCTCGCGGCCGATGTCGGCCGCGGTCTGGCAAAAGCCGTACTGCGCTTCCAGCGTCGACCAGCCGTTATAGGTGACGGTATTGTACTGGTCGAACAGCGTCTGGCCCTTGGCCCCGTGCACCCGGCGGAAATAGCCGTTCAGCACGTCGTAGGCGTTCTTTAGCTCCACGTCATGGTGGCGGAGCAGGTCGTTGTAGATATCCACCGCGTTGAGCAGCGGCGAGAACTGGCATTGCAGCGCGGCCACATTCAGCCCCGCGCGCATGTTCCATAGCACGTGGGCGCGCAGCTCCGCGTCCGTCGCGCCGGGCACGGGCACGCCGAGCCCGGGCTCGTCGCCGCGCACGGGTGTGCTCCGGAACGGCGGGTCGGTGAGGAACAACTGGGCATTCGCCGCGGCGGGAGCGAGCACGGCGAAGACGGCCGCGCCGGCGGCCAGGGCGCGGCCCGCGCGACGGAAAGCTGCTTGGATCAACTGGTTACTCCTTCGTCGCGCGCACAGATACGGAGCCGCGCGGCGCGGCGCCAGAGCCTTTGTTGGACGACGTAGCGGCCGGCGCTGAACCGGTCATGAGCCGCGCCGGAACGGAAAAGGGCCGCCCGGTCGCCCGGACGGCCCTTTCCTTAACCCGACGAGTCGGGTGCTTACATCGTGTTGCCGGACATGTTCCCGCCGGACATGTTGCCGCCGGACATGTTGCCGCCCATCATGTTCCCGCCGGACATGTTGCCGCCCATCATGTTGCCGCCCATGTCGCCGGTGGCGTTCATGGACATGTTCATGTCGCCGGCCATGTTGCCGCCCGCGCCCGTCGCCGCGTCAATGGCGGTGACGTCGTTGGTGGTGCCGGTCATCGCCGGATCCATCGCGTTCATGTCGGCTGAGGCCGCGTTGTCGGTCGACGCCGACTCGGTGCCGCCGCAGGCCGCGACGAGGAGCGCCGCGCCGGCGACCATGGAGCTCGTCAGGACCTTGGAGATAGTGTTGCGCATTGATTGCTCCCTAGAAAGGCGATTTGGAACGGCTTAGCCTTTTCTTGCCAAATCCCGACCCGCATAGTCGAGAAGGGGGGGGCGCTCAAGCCGCCTTGTCGGGGGCGGGCAAGCTTTTCAGCAAGCCCGGCAGTTCCGCCCGCAAGGCGGCATCAACGTCCGTCACTGCCGCCCTGTTCCCCAGCGCGCGCAGGCTCGTCACCCCGCGGTCGGCGATGCCGCACGGCACGATACCGCCGAAGTGCGACAGGTCCGGATCGACGTTGAGCGCCGCACCATGCAGCGTCACCCAGCGCCGCACCCTCACGCCGATCGCGCCGATTTTCGCCTCAGCCGAACCCGCGCCCGTCCAGATGCCGATCCGGCCGGGCTCGCGCCGCGCTTCCACTCCCAGCTGGGCGAGCGCAGCGATGAGCCAGCTTTCGAGCCCTTGGACGTAGGCCCGCACGTCGCGCCCGCGGGCCGCCAGGTCGAGCATGACGTAGACGACCCGCTGCCCAGGCCCGTGGTAGGTGTACCGCCCGCCGCGTCCGGCGGCGAAGACAGGGAAGCCGCGGGGGTTGAACAGCTCGGCCCGGTCCGCGCTTGTGCCGGCGGTGAATACGGGCGGATGCTCGACCAGCCAGACGAGCTCGGACGCGCCGCGATCGCGGATCGCCACCGCCCGCGCCTCCATGCGGGCGAGTGCTTCGCCGTAGGGCGTTAACCCCGGCGAAACTTCCCATTCCAACCCGTCCAGCATCATAACTGATGGCATGTATGCCCCCGGGCGGGGCTGGCAAGCGCCGCCGAGCGGGGCTAGGGGCGGGGCGGGGACGGGAGAAAACGCATGGCTTTTTCGCTGGACGACGCTTGGCGCGACACGACCGGGCTGCTGCGCACCAATGCGTCGCTGCTTCTGCCGCTCGGCGGTGCGTTTATCCTGCTGCCCGCGATCGTTACGGCCCTGGCCTTGCCGGACGCGCCCGCCGCGGCCGAAGGCGCGACCCCGGGAGCGCTGATCACCGCCTTCAGCGACTATTTTCGCGCGAACTGGCCGTTGGTGTTGCTGGCGCAGATCGTAGAGGCGCTCGGCGCGGCGGCGATCCTTGCGTTGCTCCTTGATCGGTCGCGGCCGACGGTCGCCGGCGCGATCGGCCAAGGGCTGCGGCTGCTGCCCTTTTTCTTCCTGCTCACAGTGCTGGTGAATCTTGCGGTCGGCGCCGGGCTGCTGCTGCTGATCGTGCCCGGCCTTTACCTCATCGGGCGCCTGTCCCCCGCGCAGCCAGCGATGGTCGCCGAGCGCCGGCGCAACCCGCTGGACGCGCTGGGGCGCAGCTGGACGCTCACCGCCGGCCGCGGCTGGCGCGTGTTCTTGATGATCGCCGCCGTGTCGCTCGTCGGGCTGGTGCTCAGCTGGGTCCTCACATTCGTACTGGGTGGCGTGCTGCGCCTGCTCGCCGGCGAGGCGGGCCCCGCGCTGGTCGCCGTGCTCGGGGCGGTGATCGGCACGGTGCTCCAGGTGATCCTGGTGGTGCTCCTCGCAGGCATCTACCGCCAGCTCACCCCGGCCGCCGTCGCCGAGGTGTTCAGCTGACCAGCGGGACCTGCGGCGCGCAGTCCGCGGGTAGGATGCCCTGCAAACGCGGGTCGGGGAAGGTCTCGACGTAGCGCCCGACCGCGACGAACCCCGCCCGGCGGTAGGCGGGCAGCGCCGCCGGGTGGTCGAGCGTGCCGGTGCTCAGCCGGACCACCGAAACGCCCGGCCGCCACGCGAGCAGCAACGCTTGGGCCAGCAGCCAGCGCCCGTGCCCTTGCCCCGCGAGCTCGGGAACGAGCGCGACGTAGCTCAGCTCGCACGCCCCCAGCTCGCGGAATGACAGTTCGAGCAGCCCCACCTCGACGCCGTGCCGGTCCGCCACCGCGTAGACCTCCGTCCCGGGATTGCCGAGCGCGGCGGCCAGCGCGGGCTCGTCCATCGCCAGCCGCGAGTACCACAGCCAGCGTGCGCCTACCCGGGCGAACAGCGCGCGGTACTTCGCCGGCTCCGGCTGCCGCCAGGGAACGAGGCTGAACGGGGAAAGCGGCATAGGCGCGAGCCGGGCGCGCGCCGCCATCTCCATCCGCGTCACCACCATCGCGAGATCGCCGGGGGCTAGGGCGAGCAGCGCCATCGGGAGGTCAGCTCCAGGTGGCGAGCGGCGGCAGGCTCATCAGGATCGCGTCGATGTTCCCGCCCGTCTTCAGCCCGAACAGCGTGCCCCGGTCGTACACCAAGTTGAACTCGGCGTAGCGCCCGCGCCATTCGAGCTGCCGCGCGCGGTCCGCCTCGCTCCACGGCGTCGCCATCCGCCGCCGCACGATGCGGGGGAACACGTCCAGGAACACTTCGCCCACCTCCCGCGCAAAGTGGAAGTCGGCGGCCCAGTCGCGCTCCAGATGATCGAAGAAGATGCCCCCTACGCCCCGGTGCACGTTGCGGTGTGGGATGAAGAAATACTCGTCCGCCCACTTGGCGAACCGTTCGTAGTAGGTCGGGTCGTGCGCCATGCAGGCGGCGCGCAGGCTTGCGTGGAACTCCGCCGTGTCCTCATCGTGCGGAATCGGCGGGTTGAGGTCCGCCCCGCCACCGAACCAGCGCCGCGTGGTGCACAGGAAGCGCGTGTTCATGTGCACGGCGGGCGCGTGCGGATTTACCATGTGCGCGACGAGGCTGATCCCCGTGGCGACGAAGCGCGGGTCCTCGCCCGCGCCGTGCACCGAGCCCGCGAAGTCGGGGGCGAAGCTGCCGCCCACGGTGGACACGTTCACGCCCACCTTCTCGAACACCCGGCCCTTCATCACCCCGCGCACCCCGCCGCCGCCCGGCGAGCCGTCGGGGTCCGCGCGGTCCCATGGAATATAGTCGAACGAAGCGTCGCTCCCCGCCTCGCGCTCGATGGCCTCGAACTCGGCGCAGATCCGGTCGCGCAGGCCCTCGAACCAGTTGCGCGCCGCCTGCTGCTGCTCGTCGAGCTCGATCACTCCGGCCATTCCTCCAACTGCCGCAACGCCTCGCCGAGCGCGATGGCGGCGCTCAGCGCCAAGTTCAAGGAGCGCGCCCCGGCCGCGAGCGGGATGCGCACGCGCAGGTCGGCGTCCGCGTGCGCCTCGTCCGGCGCCCCGGCGGACTCGGACCCGAGCAGCAGCGTGTCGCCCGGCTCGAAGCGCGCAGCGGGCAGGGCGGTCGCGCCCCGGGTGGTGAGCAGCACCAGCCGCCCCGGCAGCGCCGCCCGGAACGCGACGTAATTCGCGTGCTCCGCCAGGCTCGCCAGCTCGCCATAGTCCATCGCCGCCCGCCGCACGGCGCGCCTCGAGAAGGCGAAGCCGCATGGGTGAATTAGGTCCACGCCGACGCGAAGGCACGCGCCCAGGCGGAGCACCGAGCCAACGTTGCCCGGCTGGTCGGGCTGATGGAGGGCGACGCGGACGCTCACCCGCGGGCGCTAGCCCGCGCGCGCGCGGCGGTGAACAACGCAACGATAACCCATGTGCCCCGCGCTGTTGAACCGTGGCTGGCCTGCGCCAAATTGCCTGTTGGCAGCGGTGGGGTGCGGGGCTAAAGCCCGCCCCGAGTTCCTCCGCTAAACCCAGGCCTTTGGGGTCCCGTCCGCTCATCTTCTGTTCGAGGATCGCGGCCGGCGCGCACCGCACGGGCCGTTGGTAGGTATCTGATGGCGACGGTGAATCATCCAACGGGATCCACGGCGCACGACGGCGCGGCCGCGCACGCGCCGTCCCACGTCCACGTCGATGGCGCACCCGTCGACGGCGCGCACGAGGAGGCCGCGGCGGGCGATGGCCACCGCCGCCGCGACTTCATCAACGTCGCCGCCCTGTCGTTCCTAGGCGTCGGCACCGCCGTCGCGATCTATCCCTTGATCAACCAGATGAATCCGTCGGCCGACGTGCTCGCGCTCGCTTCCGCCGAGGTCGACATCAGCCGGATCGAGCCCGGCCAGGCGATCAAGACCGTGTGGCGCAAGCAGCCGGTGTTCATCCGTAACCTCACCCCGCAGGAGATCGCGGCGGCCAACAAGGTCGACGTCGGCTCGCTCCGCGATCCGCAAACGCTCGCGGAGCGGACCAAAGAGGGCAAGCAGAACTGGCTCGTCACCATGGCCGTCTGCACTCACCTCGGCTGCGTGCCGCTCGGCGGCTCCGAAGGCGAGAACAAGGGCGAGTACAACGGCTACTTCTGCCCCTGCCACGGCTCCCACTACGACGAGGCGGCGCGCATCCGCAAAGGCCCGGCGCCCAAGAATTTGGAGGTGCCGGAGTTCGCGTTCGTTTCCGACACCGTCATTCGCATCGGTTAGAAGGTCACCACCATGGCATACGCCTGGGCGCAAGCCTACGAACCCAAGAGCCCTCTAATGAAGTGGGTCGACCAGCGGCTGCCTCTGCCGCGGCTGGTCTACGGCACGGTGGGCGGCGGCTATCCGGTGCCGCGCAACCTGTCCCACATGTACAACTGGGGCGCGCTGTCCGGCTTCGCGCTGATCGTGCAGATCATCACGGGCATCGTGCTCGCCTTTCATTACGTGCCCTCGTCCGAAGGCGCGTTCGACTCGGTCGAGCGCATCATGCGCGACGTCAACCAGGGCTGGCTGCTCCGCTACCTCCACATGAACGGCGCCAGCTTCTTCTTCATGGTGGTCTACCTCCACACTTTCCGCGGCCTCTACTACGGGAGTTACAAGGCGCCGCGCGAGATCGTGTGGATGCTCGGCCTCGTCATCCTGCTGCTTATGATGGCCACCGGCTTTATGGGTTACGTGCTCCCCTGGGGGCAGATGAGCTTCTGGGGCGCCAAGGTGATCACCGGCCTGTTCTCGGCCATCCCGCTGATCGGCCCGACGCTCCAGGAATGGCTGCTCGGCGGCTTCGCGCCCGACCAGGCGGCGCTGAACCGCTTCTTCGGGCTGCACTATCTGCTGCCCTTTATCATCTTCGGTGTGCTGATCCTGCACGTCTGGGCGCTCCACATCCCCGGCTCGTCCAACCCGACCGGCGTCGAGGTGAAAGGGCCGGAGGACACCCTGCCGTTCCACCCCTACTACACCGCCAAGGACGGCTTCGCGCTGGGCGTGTTCCTGCTCGTCTTCTTTGCGGTGGTGAGCTTCCTCCCGAATTACTTCGGTCACGTCGACAACTACATCCCGGCGAACCCGCTCTCCACGCCGTCGCACATCGTGCCCGAATGGTATTTCTGGCCCTTCTACGCGATCCTGCGCGCCTTCACCGTGGACTTCATCCTGCCCGCCAAGCTGTGGGGCGTGCTGGGCATGTTCGCGGCGATCATCCTGCTGTTCTTCCTGCCGTGGCTCGACAGCTCGCCCGTCCGCTCGGGCGCCTACCGGCCGCTGTTCAAGATGTTCTTCTGGATCCTGATCGCCGACATCGCGTTGCTCGGCTTCGTTGGCGGGCTGCCCGCGGAGGAGCCCTACGTGATGCTCAGCCAGCTCGCGACGGCCTACTACTTCGCGCACTTTCTGATCATCCTGCCGCTGATCCCGAAGTTCGAAAAGCCGCTGCCGCTGCCCAGCTCAATCTCGGAAGCCGTGCTCAAAGGCACGACCTCCAAGGCCGCGCCCGCCGGCATCGCGGCCCCGGGCACGCCCGGCGTCGTGCACGCATAAGGACGATAGCCAAGCCATGTTCGTTCGCATCGGCGCCTTCTTCGTCGGGCTCGCCTTCGTTGGGGTAACGCTCTTCTCCCTCATCACGGGCGTGATCGCCTACGTCACCACGCCCGCCGAGGAGAACGTGGCGGAGACCTTCCACCTTCACCCGCGCACGTTCGACGTGTCGTCCAACGGACCGTTCGGCACCTTCGACCGGCGCCAGCTCCAGCGCGGCTTCCAGGTCTACAAGGAGGTCTGCGCCGGTTGCCACTCGCTGAACTATGTCGCCTTCCGCGATCTCGCCGCGCTCGGCTATGACGAGGCGGAGGTGAAGGCGATCGCCAGCCAGTGGCAGATCGAGGTGCCGGACATCAACCCGGACACCGGCGAGCCGAGCACCCGCAAGCCCACCCCGGCCGACCGTTTCCCGAGCCCCTACGCCAACGAGGTCGCGGCACGCTCGGCGAACAACAACGCTCTGCCGCCGGACCTGTCGCTGATCGTCGAAGCGCGCGAGGACGGCTCCGACTACATCTACTCGTTGCTCACCGGCTACCGGAACCCGGCGACGTTCCGCAACGAGAAGGGCCAAACGCTGCCCGCCGACCTGCGGCCGGGCAACGGGCTGCACTTCAACCCTTATTTTCACAACCTCAACATCGCCATGCCGCCGCCCATCACTGCGGACGGCCAGGTGACCTATGCCGACGGCACCAAGAGCACCGTCGACCAGATGGCGAAGGACGTTTCCGCCTTCCTGATCTGGACCGCCGAGCCGAAGCTGGAGAACCGCCACCGCACCGGCTGGGCGGCGATGATCTTCCTCTCCATCGCCACGCTGCTCGGCTACCTCGCCTACCGCAATGTGTGGCGCGACCAAAAGGCCAAGCCCGTCGCCTACACCGGCACGATGAAGCCCGAGAACCGCGAGAAGCGCGACGAGGCGAGCCGGGAAGCGGGGTTGAATACGTAGATACGCACGGCCGGCCGGCGACTGTTCGCCGGACCGGGCCGACGGCGCGGCTTCACCGCGGCGCCCTGCTGGAGCGAGCGGAGAAGCTGGTACGCTGGCGTCAGCCCGCGCGATTTCTAATCGAGAGCAAGAAGGTCGGCTGGCTCACTCCGCAGGTCTTCTCCGGATCAGCCCAATCGACTTCATCCGCAGCACCGGCTCGTCCCTCTGGTTCAGCACGGTGATCTCCGACCGGAACGAACCCATGTCGGGCCGGCTCCGGCTGGCGCTCTTGTCCACCACTGCGCTCTCGCAGCGCAGGATGTCGCCCGGGTAGACCGGCTTCAGCCAGCGGATTTCGTCTACGCCCGGCGAGCCGAGCCCGGCGCTCTCCTCGCTCGCCATGTTGTCCACCAACATCCGCATGGTCATCGCGCAGGTGTGCCAGCCGCTGGCGGACAGCCGCCCAAAGTAGGTCTGCGCCGCCGCTTCGTCCGACAGGTGGAAAGGCTGCGGGTCATATTGCTCTGCGAACGCGACCACCTCCTCGCGCGTCACGAGGTAGCTCCCGAACGACGCGGTCGCGCCCGGCTCGACGTCTTCCCAGTAGCGCATAGCGACCGCCTCCGTTTTAGAACACCGTTCGGGCTGAGCTTGTCGAAGCTCACCCATTCCTCCCGTCGCTTGAAGAAAGGCGAGCGCTTCGACAAGCTCAGCGCGAACGGGGCGGCAAGGGACCGGAACGCCGGAGCGTTAGACGTTGAACCGGAACAGCAGCACGTCCCCGTCCTGCACGACGTACTCCTTGCCCTCCGAGCGCAGCTTGCCCGCCTCGCGCGCGCCGGCCTCGCCGCCGCACGCGACGTAGTCGTCAAAGGCGATCGTTTCCGCCCGGATGAACCCGCGCTCGAAGTCGCTGTGGATCGCTCCCGCCGCCTGCGGCGCGCGCGCCCCGCGCTCGACCGTCCACGCCCGCGACTCCTTCGGCCCCGCGGTAAAGAAGGTGAGCAGGTCGAGCAAGGAATAGCCCGCGCGCACGATGCGGCTCAGCCCCGTCTCTTCTAGCCCCAGGTCGCCCAGGAACTCCGCCCGGTCCTCCTGCGCCATGGTCGCGATCTCCGCCTCGATCGCCGCGGAGATTACCACCGCGCCCGCGCCCTCGGCCACCGCCCGCTCGAACACCCGCGCCGAATGCGCGTTGCCCGCCGCGGCGTCGCCTTCGTCGACGTTGCAGACGTAAAGCACCGGCTTGGCGGTGAGCAGCTGCGCTTGTTCGAAGGCGCGCCGCTCGTCCTCGTCCTTCGGTTCCGTCAGCCGCGCCGGCTTGCTGTCGCGCAGCAATTCAAGCGCCTGCCCCAGCACCGAGGCCTGGACCTTCGCCTCCTTGTCGCCTTGGCTCGCCTTTTTCTGCAGCGCGGGCACGCGCCGCTCGAGGCTGTCGAGGTCGGCGAGCATCAGCTCGGTCTCGACCGTCTCCGCGTCCGCCACCGGGTCCACGCGGCCCTCGACGTGGGTCACGTCGCCTTCGGTGAAGCAGCGCAACACGTGAACGATCGCGTCCACCTCGCGGATGTTGGCGAGGAACTGGTTGCCGAGCCCTTCGCCGCGGCTGGCGCCGCGCACCAGCCCGGCGATGTCGACGAAGCCGAGCTGCGTTTCGATCACCTTGGCCGATTTGGCGATCGCCGCGATGCGGGTCAGCCGCTCGTCGGGCACTGCGACCTGGCCGACGTTCGGCTCGATCGTGCAGAACGGGTAGTTCGCCGCCTGCGCCGCTGCCGTCTCCGTCAGCGCGTTGAAGAGGGTCGACTTGCCGACGTTCGGCAGGCCCACGATGCCGCAGCGAAAACCCATGTCCCTATCCCTGCATCCTGAGCGCGACGTCGCTCATGAACCGCGCGTCGTCGCCTTTGGCCAACCAGTCCGCCGCCGCCGCCACTGCGCCGAGCATGTCGGTGAGCGGTTCGAGCTCGATCTTCGCAAAGTTGCCGAGCACGTGGCCGTTTACCCGCTCCTTGTGCCCGGGGTGCCCGATGCCGAGCCGCACGCGGCGGAACGGGTTGCCCAGGTGCGCCTCCGTCGAGCGCAGCCCGTTGTGCCCCGCCGTGCCGCCGCCGCGCTTTACCTTGACCTTGAACGGGGCGAGGTCGAGCTCGTCGTGGAACAGCGTCACGTCCTCGACCGGCACCTTGAAAAAGCGCGCGGCTTCCCCGACGGAGCGACCGCTATCGTTCATGTAGGTCGCGGGCTTGAGCAGCAGGATGCGCTGCCCGCCCATCTGCCCCTCCTGCGCCCAGCCCTGGAAACTCCGCTTGGGCGAGGGGAAGCCGTGAACCTCCGCGATGGCGTCCACCGCCATGAAGCCCACGTTGTGCCGGTGGAGCGCGTAGGAAGGGCCCGGGTTGCCCAGGCCGACCCAGATCTGCATCGCCAGCTCCCCAGCGGCGTCAGGCGGCGGGGCGGGGGGAGGGGCGTACCCTCCACCGCCCCGCCCGGGACGCCTCAGCCCTGCGCCGGCTCGTCGCCGGTGTTGTCGCCCGTCTGCTCGACACTCTCGCCGCCAGGCACCTCCGTCGCCGGCACCGCGTCGGCGGGCGGGACGTCGTCGAGCAGGTCGTCGGTATCGGCCTGGCCCGCGCTCACCGAGTTGGTGACGATCACCAGCTCCACCGCGTCGCCCGCGTACTCGGCGCCCACCGGTAGCACGTCCGCCAGCCGGATTGCCTGGCCGACCGCTAGCGCGCTCACGTCCACGCGGATCTCCGCCGGGATGTTCGCCGCGTCGCAGCTCAGCGCCACCTCGTGCATCGCGGCCGTGACGTGCGAGCCTTCCTCCGCGCCCTCGAACACGATCGGCACCTGCACCGTCACGCGGCTGTGCTCGTCGATGCGCAGGAAGTCGGCGTGCATCGGCCGATCGGTGACGGGGTGGAAGGCCACGTCCTTCGGCAGGGTGCGGATCGGCGCGCCGCCCGGGGCGGAGCCCTCCAGCGCCACGACCGTGGTCATGAAGTGCCCGGTGGACAGCGCCTTCACCAGCGCCTTCTCCTCCAGGTGGATCGGCACCGGGGTCTGACCCTGGCCGTAGATCACCGCGGGCACACGGCCCTGGCGGCGCAACTCGCGGGAGGCTCCCTTGCCAGCCCGGTCGCGCGGCTGCGCCTGCAGCGTCAGCTGCTCGCTCATCTTCTATCTCCTCGTTGGTCGTCCCGCCGCGCCTCCAGGGATGACCACAGGCGGGAAGCCGCGCGCTCTAGCCGAGCCCGGCGCTCGGGGCAAGGCGGCCCCTAGTAGCGCACCCGTTCCGCGCGCAGCTTCCGCTTGGCGAGCATCGCCTGCACCGAGTCCGCCCCCGCCAGGTGCCCCGCGCCCACCGCCACGAACACGGTGCCCGGCCGGTCCATCCGATCGTCGATCCACTGAGCCCAGCGCGCGTTGCGGTCGGTCAGCAGTGCCTTGGCCACCTCCGGCGTCGCCCGCAGCGCTTCGTTCATCAGGGCGCCGAGCCGTTCGGTGTCGCCCTCCGCCCAAGCTTCCGCCAGCTGGTCGAGCTGCTGCGTCGTCTCGTCCAGGCTGTCCAGCGTCGCTTCCAAATACTTGATCTGGCTCGCTTGATCGAGCTCGTCGAAGAAGCCGAGCTGCTGCTCCACCGTTTCGAGCTGGCCGACCGGCTTGCCGGCCCCTTTGGCCGCCGCCGTGATCACCGTCTCCGCGCCCGCCGCCGGGTTGTACCCCGCCTTGAGCACCGGCAGCAGGCTCAGCGTCAGCGCGGCGAACCACGGGTCGAACTGGTCAAACTGGGCGACCGCCTCCGCCGGCAGCCCGCTCGCCTTCATCGCCGCTTCGTATTTGGCGCGCGTGGCGGGCGACAGCTTGCTCCGCAGCGGCTTGCCGTCCGCCGCCCGCGCCGCGCGCAACTGGGTCGCCTGCGCCGCCGCGCCTTCCGGCTGCACCACTTCCAGCACTACCTCACTTGACCGGTCGTAAGCCGCGCGCACCCCTTCGTCGAACCAGGTCTGGCCGGGCCTGAGCAGGTGCACGGTGCCGAACAGGTAAACTTTTGTGTCGCCGTCCTTGATCAGCCACAGCGCCGGATCGGCGTCGCGCGCCGCAACCGCCGTCGCTGGGGCGGACGCCGCGACCTTAGCGCCGGGCGTGTCCGTCTGCGGCGCGGGAGCCGCGACGGGGGCGGGCGGGGCGGGAACGGCGGCGGGCGCGGGCTCGGCCGCCGCCGAGGGCGCGCCGCCCCCGTCCGTCCGCGCGCAGACCGCCAGCAGCAGCGCGGCCATGCTTAAAGTCGCGATCTTGCCCATCCGTCGTCCCCTCTCGATCCCGCGCCGTTGTAGAAGCCGCGGCCGCCCCCGTCCACGCCCGCGGGCCGGGCGCTCGCCTTGACGCCCCCCGGCTCCCGCGCCAAGGCGGCGCGTCCCTCCTCCCGCGAGTTCCGCCCGTGCCCGGCCCGCCGCCGCTGAGCTTCCAAGACCTAATCCTCCGCCTCCACCAATATTGGGGGGCGCGCGGCTGCGTCGTCCTCCAGCCCTATGACGTCGAGATGGGGGCAGGCACCTTCCACCCCGCCACCACACTGCGCGCGCTCGGCCCCGACCCGTGGCGCGCCGCCTTCGTCCAGCCCTGCCGACGCCCGTCGGACGGCCGCTACGGCGAGAACCCGAACCGGCTCGGCGCCTATTACCAGTATCAGGTGATCCTGAAGCCGAGCCCCCCGGACCTGCAGGAGCTCTACCTCGGCAGCCTAGCCGCGATCGGCATCGACCCGCTGCTCCACGACATCCGCTTCGTCGAGGACGACTGGGAAAGCCCCACGCTCGGCGCCTGGGGCCTCGGCTGGGAGGTCTGGTGCGACGGCATGGAGGTGACCCAGTTCACCTACTTCCAGCAGGTCGGCGGCTATGATTGCCGCCCGGTCGCCGGCGAGCTCACCTACGGCCTTGAGCGGCTGGCGCTCTACCTCCAGGGCAAGGACGACATCTACGACCTCGCCTACAACGAAGCGGGCGTCACCTACGGCGACGTGTTCCGCGAGAACGAGCGCGAGTTCAGTGCCTACTCCTTCGAGGCGGCGAACACTGATTTCCTGTTCCGCGCCTTCCGCGACGCCGCCGACGAGTGCCGCGCGCTGCTGGAGCGGAGCCTGCCGCTCCCCGCCTACGACCAGGCAATCAAGGCGAGCCACTTCTTCAACCTGCTCGACGCCCGCGGCGTCATCAGCGTCGCCGAGCGCCAGGCCTACATCGGCCGGGTGCGCGACCTCGCGAAGGGCGCGTGCCGGGCCTGGGTGGAGAAGCATGGGTGGGCGGCGTGAGCGGGACCAAGTGCCTCTCCGGCACGGGGAAGGGGACCGCGACGCGCAGCGGCGCGGTGGAGGGGGCCCACCTCTCTCCCGGAACCTTCCCCGCCGAGAGCGGGGCCCCCTCCACCACTCGCCCAAGAGGGCGAGCGGTCCCCCTCCCCGTGCCGGGGAGGAGCTAGACCGTGCCTGACTTCCTCCTCGAGCTCCGCTCCGAAGAGATCCCTGCCCGCATGCAGGACCGCGCGCGCGAGGACCTCCGGGCCCTGTTCGAGCGCGAACTGGCGACCGCCGGCCTCCGCGCCGCAGAAGTTCGCACCTACGCCACCCCCCGCCGCCTGGCGCTGATCGCTTGGCGGTTACCCGCTGCGACCGAAGCGATGCGCGAGGAACGCAAAGGCCCCCGCGCCGACGCGCCGCCCCAGGCGATCGAAGGTTTCCTCCGCTCGACCGGACTGACGCGCGAGCAACTCGAGGAGCGTCCCGACAAGAAGGGCGCCGTCCTATTTGCCGCCATCGAACGCCCCGGCCGCCCCACCTCCGAAGTGCTCGCCGAAGCGATCCCCGCGATCGTTCGCGCCTTCCCCTGGCCCAAGTCGATGCGTTGGGGCGCGGCTAGCATTAGCGCCGACAGCCCTCGCTGGGTCCGCCCGCTCCAGGGCATCGTCGCGCTCCTGAGCGGGGAGGGCAGCAACGACGGCCAACTGATCGAGGTGGAGATCGCCGGCGTCCGTGCCTCGGCCGCCACCGTCGGTCACCGCTTCCACCACCCCGGCCTGATCACCATGGGCTCCGCCCAAGACTACCAAGGCAAGCTCCGCGCTTGCCACGTCATCGTCGACGGGGACGAACGGCGGCGCATCATCGCCGAAGGCGCCCGCGCCGCGGCGGCGGACGCCGGCCTCCACCTCGTCGAGGACGACGGCCTCGTCGCGGAGAACGCCGGCCTCACCGAATGGCCGATCCCGCTCCTCGGCCGCTTCGACCCCGCTTTCCTCCAGGTCCCGCGCGAGATCATCCAGCTCACCATGCGGACCAACCAGAAGTATTTCTCCTGCCTCGACGCGGCCGGCGACCTCGCCCCCGCCTTCGTGCTCACCGCCAACATCGCTGCGACCGACGGCGGGACGGCGATCGCCGCCGGCAACGCCCGCGTGCTTGCCGCCCGCCTCGCCGACGCCCGCTTCTTCTGGGAAAACGACCTCAAAACGCCGCTGGAGAGCCAGGCGGAGAAGCTCGACGGCATCGTGTTCCACGAAAAGCTCGGCACGGTGGCCGACAAGGTCGATCGCGTGGCGCGCCTCGCGCGCTGGCTGGTGGAGGATGGGATCATCAAGCCCTTTCCCCTTCAGGGGAGAGGGCTGGGAGAGGGGGCGAGCAGCGTAGATGCTCGCTCGCCACGCAGCGGCGATGGTGCAAGCGATGCGACCGCCGGCGGTTCACTGCCCCTCTCTCCAACCCTTTCCTTTGAAGGGCAGAGGGAGAGGCTCGCCGCCCTCGCCGAACGCGCCGCACGCCTCTGCAAGGCCGACCTTGTCACCGGCCTCGTCGGTGAGTTCCCCGAGCTCCAAGGCGTGATGGGCGGCCACCTCGCCCGCGCGCAGGGCGAGGCGGCGGAGGTCGCCGACGCGATCCGCGACCATTACAGGCCGGTCGGGCAGGGCGACGAGGTCCCGACCGCGCCAGTGACGGTGGCGGTAAGCTTGGCGGACAAGCTGGATACCATCGCGGTCTTTTTCTACGAAGGAATGCCCCCGACCGGGTCGCGGGACCCTTTCGCGCTCCGGCGTGCCGCTCTGGCTGTGATCGCCTTGCTGGAGGCGGGCGGCTTGCGCCTCCCGCTCACGCGTGCGGTGACGCTCGCCATCTCTCGTCTGGGCAGGCTCCTGGGCAAGGCCGCCGCTCAGCAAGTGCAGGCGTTGCTCGGTGCTCGAGAAGCTGCCGGATTGCCGCTGACGGACGAGGTACTCGTGGAAGCCAAGGGCGCCGCGCTGGACAGGCACTTGTCCGAGGAAGCCAGACAAAAGCTCATCGTCGAGCGGGTGCGGCCGACGGTCGCGGCCGTGCTCGAGTTCTTCGCCGACCGCCTCAAGGTCCAGCAGCGCGAGGCCGGCGTTCGCCACGATCTCATCGACGCGGTGTTCGCGCTCGGCGGCGAGGACGACCTCGTCCGCCTCCTCGCCCGCGTCCGCGCGCTGCAGCGTTTTGTGGAGGGCGAAGACGGGGCCAACCTGCTGACCGGCTACAAACGCGCCGCGAATATCCTGAAGAAGGAAGAATGGGACGGCTCCCCCGAGAACACCCTTCATCCCGGCCTTGAGCCGGGACCGACCTCCTCTTCCACCGCCGACGAAGTAGGCAGGCCGGCCGCGGGTCGGGCCCGGGATGACGAGGAAGGAAGAGGGCAGGGCGAAAAATCGCTGTCCTACTCGCCCGAACCTGCGGAATACTCCCTCCGCGCCGCGCTCGATTCGGCCGAGCCTCGCGTCGGCCAAGCCCTCGCGGCGGAGGAGTTCGAGCGCGCCCTGGCCGTCCTCGCGGAGCTGCGCGCGCCCGTGGACCGCTTTTTCGACGAGGTGACCGTGAACGACCCCAATCCCGCCAAGCGCGCCACTCGGCTGTCGCTCCTCGCGCGCCTTCGCGACGCGGCGCACCGCGTCGCCGACTTCTCCAGGATCGAAGGTTGAACCCGGCCGACGGAGGAGCGCGCGCCCCCGCCGGCGGGGGACAGGAATTTATAAACGCCAGGGACCTTCCGGACCTTCGCCCCGAAATGGGACAGATCACGCCGGCGGCGCGCTCCGTCTACCGCTTCGGCGGCGGCGTCACCGACGGCGAAGCCGGAAACAAGGCGCTGCTCGGCGGCAAGGGCGCGAACCTCGCCGAAATGGCGTCCATCGGCCTGCCCGTGCCCCCCGGCTTCACCATCGCCACCCCTGTCTGCGCGGCCTACGCCGCGGCGGGCGGCCGCCTCCCCGACGACCTATCGCCGCAGCTCGCCGAGGGCCTCGCCCACATCGAGGCGGTGACGGGCAAGCGCTTCGGCGACCCCGACGACCCGCTGCTCGTCTCGGTCCGCTCCGGCGCGCGCGTGTCCATGCCCGGCATGATGGACACCGTGCTTAATCTCGGACTCAACGACGCCACGGTCGAGGGCCTCGCCGCCGCCTCCGGCGACCCGCGTTTCGCTTGGGACAGCTATCGCCGCTTCGTTCAGATGTACGCGGACGTGGTGATGGGCGTCGACCACGGCCTATTCGAGGAAGCGCTGGAGATTGCCAAGGAGGACCGCGGCGTCACGCTCGACACCGAGCTCACCGCTGACGACCTCCGCCGCCTCGTCGCCGCGTACAAGCGCGTCGTCTCCGACGCGCTGCGGGCGGAGTTCCCGCAGGATGTCCGCGACCAGCTGGAGCGCGCGATCGGCGCCGTGTTCGGCAGCTGGCGGTCGGACCGCGCCAGGGTCTACCGTCGGCTTAACGACATCCCCGGCGACTGGGGGACCGCGGTAAACGTTCAAGCGATGGTGTTCGGCAACATGGGCGAGACTAGCGCCACCGGCGTTGCTTTCACCCGCGATCCCGCCACCGGCGAGCGCGCCCACTACGGCGAATACCTCATCAACGCGCAGGGCGAGGATGTCGTCGCCGGCATCCGCACCCCGCAGTACCTGACCCGCGCCGCGCGCGAGCGGGCGGGGGCGGGGCCGCTGTCGATGGAAGAAGCGATGCCCGCCACCTTCGGCGAGCTTTCCCGCGTATTCGACCTGCTCGAAGCGCACTACCGCGACATGCAGGACATCGAATTTACGGTGGAGCGGGGCGTCCTCTGGATGCTCCAGACTCGCTCGGGCAAGCGCACCGCGAAGGCCGCGCTCAAGATCGCAGTCGATATGGCGGAGGAGGGGCTGATCGACCGGCGCAGTGCGGTCGCCCGGGTCGACCCGGCCGCGCTCGACCAGCTGCTCCACCCGACGCTCGACCCCGCCGCGCCGCGCCACGTCATCGCCAAGGGCCTGCCCGCCTCGCCCGGTGCCGCCTCCGGCCGGATCGCCTTCACGGCGGTGGCCGCCGAGCATCACGCGACGCTCGGTGAGTCTGTCATCCTCGTCCGAGTTGAGACCAGCCCGGAGGACATCGGCGGCATGCACGCGGCCAAGGGCATCCTCACCGCGCGCGGCGGCATGACGAGTCACGCCGCCGTGGTCGCCCGCGGCATGGGCCGCCCCTGCGTGTCGGGCGCAGGAAGCGTGCAGATCGACGCCGCGGCCAGAACGCTCCGCGCGGGCGGCGCGAGCCTGCGCGAGGGCGACGTCATCACCATCGACGGCTCCACCGGCGAGGTGATGCTGGGCGAGGTCGCCACCGTGCAGCCGGAGCTCGCGGGCGACTTCGGCGTGCTCATGGCTTGGGCCGACAAGGTGCGGACCTTGCGCGTCCGCACCAATGCCGAGACGCCCGCCGACTGCCGCGTCGCGCGCGCCTTCGGCGCGGAGGGCATCGGCCTGTGCCGCACCGAGCACATGTTCTTCGACGCCCGGCGCATCGCCGCAGTGCGCGAGATGATCCTGGCGGACTCGGAAGCGGGCCGCCGCGCGGCCCTCGCCGTCCTGCTCCCCGAGCAGCGGGCCGACTTCGAGCAGATCTTCGAGATTATGGCGGGGCTGCCCGTCACCATCCGCCTGCTCGACCCGCCGCTCCATGAGTTCCTGCCGCAGGGCGAAGTGGAGATCGCCGAGGTCGCCCGCGCGTCCGGCGCGTCGGTCGAGGCGGTCATCCGCCGCCTCGCCGAGCTCCACGAATTCAACCCCATGCTCGGCCATCGCGGCTGTCGCCTGGGCGTGACCTTTCCGGAGATCTACGAGACCCAGGCCCGCGCTATCTTCGAGGCTGCGGTGGCGGTGCAAGCCCGCACCGGCGAAGCGCCCTTCCCCGAGGTGATGATCCCGCTCGTCGCCACCGCGCGCGAGCTGGAGCTAATGAAGGCGGTGGTCGACCGCGCGGCCGAGGAGGTGTTTGCGGCCTCCGGCGCGTCGCGCCGCGTGCCCTACTTGGTCGGCACCATGATCGAGCTCCCCCGCGCCGCGCTCCGCGCCGGGGACATCGCGGCGCATGCGCAGTTCTTCTCCTTCGGCACCAACGACCTCACCCAGACCACCCTGGGCCTCAGCCGCGACGACGCTGGCCGCTTCCTGCAAACATATGTCGAGCAGGGCATCTACCCGCGCGACCCCTTCGTCGGCATCGACGAGGAGGGCGTCGGCGAGCTGATCGCCATCGCCGCCGAGCGGGGCAGGGCGGCACGCCCCGACCTGAAGCTCGGCATCTGCGGCGAGCACGGGGGCGACCCGGCGTCCGTCGCCTTCTGCCACCGGCTCGGTCTCGACTACGTCTCGGCCTCGCCGTACCGAGTGCCGATCGCCCGCTTGGCCGCCGCCCAGGCGGCCCTACGGGAACGCGCGTCTAGTCCGGCTTGACCTCGCTGCGCTGCGGGTAGCTCGGCGCGAAGCCCTCACGCGGCGCTGCGGTCCCGCCCGTCACGCCGCCGCGGCCATCGCCGACGTGGCCGTCGTCCACTTGGCCTCCGTCGATCTGCCGCGCGTCGCCCAGCTCCACCGTCCGCACCTCTCCGGGCGAGAGCCGGCGGACGTCCGTCGTCCGCTCCACGGTCGCCTCGCGCCGAAAGGGCGCGACGTTGTCCGGGTGGCCGTGCAGCGCGGTGGCCCCGACGCCCGCCGCCGTAGCGACGCCTGCGTCGTGCGCGACGGGTGCCGTCGCATGGTGCCGCTGCCACTCCGCCCGCTCGCGCGCCCAGGTCTCGCGCTCGCCTTCCAGCGCGTCGTGCCGCGCGCGCCAGCCGTCGCGCTCGGCTTCGACCGACCGGTGCCGCTCGTGCAGCTCGTCGTGCCGTCGCCGCCACTTGCCGCCGCCGCGCAGCAGCATCCCGAGCAGGAGGCCCAGCAGGAACAACAGGCCAGCGAACACGCCTTCTTCAAAACTGAGGTTCATGGGAGGCCTCCAGTGCGGTTGCACCGGAAAACCCGTCGCGGGCGGAGCCGTTCCGCCCGCTCAACGATATCGGCTACTGGTTGGCGAAGCTGTCCACAATTGAGCAGCCCGCCGGGCCGAGGATGACGATGAACAGCACGGGCAGGATGAACAGGATCAGCGGCACCGTCATGATCGCCGGCAGCCGCGCCGCCTTCTCCTCCGCGCGCATCATACGCTCGTTGCGGAACTCGGCGGACAGCACGCGCAGGGCCGACGCCAGCGGCGTGCCATACTTCTCCGTCTGGATCATGGTCGTTACCACGCCCCGCACCGCCTCCAGGTCGATCCGCATGGCGAGGTTCTCGAACGCCGAGCGCCGGTCGGTGAGGAAGCCGAGCTCGATTGAGGTCAGCGCGAACTCGTCGCCGAGCTCGGGGTAAGCTTTGCCGAGCTCCTTGCTCACCCGGCTAAACGCTGCGTCCACCGTCAGGCCCGCTTCGGCGCAGATCACCAGCAGGTCGAGCGCATCGGGCAGGCCCTTGCGAATCGCGTTGCTGCGCTTGCCGATCGTGTTCTTGAGATAGATATCCGGCGCCTTGTAGAGCAAGACCAAGGACGCGGCGACCGCGCCGTAGCGCTTTAGGGGCGTCCACTCTGGCGCCCAGTCGAGCCCGTAGAAGCCGAAGGCGATGAACCCGCCGACGATTAGCGGCAGCACGAAACGCGCGAAAATGACGACCACCGCCAGCTCCTTGGCGCGGATGCCGGCTTGCGCCAGCTTGCGCTGCGCCTGCCGGATCTGCTCGTCCTGCAGCAGCTTGAACTGGTTCATGAAGATGCGGATCCTATCCGCCGCCTCGTTCTTGCCGGTCAGGCTGCGCCGCCGCCGGCTGCTGGACGCGACGATGCCCGCCTTCAGCTGCTCGCGTCGCTCATTGAGCGCCTTGACCCGCTTCGCCATCGGGTCGCGGACCGTAGTGGCGGCGTAGATCGCCACCAGCACGGCGAAGGTCGCGACGGCGGACAACAGGGTCGCCACCCAGATCACGTCGACGCCCAGCAAGGTCGGGCCGGCAGCTGCTGCGGTCATGGTTCTCGTCTAACTCCTTGGGGCGGCGCCGCGCCTAGATCTCGAAGCTCGTCATCTTGGCCATGATGAATACGCCGATGCTCATCCAGATCAGCCCGCCGCCGCCGGCGATCATCAAACGCTCGTCGGTGAAGAAACCGCCCATATAAGCCGGGTTGATCGCCCAGATTAGGCCGAACACGACGAAAGGCAGCGCGCCGATAATGATGGCGGAGGCTTTCGACTCCGAGCTCATGGCCTTGATCTTGAGCTTCATCTGCGCGCGCTTGCGCAGTACCTCGGCGAGGTTGGATAGCGTTTCCGCCAGGTTGCCGCCCGTCTCGCGCTGAATGGCGAGCGTGATGCAGAAGAACTGGAATTCCGGCGTACCGAGCCGGTCGGCCGATTCCTGAAGCGCGACGTCCATCGTCCGGCCGATCCGCATCTGGTCGACAACCTGCTTGAATTCGACGCTCACCGGCCCGGGAATCTCGCTGACGACGATGCCCAGGGTTTCGGTGATCGGCAGGCCGGATCGCAAGCCGCGCACCATTAGCTCGATCGCGTCGGGGAACTTGGCGGTGAACTTGGCGATGCGCCGTTTGATAAGCACCCCGATGGCGAAATGCGGCAGGCCGAGGCCGACGAACAGCCCGAACATCAGCGCGAGCGGGAAGGGCGCGCCGCGGAAGGCCAGCAGCAGCGCAATGGCCAGCGCTAAGCCGCTGCAGATCGCGCCGTACTTGCCGAGCGATATGTCCTTGCCGGTCTGCCCCAACCGCGTGCGGAGCAGCGCGGGCTTGGGCATGAAGCGCTGTGCCACGCCGTCGAGCTTGGTCGCCCGCTGCTTCTGCAGCCGCTTGAGCTGCGCGTCGGCGGCGACCACCTTGGAGTCACTATGCCGCTCGCGCAGAGCCTGCAGCCGCCGCGCGCGCGTCTTATTCTCCCCGCCTCCGAACGCGACGAACAGCGCGGCGGCCGATGCGAGCAGGCCGAGGAGGAGCAGCGCGGGCATCAGCATGGGCGCACCTTGCGTGGTTGGAGGCCGATATCGGTCAGGCCGCGACGGGCGCGGGCTTGGGCTTCTTGGCGAGCAGCTGCTTGAAGCCGCCGAGCTTGCTCTTCAGCGACGCCGCGCTCCCGTCACCCTCGTCGGGCGCGCCGATCCCGTCGCCGCCGCCGACAATGTCGGCAAAACGGCTGAGCGGCTGGCCTAGCTTGCCTGCCTTGGCGACCTCCGCCAGCGGCTTGCCCAGCTTGGCCGCCTGCGCGGTGAGCTTGGCGTCGAGCGGAATTAGGACGTCCACCCCGCGCTCGACCGATTGCTCGAACTCCTTGCGGCTGATTTCCGCGCCGGAGCCTTGGCCTACCTTGTTCGCCGCCAGCACCACGCGCGCGTTCGGCGCGTTGGCCTTCAGCCAAGCGAGCACCCGGATCGCGTCCCGCGTCGCGGCGAGCGTCATCTCTGCGGCGACCACCGCCACGTTGACGTCCTGGACGAGGTGCGGGTGCTGGATCAGCATGTTGCGCGGCAGATCGATCACCGTGCACTCGAATGCCCCGCGCATCTCCTCCTGGAGTTGGTGGAATGCGCCGCCATCCGTCGCCAGCGGTTGGTGCATGGGCGCTTCCGCCGACAGCACGGACAGTTTGTCGCCCACCCGGACCATCGCGCGCTCGATGAATAGCCCGTCGATACGGCTGGGGTTCTCGATCGCATCGGTCAGCCCGCGGCCGGGCTCGAGATCGAAGGCGAGGGCCCCCGTGCCGAAATGGACGTCGAGGTCGAGCAAGGCCGTGCTCCGCCCCGCCTTCTCGGCGAGGAGCCAGGCGAGGGAAGTGGCCAAGGTGGACGCGCCCACTCCGCCGCGCACGCCGATCACCGCCACGGTGGTGTGCGGCCGGTCGACCGCCGCCTCCGGCCCGCGCGGCCCGGCGATCGTCAGCTGCGCGTTGACAAAGGCGTCGCGCAGCTGATCGGAGGTGAACGGCTTGAGCAAGTAATCCTGGATGCCACTGGCGACGAGGTCGCGGTACAGCCGCACGTCGTTCACTTGGCCGGCGGCGATCACCACCGTGCCCGGTTCGCACACCTCGGCGAGCGCATTGATGTCCGTCAGCGGATCGCCCGACTCGGACAGGTCGACGAACAGGACGTGCGGGCTCGCCGCAACCGACAGGGACTGGATCGCGTTGCGCAGGCCTCCCTTGTTGACCTTCTCCGGCGCCCAGCCATGCTCGATCGCCACGCCGCGCACCAGCTCGGCCGTCGCGTCCTCGCACACGAAGGCGGTGAAGGGATCGCGCATGCCCGCGCGGGGGTTGAAAGGCGCGTTCACTGCTTGCCTCCCGTGGATTCGGATTTCAGGCCCTGCGCGCCGGTGGGCGCGCTCTTGCGGTAAGCGTCGACCGCTTTGGTCGCGGTGCGCGCGTCCACCGCCGGATCGCCGGTGCGCCCGCGCACCAGGTCCTCAGGATCGGCGATCATCGCGGCGAGGTTGCCGTTCACCGCGCAGCCGTAGTCGCGGCTGCTCCGCTCGTCGGCCGATCGGCCCCCGTCGGACCAGTCGGGGCAGCCCGGCACTGTGGCGGCGGTGCGGGTGACCACCACGCGCAGCGCGCCGGGCGCGACCTCGCCGGCCGTGACGGGGGCGGCATCGCTGAGCAGCAGTCCGTAGTCGGCGGCAATCTGGGCGACCGTGGCGCGGCCCGCGCCGTCACCGCTGGGATCGCTCACCGCCACACGGTCGCCGTAGCTGAGCCGCAGGCTGTCGAACCAGTTACGCAGCCGCGCCGCTTCAGCCGTAGGCAGACGGTCGCCGCCGCCCGCGCCGACATCGAGCACGTAATCGGTGCGGCTGACGACCGGCTGGTTCACCGATTCAAGCCCGCGGCGGGGTCCGCCACCGCAGCCGGCCAGCAGAGCGCATGCGCCGAGCAGCACGAGGGGGAGTTTGGGGGTCTTCATACGGTCTCCGATCCTAGAAGCTGAAGCCGGGGGCGGCGGTCGCGGTCGGCGCGCTCGGGGCGGCCGGCGCCACGCGCTGCCGCACCGGCGACAGGTCGTCGAGGATCCAGTAGGCGCGTCCCTCGGTCGCCGCCACCAGGTCGCCGTTGGCGGTGACGCGCAGGTCGGTGATCGGCACGCGCGGCAGGTTGCGCTGCAGCGGCGCCCAGCGGCGCCCGTCGTCGTGCGACACCCAGACGCCGGTCTCGCCGCCGACGTACAGCAGCCCGGCGCGCGTCGGGTCCTCGCGCACCACGCGCGTCGGGAACTCGGGCAGCCCGGCGTCGATGCGCGACCACGTCTTGCCGTAGTCCGCCGTCTTCAGCACGTACGGGCGGTTGTCGTTCTCGCGGAAGCGCGTGAACGCGAGGTACGCCGTGCCCTCGGCGTGCATCGACAGGTCGAGCGCGTGCGCGAGCCCCTCGCCGAGCCCGGGCGGCGTGACGTTCTGCCACGTCCGGCCGCCGTCGCGCGTGAGCTGCACCAGCCCGTCGTCGCTCGCCGTCCAGAGCGTGCTCGGGTCGCGGCGTGACTCGGCGATGTAGACGATCGTGCCGTACACCTCGCCGCCGGCGCCCTCGTTGGTCAGCGGGCCGCCGCCGAGCCCCTGCTTCTTCTTGTCGTTGCGCGTGAGGTCGGGCGAGATCGGCGCCCACGAGGTGCCGCCGTCGGTCGTCTTCAGCACGACGTTGCCGCCGTGGTAGATGACGCGCGGGTCGTGCGTGCTCACCACGATCGGCGCGGTCCAGTTGAAGCGGTACTTCTGCTGGTCGCTCGGCACCGACAGCCCGAGCGTCGCGTACGCCATCACCGGGCGCGTGCTACGCGTGTCGAGGTCGAAAGCGTCGATCAGCCCCTGGTAGCAGCCGCCGTAGACGACCGTCGGGTTCTTGACGTCGACGCCCGGGAACGCGCTCTCGCAGCCGCCGGTGATGATCCAGTCCTTGTCGTCCAGCCCCGCGCCGCCGTTGGTGCTCGCGATCGCGATCGCCGTGTTGTCCTGCTGCCCGCCGTAGATCCAGTACGGGAAGCGCTCGTCGACGGTCGCGCGGTAGAACTGCGCGGTCGGCTGGTTGTTCTGCGTGCTCCAGGTCTTCCCGCCGTTGAGCGAGACGTTGGCACCGCCGTCGTTGCCGTTGATCATGATCTCCGGCCGCTCCGGGTTGATCCAGAGCCCGTGGTTGTCGCCGTGCGGCGTCGCCATGGTGACGAAAGTGCGCCCGCCGTCCGTGCTCTTGAGGAAGGGCGCGTTGAGCACGTACACGGTCTCGGGGCTCTTCGGGTCGGCGAAGAGGTGGATGTAGTACCAGGCGCGCGCGCGCAGCAGCCGGTCGCCGTTGAGCAGGCGCCAGCTCTTCCCCGCGTCGTCGGAGCGATACAGCCCGCCGCTGTCGGCGGTGCTCTCGATCAGCGCCCAGACGCGCTCGGGGTTGGCCGGCGACACGGCGACCGCGGTCTTCCCCATCTCGCTCGGCAGCCCGCTGCCGGTGAGGCGCGTCCACGTCTCGCCGCCGTCGGCGGAGCGCCAGAGCCCACTCCCCGGGCCGCCGCTGCGCACGTACCAGGGCTGCCGCTGATGATCCCAGAAGGCGGCGAAGAGCACGCGCGGATTGGTCGCGTCCATCGACAGCGCGCTGGCGCCGGAGGTCGCGTTGACGCCGGCCAGCACCTGGCGCCACGTCTTCCCACCGTCGGTGCTCTTGTAGATGCCGCGGTCGGCCGTGCCGCCCCACCGGCTGCCCTGCGCGGCCACCCAGACCGTGTTCTCGTCGCGCGGGTGGACGATCACCTGGCTGATGGTGCGCGTGCGCTCGAGGCCGACGTGCGTCCAGGTGCGCCCCGCGTCGGTCGACCGATACATGCCGTCGCCGTACGACGACGCGACGCCGCGCACCGGCGACTCGCCCATCCCGACGTAGAGCACGTTGGGATCGCTCGACGCCACGGCGACGCTGCCCACCGAGCCCATCGCGAAGTGGCCGTCCGTGATGTTGCGCCAGTTGCCGCCGGCGTCGTCGGTCTTCCAGACGCCGCCGCCGGTGGCGCCCATGTAGAAGGTGAGCGGGTGCGCCGGATGCCCGGCGACGGTCGTCACGCGCCCGCCCCGGAAGGGCCCGATGTTGCGCCAGCGCAGCCCCTGCACGTAGGCGGAGTCGGCGAGCGGCGTGGGCGCGGTCGCCGGCGTCGCGGTGGCGAGCTCGCCGCGCGCGGCGGTGGGCCGCTGCGCCGCGGCGGACCGGATGGGGCCGGCGATGCAGACGCCGGCGAGCAGGACGACCAGCGACGAGGAACGCGAGCGGGGCACGGCGATCTCCGAACCAGGTGGAGCGGCGCACGCCGCACGCCCATCCAGGCGTACGGCCGGGAGCGGCGCACCGGGCCGAGCTTACGGCAGCTCCGCAGACGACGCCAGAGCGTCGCCAGGGCGCCGCCGCGGCCGTGCGCACCGCACAGCGCACACGCCTCGTCATACGCGTGCGCGACGCACGTCGTTCGCGCCGGTGTTCGGTGCACACGCGGCAGCGAGGTCACTTCTCGCGGCTCCTGCGTCTGTGTGCTCGAGGCGACGTACGACGCGATCGTGCCCTGAACGTCGCACCGCTCGTCGCGAGCGGCGAGGAGGACGTGGAACGTGTGCGGGACCGGTGGGCGTCGTTGGCGCCCGCCGGCCCCACGCGCAGATTGCGGCATCCTCGACCCCCGCCCCTGCCCAATGCGTCTTTCCGTCCTGATCGCGCGGCTCGCCCTGCTGGCCGCTCCCGCCCTCGCCGTCGCGCAGCCTCCGGGCGCCGCGCGCGGCACGTCCGTCGAGCCGGGCGCGCCGTGTCCGCCCGGCACCACCGAGGTGCGGCCGAACCGCTGCCAGGCGCCCGAGCTGCCGGCGCCGAGCATCCTCGACTACCGCCCGCGCTCCACGCTGGTGACGACGGAGCACCTGGTGCCGCGCGCCAAGTATCCGGCGATCGACTTCCACGGCCACCCGGGCGCGATCGACACGCCCGAGGCGCTGGCGAAGCTGGTGGCGTCGATGGACAGCCTGAACCTCGGCATGATGGTGGCCGCGAACAACACGAGCGGCGAGGCGCTCAAGCGCACCATGGAGGCGATCCGCGCCTCGCCGGCGGCACGCGGGCGCGTGCGCGTCCTCACCGGGATCGACTTCCGCAACGTCGGGCCGGGGTGGGCGGAGAAGGCCATCGCGCAGCTGGAGGCCGACGTCGCCGCGGGCGCCGTGGGCGTGGGCGAGATCGGCAAGGGGCTCGGGCTCTCGACCAAGAAGGCCGACGGCTCGCGACTGAAGATCGACGATCCGGCGCTCGACCCGGTGTGGGCGGCGTGCGCGCGGCTCAGGCTCCCGGTGTTCATCCACACCGCCGACCCGCAGGAGTTCTGGCAGCCGATCGACAACTCGAACGAGCGGTGGCTCGAGCTGGCGCTGTTCCCCGGCCGGCGCTACCCGGCGGAGCAGTTCCCGAGCTTCGAGCAGCTGATGACGGAGCGCGACGCGATGCTGCGGCGCAACCCGAAGACGACGTTCGTCATCGCGCACATGGGCTGGCACGCCAACGACCTGCCGCGGCTGGCGAAGCTCATGACCGCGCTGCCCAACGTGCACACCGAGATCGGCGCGGTGCTCTACGACATCGGGCGGCAGCCGCGCGCGGCGCGCGACTTCTTCGTGCGCTTCCAGGACCGCATCCTGTTCGGCAAGGACTCGTTCCAGCCCGAGGAGTACCCGTACTACTGGCGGGTCTTCGAGACGCGCGACGACTACTTCGACTACTACCGCCCGTACCACGCGTTCTGGAAGCTGTACGGCATCGACCTGCCGGACCCGGTGCTGCGCAAGCTGTACTACGAGAACGCGCAGCGGATCACGCCGGCGCTACCGCGAGCGCGGAGCGCGGAGCGCTGAGCGGACAGCGATCAGCGATGAGGGGCGGAGCGCGGGCTGCGCCCGCACGATGGCGTGAACTGCTCGGCGGGCAGACTCAGTGCGCGCAGCGCACCGTCCGCAGCCCCCTCATCGCTGATCGCTCAGCGCTCATCGCTCAGTACTTCGCCAGGTACTGATCCAGCTCCCACTGGCTGACCTGCGTCACGTACTCGCGCCACTCCTGCCGCTTGGCGTTCAGGTAGTGCTCGGCCACGTGCTCGCCGAGCGCGGCCTGCACCACCTCGTCCTTCTCGAGCGCGTCGCACGCCTCGTTGAGGTCCTGCGGCAGGTCGTCGATGCGCAGGCGGCGGCGCTCGCGGTAGCTCATCTCCCAGATGTTCTGGTTGACCGGCTCGCGCCACTCGGCCTGCGTCTCGATCCCCTCCAGCCCCGCGGCCAGCATCACGGCCAGCGCGAGGTACGGATTGGCCGCCGGGTCGGGGGTGCGCAGCTCGATGCGCGTGCCGGATCCGCGGCGGTCGGGCACGCGGATCATCGGCGAGCGGTTGCGCATGCTCCAGGCGACGTTGACCGGCGCCTCGTAGCCCGGCACCAGTCGCTTGTAGCTGTTCACCAGCGGGTTGGTCACCGCGCACAGCCCGCGCGCGTGGCGCAGCAGCCCGCCGATGTAGTGCAGCGCCGTGCGCGACAGCTGCCACTCCGCCTTCGCGTCGAAGAAGGCGTTCTGCCCGTCGCGGAAGAGCGACTGGTGCGTGTGCATCCCGCTCCCGTTCTGCCCGAAGATCGGCTTGGGCATGAACGACGCGACGAGCCCGAACTGCCGGGCGACGTGCTTCACGACCCAGCGGAAGGTCGCGATGTTGTCGGCCGTGGTGAGCGCGTCGGCGTAGCGGAAGTC